>CAXUNW010000064.1:0-12861 GCA_964252505.1 uncultured Acidobacteriaceae bacterium
TCGCAGAGCCCAATAAATGCCAGCCGCGGCGCAGCCTTCTTCCGCCCGACAGGCGTTGTCGGATAGACCTCGTTCACCGCTTGCTCCCATCGTGCCTGGGGAGTCATCGCCTTCCCGTAGGTGTCCATCTTCGCAGCCTTCAACGCCGCTTCCCCGTATCGGTTTGCCATCGTCTCCCTTCTCGCCTCAGCGCACCCCGCACACAGAGTATCGGCCCTCCATCGTGCAGCGCCACTGGTGCGAACCCACCGGATCTTCTCTCAGCAGCACGTCCGGCCCCTTGCTCGCCGTATTAATACCCCCACTCACAATCGCAGTATCCACATGCGACAGCACAAACTCCCGGTCTTCCGGCGATCCTGTTAGCTCCCTCCGCAGAATCTTTGGGCCTTCCAGCGGAACCGAGCCGAGACGATCGCTGGGAAGAAGCGGCCGAGGCCCCAGGGGGATAATCGGCAAATTCAACCATGGCGTGTTGTACATCACAGAGTCGGTCCGGCGAAACATCCTGGCCCCGTTCCAGAAATACGGATCGTACGAGATCACGGGCGAGACCTCGTAGTTGGGGTCATCCAGAAAAAGTCCGACGCTGTGAGCTTTGATCCCAGCCATCTGCTCAATCTGAGCAGTATCTCGGGCGATCGGACCAATCCGCTGATGTGCCATGATGAGAATTAGGGCTGTAAGCGCGACAGAACCACCCGCAATCACTCCTCGGACGACTGCACGCTCAATCCGTGCGCCACTGGCCGCTACCAGAGCGCATATCCAGATGTAGAACACCAGACGCGCCGCAAAATACGCGGAGTTATTCAGATCAGGCGTGATGAACGGGAAACCCAGCGTGAAACCCAAACTCACAAGTGTCCAGGTGTCGGCGACGCTCCAGGAGCCACGACGCATCGCCTGCCGCAGGTTGCGGATCGCCAGACCCATAGCCACGAGCAGCAGAGCGTACAAGGAGAACCGATAGACCGCGTCGGCGACCGTGCGCCCCGTGAAGGGACTTAGGCTGTGCAGTAAAACAAACGCCTTTAAGTTCGAGAGCTGTCTGCTCCAATACGTTCCCGTAGATCCCTCGTTCGGCTGCAGCACGTGCGCCGCGGTAAAAAGCTTCACATAGGCCAGCGTTCCCGCAGCGGCAATCACATACACCAGATCGCGACTCCACCCGGCCGGCACAAAGTCCGATCCGGGCTTTGGGCGGCTTCTGCGAAAACGTACAAGGCGGATGCAAAGTTCTACACCGCAAAACCCTAGAACTGCGAGCAACGGAACCGGATGAGTCAGCATGATGACGTAAGCCATCACCACAAAGCCGACCTTACGCTTCGTATCGTCACGGCCAAGCGCCCGACACCAAAGACCAAGTGCCCAGAATCCGAGTGAGGTCGAAAGGCAAAAATTTACGAAACCCATGCCGAGCGGCCAGTTCAGCAGAAGCAGGCTTGCTGGAAGGGCCATCAGTTCCCCATCCCGCCCAACAGCCTTGGCAAGGTAGCGAAAACCAAAAGCGAATGAGATGAAATAAAGGCAAATTACTACCTTATCTGCCACCAAAATAGGCAGAAAGGAGGACAGCAGCAACAGTGTGTAGTAGTAAAGCGAGTAAGGCGGCAGGATATGGCGTATGTAATAGTACTGCTGGTAAAAGCTTCCGTGACCGGTAAGCAGCTCACGGAGAACATGCACGAAATACAGGTGCACCGGCCCGTCCTGCGTCGGAAAGAGTGGAAGCGAAAGCACCCACGCGCAGTAGGACCCCACAATAAGCGTCAGCAACGCAACATAGAGCCGGCTATTGCTGGAAGATTCAAACGAGCTACTTTTGTGCATAGCCTACCGTAGCAGCAGAAGTCACAAGGGGATTAGCAAATGCGCTTGTACCTCCGGCTTCAACCCCTTGTACTGGCGGCTCTGCGGGTTGAGAGGTACGAAGCGTCTCTCGGACAAGGAAGAGCGGACGCTGCTTCGACTCCGTGTAGATCCGTCCAATGTATTCGCCGAGGATGCCCAGGCAAACCAGTTGCACCCCAGCCATCAGCAACATGCCGATAAACGACATCGCCCATCCCCGCACCCAGGCATGAGTAAAAAGGCGGATCCCCAGGGTGTAGGCAATTCCAGAAAAAGCCAGCAGAGCGGATATAAACCCGACAAGCGTCACGAATCGCAGCGGCACCACCGAGAACGACACGATCCCGTCCAACGCAAGAGCGATCATCTTGCGCAGCGGGTACTTGGTTTCGCCGGCGTGACGACGAGCCCGATGATATGGCAGACCCACCTGGTTGAAGCCGATCCATGTCGACATCCCACGCAGCAGCCGGTGACGCTCCGGCATCCTTCGAAACGCCTCCACCACCACCCGGTCGATCAGACGAAAATCGCCCGTATCTAACGGAATGTCGATGTCGGATAGTCCATTGATAACGCGATAGAACAACTTGGCGGTCCAGAGCTTCGACGACGTCTCCCCTTCGCGGGACGCACGGACCCCGTATACCACCTGGTAGCCTTCACGCCAGAGTTCCAGCATCTGCGGAATGACCTCCGGAGGATCTTGCAGGTCAGAGTCGATAATCACCGTGGCCTCGCCCCGAACAACCTCTAGACCCGCGGAGACAGCAGGCTGATGTCCAAAGTTGCGCGACAGCCGAACCACCACAACATGCGGATCCGCTGCGTGAAGTGCCTTCAGGATCAAGCCCGTCGCATCCTTTGAGCCATCGTCGACATAAACAATCTCATAAGGATCTCCCGTCTGCGCCAGAACCTGCGTCAACCGCTCATGGCACGTTGCGAGCCCCTGTTCCTCGTTGAAGCAGGGCACCACTACACTCACCCGCGGGGCATAACCTGTCATAAGATCGCTCACTCCAAATAGATTCTCACCCTGCTCTGCCTTGCCGCAAGCTAACTTCCTTGCGCCATGTCCATATTTTCCCGCTGGTAACGTCGCCTTCTCTGCAATCAGCGTATGGGCGCTCCGCATCCATCGCATGACCGCAGATGACATATGACAAACGGGCGGACCCTTTCGAGTCCACCCGTTATGCACTTTAGCTTCCAGGAACAATCAGTCGAACTACTCGGCTGCCATCTCTTCCTGCTCGCCTTCCATGCGCATCTGCTCCAACTCCCGCTCCTCGGCTTCAATGGCCGCAGTAACCTCCTGCTGCACCTGCGCCGCGGCTTCCTCCAACTCCGGTGAGAGCTGGACGTTGCGGTAGTACTCCATGCCCGTTCCGGCAGGGATAAGCCGACCGACGATGACGTTCTCCTTCAAACCCCGAAGCGTATCAATCGAGCCGTTGATTGAAGCCTCGGTCAACACACGCGTTGTCTCCTGGAAGCTCGCCGCCGAGATAAAGCTGTCGGTTGAGAGTGACGCTTTGGTAATGCCGAGCAGCAGCGAGCGCCCAATCGCTGGACGTCCGCCGGTCATCAGCACCCGCTGGTTCTCCGCGTTGAACCGGAAGCGGTCGGTCTGCTGGTCGACCAGGAACGTTGTATCGCCAACCTCCTCGACCTTGACCCAGCGCAGCATCTGCCGCACGATCGTCTCGATGTGCTTATCCGAGATCGTCACGCCCTGCAACCGGTAGACCTCCTGGATCTCATTCACCAGGTATGTCTGCACCGCACGCTCACCAAGCACTTCCAGCACATCATGCGGGCTGCGCGGTCCGTCGATTAGGGCATCACCGGCGCGAAGGCGCTCGCCTTCCTGCACGTTGACATACACCCCGCGCGGAACCGAGTACTCTTCTTCCTGTCCGTTATCCGCCGTGACGTACACCTTCCGCTGTCCCTTCGAGACCTCGCCGAAGCGCACAACTCCGTCAAT
Organism: uncultured Acidobacteriaceae bacterium; assembly: GCA_964252505.1. Lineage (GTDB taxonomy): Bacteria > Acidobacteriota > Terriglobia > Terriglobales > Acidobacteriaceae > Edaphobacter. Next base: position 3,851 of record CAXUNW010000064.1, read on the forward strand.
CTTGGAGATGATCGCCGGGTCGCGCGGCTTGCGAGCCTCAAACAACTCCACAACCCGAGGTAGACCGCCGGTGATGTCCTTGGTGCGGGTGGTCTCGCGAGGGATCTTCGCCAGCACATCGCCTGGGAAGAGCTCATCTCCGTCCTGCACCATAAGGTGAGCTCGCGACGGCATCAGGTACCGCTTGTTACCCTGCGCGGACTTGATGATGATCGCTGGCTGTCGCTTCTCGTCAGACGAATCGGCGACAACGAGACGAGAAAGGCCCGTCACTTCATCCACCTCTTCGTTCAATGTCACGCCTTCCTGCAGATCCTTGAACTGCACCGTACCCGCAATCTCGGTCAGCACAGAGAAAGTGTATGGATCCCACTCGCCCAGCACCGAACCTTGGGTCACCTGCGCTCCGTCTTCGACCTTCAGCTTGGCGCCGTAGACGATCGCATAGCGCTCCTTCTCACGTCCCTTGTCGTCGATCACGGCAATCGAACCGTTACGGTTCATCGCCACCAGGTCGCCCGACTTCGCACGTACCGTCACCAGGTTGATGAAGCGAACTGACCCGGTATTCTTCGCCTCAAGATGCGAGGCATCTGACACTCGCGAAGCCGTTCCGCCGATGTGGAAGGTCCGCATCGTCAACTGGGTGCCCGGCTCGCCGATCGACTGCGCCGCGATCACACCGACCGCCTCGCCCATCTCGACCATCTTGCCCGACCCAAGATTGCGCCCATAGCAAAGAATGCAGCAGCCGCGCTTCGACTCGCATGTCAATACCGAACGGATCTTCACCTTCTCGATACCCGCAGCCTGCACTGCAGAGGCACGGTCCTCGTCGATCTCCTGGTTGATCTCGACGATCGTCTTGCCTTCAAAGTCCTTCAGCTTTTCAAGCGACACACGCCCGATGATCCGATCCCGTAGCGGCTCGATCGTCTCGCCCGCTTCGATGATCGGCATAACGTAGATGCCTTCCACCGTTCCGCAATCATCATGCGAGATGATGACATCCTGCGCCACATCGACCAGGCGCCGCGTCAGGTAGCCGGAATCCGCCGTCTTCAACGCCGTATCTGCCAGGCCCTTACGGGCACCGTGCGTGGAGATGAAGTACTGCAACACCGTCAGCCCCTCACGGAAGTTGGCTGTGATCGGCGTCTCAATAATTTCGCCCGACGGCTTCGCCATCAATCCCCGCATTCCGGAAAGCTGACGAATCTGCTGCTTTGAACCACGCGCACCGGAATCGGCCATGATGTAAATCGGATTCATGGCACCTTCCTTGTCGGCCTTCTTCATGTTGCCGAACATCTCATCGGCAACCCGCTCCGTCACCGAAGACCATAGCTGAATGACCTTGTTGTTACGCTCGCCGTTCGTGATCGCGCCGTCCAGATACTGCTGCTGTACGTTGATAACCTGCTTCTCGGCATCGCCGACAACGGTGTACTTCGAGTCTGGAATGACCATGTCATCCAGTCCAACCGAAAGTCCGGACTTGGTCGCATACGTGAACCCGAGGTCCTTGATGCGATCCAGTGCCTTCACCGTGGTCTCCAGCCCAAGGTTCAGGTAGAGGTAGTTGATGAGCTGGCCGATGCCTTTCTTCTTCAAAAGGCCGTTGACGTAAGGCATTCCCTCCGGCAGCGCGTCGTTCAGAATCGCTCGCCCAACAGTCGTCGAGATGAACTGCTTGTTGAACTCGACCGCCTCCGTGTGGGTGAGGTCCTGATCGTCATAGGCCGTCGTCATATCGAGCACCTGCCCGCTGTAACGAAGACGAATCGGCGTCAGCGTCTCCACGGCCTTTGCCTCAAGCGCCATGAACACCTCTTCAATGTTCGCGAACACTCGCCCTTCCCCCTTCGCCCCGACCTTCGCCTTCGTCAGGTAGTACAGCCCAAGCACCAGATCCTGGGTCGGCACCGTGATCGGCTGTCCACTCGCCGGCGAGAGGATGTTGTGCGAAGCCAGCATCAGCACCGACGCCTCAATCTGAGCCTCAGGCGAGAGCGGAATATGCACGGCCATCTGATCACCGTCGAAATCTGCATTGAAGGCAGTGCAGACGAGCGGATGAATCTTGATCGCCTTACCTTCCACCAGCACCGGCTCGAACGCCTGAATTCCCAGGCGATGCAGCGTCGGCGCGCGGTTCAGCAGCACCGGGTGATCCTTGATCACCTCTTCCAGAATGTCCCAGACGATCGGTTCCTGCATCTCGACCATCTCTTTCGCCTGCTTGATGGTCGTGCAGTGCCCCGTCTGCTCAAGACGGTGATAGATGAACGGCTTGAAGAGCTCAAGCGCCATCTTCTTCGGTAATCCACACTGGTGCAGCTTTAGTTCTGGCCCGACCACGATGACCGAACGGCCCGAGTAGTCCACGCGCTTGCCCAGCAGGTTCTGCCGGAAGCGGCCCTGCTTGCCCTTTAGCGTGTCCGAAAGCGACTTCAACGGACGGTTGTTCGCCCCGCGCAACACACGGCCGCGCCGCCCGTTGTCGAACAGCGCATCCACCGCCTCCTGCAGCATCCGCTTCTCATTGCGCACGATTACCTCAGGCGCATGCAGATCCATCAGCTTCTTCAACCGGTTGTTGCGGTTGATAACGCGCCGGTAAAGATCATTCAAGTCAGATGTCGCGAATCGGCCACCATCAAGCGGAACCAGCGGACGCAGTTCAGGCGGGATCACCGGAATCACGTCCAGGATCATCCATTGCGGAAGATTGTCCGACTTCCGGAAGGCCTCGACAATCTTCAGGCGCTTCGAGTACTTCAGCTTCTTCTGCAGCGAGGTCTCGGTCTTCATCCGCTCGCGCAACTCGATCGAGAGCTCCTGAATCTCGACACGCTTCAGCAACTCCTTGATCGCCTCCGCGCCCATCATGGCCTTGAAGCCCGAAGGCCGGTACTGCTGATCCAACTCCCGGAACTTGGTCTCGTCCTTGATGACCTCGCGTTCCTTCACCGGAGCATCGCCCGGGTCGACGACCACGTAGGATTCAAAGTAAAGCACCGCCTCCAACTCACGCAGCGAGATATCGAGAAGATGGCCGATGCGCGAGGGCAGCCCTTTGAAGAACCACACGTGCGAGCAGGGCGAAGCCAGCTCAATATGTCCGAGCCGCTCGCGCCGAACCTTCGAGAGTGTCACCTCCACGCCGCATTTGTCGCAGATCACGCCGCGGTGCTTCATGCGCTTGTACTTGCCGCACAAACATTCCCAATCGGTGATCGGTCCAAAGATCCGTGCGCAAAAAAGCCCATCGCGCTCCGGCTTGAAGGTGCGGTAGTTGATAGTCTCCGGCTTGGTAACCTCACCATGCGACCACGAGCGAATCTTCTCGGGGCTGGCAAGCTGAATCTTAATAGCATCGAAGTCGGCGATTGGGCCGGTCAGTTCAAAAGGGCTGGAGCGAAACATAGGTCGGTCTCCGGGTGGCAGCATTGGGCTGCGGTTTGCGTCTGCTTTACTTCTGCCGGGCAGCGGCTGGTCAACTCCGATGCCTGCTTCTATTCGGTGCTCGCCCGCGCGGAGGATCTCGTTGAACGTTGAGCGTTTGCCTCATTCAGGAGATCCATACCGCACAGGCGATGCAGGGTCGTACGTGCGGCGTTAGTCGGCCGCGGCAATCTGCGGAAGCGGAACCTTTTTCTGATCCGCCTGCTTGATCAGTTCCACATCCAGGCACAGCGACTGCAACTCGCGGATGAGTACATTGAACGACTCGGGAACACCCGGCTCGATCGCCGCCTCACCCTTCACGATGGCCTCGTAGATCTTCGTACGCCCAAAGACATCGTCCGACTTGGCCGTCAACAGCTCCTGCAAAATGTAGGCTGCGCCGTATGCTTCAAGCGCCCAGACCTCCATCTCGCCAAATCGCTGTCCGCCAAACTGAGCTTTACCTCCCAGCGGCTGCTGGGTGATGAGCGAGTACGGTCCGATCGACCGCGCGTGGATCTTGTCGTCCACAAGGTGCGACAGCTTCAGCATATAGATGTATCCAACCGTCGCCGGCTGCTCGAACTCATCGCCGAGCATCCCGTCATGCAGTTGCGTCTTGCCCGAGCTTGGCAATCCAGCCGCCTTCAACAGCGCTTTGATCTCAGTCTCACGTGCGCCATCAAACACCGCCGTGCCGAACCAGATGCCGCGCTTCATGCCCGCAGCCACCCGCATCGTCTGCTCGTCGTCGAGGTCCAGCAACTGGTTCAACGCAGCCGTACCCGCGAAGCGCGCCTTGAACAACTCACGCACCTCGTTGGCTGACTCCATCTGCGCTGCAGCCTCGGCAACCTGCTTGCCCAGCGTATGCGCTGCCCAGCCAAGATGCGTCTCCAGGATCTGCCCGACGTTCATACGCGAAGGCACGCCCAGGGGGTTCAGGACGATCTCCACCGGCGTTCCATCCGGAAGGTAAGGCATATCCTCCTCGGGCAAAATGCGCGCGATCACGCCCTTGTTGCCATGCCGTCCGGCCATCTTGTCCCCGACCGAGAGCTTGCGCTTCATCGCAATGTAAACCTTCACCATCTTGATGACGCCGGGCGAAAGCTCATCACCCTTCTGCATCTTGCCGATCTTCTCGTTCGTGATCTTGCGCAGCACATCAATCTGCCGCGAAGTCATCTCCTCGATCTCGTCAATCTGCTCATTCACCCGCGGATCTTTATCCGCAAAGCGGATGCGCTTCAGGTTGCGCGTCGAGATCAGCTCGATCATGTCCCGGTCAAGCACGTCACCCTTGGAGAGCAGACGCTTGTTCGTCCGTTCGTCATGCAGGTCCGCCAGCACTTCGCGCGAACCAAGGATCGCCTCCAGACGCTTTAATCGTTCATCGGTCAAAATCCGGATCTCGTCCGCAAGATTCCGCTCCAGCTTTTCAACCATCTCCTGTTCGATCTGCCGGGCGCGGTCATCTTTCTCCTGGCCCTTACGCGAGAAGATGCGTACGTCGACCACGGTCCCTTCGATGCCCGGAGGGCACGTCAGCGACGCGTCACGAACATCCCCGGCCTTCTCGCCGAAGATCGCCCGTAGCAGCTTCTCTTCCGGAGTCAACTGCGTCTCGCCCTTCGGCGTCACCTTGCCGACGAGGATGTCGTTATGACCGATCTTCGCGCCGATGCGGATAATGCCCGATTCGTCAAGATCACGCAAAGCATGCTCTGAAACGTTCGGAATGTCCCGCGTAATCTCTTCCGGCCCAAGCTTCGTATCGCGCGCCTCGATCTCGAACTCCTCGATGTGAATCGAGGTGTAGTAATCCTCACGAACAAGCTTCTCCGAGATCAAAATCGCATCCTCGAAGTTGTATCCACGCCACGGCATAAAGGCCACCAGTACGTTGCGGCCAAGCCCCAACTCGCCTTGCTCCGTGCATGGGCCATCCGCAATCACTTGTCCCTTCAGCACGCGGTCGCCCTTGCGAACGATCGGCTTCTGATTAATGCAGGTGTTCTGGTTCGATCGCTTGAACTTCGTCAGCTGATAAATGTCCGATCCAACCTCACGCGAGAGCTGCGTCGGATGATGCTCGCCTTCCACACGCACAATGATGCGTTCGGAATCGACCGAATCAACGATCCCATTGCGCTTGGCCAGGATCACGGCACCTGAATCGCGCGCCGTCACACCCTCCATACCAGTTCCGACAAAAGGCGCTTCCGCCACCAGCAACGGCACAGACTGCCGCTGCATGTTCGCGCCCATCAGCGCACGGTTCGCATCGTCGTGCTCCAGGAACGGAACCAGCGACGCGGCCACCGAAACAAGCTGCTTTGGTGAAACATCCACGTAATCCACGTCGGCCTTCGAGACCAGCACAAAGTTCCCCTGGCGCCGCGCATCCACAATGTCTTGCACGATGTTCAACCTCTCATCGAGCTCGATATTGGCCTGCGCGATCGTGTGGCGGTCTTCCTCCCACGCGGACAGATAGAAGCTGAACGGCTCCAAGTCCATCGTGCGCTTGCCTTCAGCCTTCAGCTTTTCATTCATCGCGCGCGATTCCGCGATCTCGAGATAGTCTCCCTGACGTAGACCCGATTCGCCCGCGTTCGAGACAGCGACGTAGTCCAGCACCACGCCATCCTTCACGCGGCGGTATGGGCTCTCGATGAATCCGTATTCGTTGATGCGCGCAAAGCAGGACAGCGAGGAGATGAGCCCGATGTTCGGACCTTCCGGCGTCTCAATCGGGCAGATACGTCCATAGTGCGTCGGATGCACGTCGCGCACCTCAAAGCCTGCACGCTCCCGCGATAGACCACCAGGCCCAAGCGCGGAAAGCCGACGCTTGTGCGTAATCTCCGACAGCGGATTCGTCTGATCCATGAACTGCGAGAGCTGCGAAGATCCGAAAAATTCGCGGATGGCGGCCATCACCGGCTTCGCGTTGATCAGGTCATGCGGCATCGCCGTCGACATCTCCTGATACACGCTCATCTTTTCCTTGATCGCCCTCTCCATACGCACCAGGCCGATGCGGAACTGGTTCTCCATCAACTCGCCGACCGCACGCACGCGCCGGTTTCCAAGGTGGTCAATGTCATCCACCACGCCGATGTTCTTGCGCAGCTTCAAAAGATAGCGAATCGTCCCGTAGAAGTCCTCCGGGGTCAGGGTTCGCTTGTCAAGACCCGAAGGATCCTGATCCTCGTACAGCTTGATGTTGAACTTCAGCCGGCCAACCCGCGAGAAGTCGTACTTGCGCGGATCGAAAAACATGCCTTCGAACAAAGCTGTCGCGGTGTCCAGCGTCGGTGGATCGCCCGGACGCAGCTTCCGGTAGATCTCGATCAGCGCCTCTTCCGGCTTCCGCACCGAGTCGCGGCGCAAGGTGTTTGTAATGATGTTTCCCACGTCATCACGCTCGGGGAAGAACACCTCAAAGCTCGCCACGCCCGACTGAAGAATCTTGTGAAGCTTGTCCGCCGTCAGCTCCTGGTTCGCCTCGTAGAGCAGCTCCCCGGTTGCCATATCAACCACGTCGGACGCCGACATCGCGCCATCAAACTCGCTCGTCTCGACGTCAATCGACTCGATCTTTTGAGCCCGCAGATTCTTTAACACCGACGCCGAGATCTTCCGGCCCGCTACGGTAATGTCTGCACCACCCGCCGCCACAGCAACTGCCGAGCGAGTCCCAAGAAGATTCGTCAGTGCCCCATCCGCGGCAACATTCCACTTCAGCTTGCCTTCGACGACCTGGATCGTATCGACCGTGTAGAACGTCTTAAGGATCTCCTCATCCGTCCGCAGACCAAGCGCTCGCAAAAAGATAGTTCCCAGGAACTTGCGCTTGCGATCGATTCGCACGTACAACGTGTTCTTCTGGTCGTACTCGAACTCCACCCACGATCCCCGGTAGGGAATGATCTTGCCCAGGAAGTAGCTGCGGTTATTCGCCGTCTCAAAGAACACACCCGGGGAACGATGGAGCTGCGACACGATGACGCGCTCGGTCCCGTTCACAATAAAAGTGCCGTTCTGGCTCATCAGCGGAATATCGCCGAAAAATACCTCCTGCTCCTTCATGTCGCGCAGGCTCTTGACGCCCGTTTCCGGGTCTTTGTCGTAGATCTTCAGCCGGATCGTCACCTTAAGAGGCGCGGAGTACGTCATGCCCCGCTCTTCGCATTCAGCCTGGTCGTACTTCAACTGCAATCCCACCGGGTCGCCGCACTTGGTGCAGAAATCCGGCGTGTTCTTGTTGTATGTTCCGCAGAAGTTGCAAAGCACATCGCCGGGATGAAAAGGGTCCGTTATCACCATGTGCCCGCAATTGGTGCACGCCGTGCGCAGGTGGTTCAGCCCCTTCAGGTAGCCGCACTTGCACTCCCAGTTGCCAATCGAAAAATCGACAAACTCTAGTTCGGAGACGTTTCTAAAGTCTGTGATCGGAAATACCGATGTAAAGACAGACTGCAGGCCATTGTCCTCGCGCTCCTGAGGCAGCTTGTCCATCTGCAGAAAGCGCTCGTAGCTCCGACGCTGAACCTCAATAAGGTTTGGAATCTGGATAGAGGTGGGAATCTTAGAAAAATCGAGACGGCTGCGGATCGCGCGCATTTCGCTGGGCATGCTTTCTCCTGAAACTTCACTTCCGAGGCCCCTGCTCGTCGCTCAACGCGTTATCTCGCGGGCAAGGGGTGGAGGGCACATAGATAGCCACTCCGGGTTACTTCCATTGCGCCTTGTGTCGGGTCAGGCCACCCTCGGTGCGGCCCCCGTGCGCATACTGTCACTACACTGCCTGGTCCAAAACTGAACCGTTGATCAAACATGCTTCAAACATCGCTGCAACTGCTACTGGGCCGAACCGCTGCAGAAAGACACTGACGCCTACATCAAAGACACGTCAACTATGGGTGGGCGGCACCCAGTGGCAGATGTGCTCGAAAGACGGCAATGCGCTCGCATAGGCCACGACCCGCGAGCGCGATAGAACACCACAAGTTGAAGTAATCACTTTACTGGAAATGCTTGCCACTCTTTGAGGCTCGCCCTGCCCCAAGTTCGCCGCTCGCTGACTCCACTTCACTATGCGCCTCCGCCGCTCGAGGCGCATAGTGGCCGGCCCCCTAGCCCACTACTTCTGGGATGAGCCGGATACTGCAAAAGATGAGTGTTCGTTCGCTCTTCAACTGCCGCCTGCCAGCCGCACGAGCTGAGAGGCCTCCTGCAAACTGGCTAATTCCGCGACCCGACCGTGCCGCTTGCACGCCGACGCGAAACGCAGTCTCTCCATGAAAGAGAATACCGCGTTTCGCTTCGGTGTGCAAGAGCAGGTAAGCTTACTTGATCTCGACCGTTGCGATTCCGTCGAACTTCTTCGCAATCGCCGCCGCATCGTCCTTTGAAATGTTCTCCTTCAAGGGCTTCGGTGCGCCATCAACCAGATCCTTGGCTTCTTTCAACCCCAGCGCCGTAACTTCACGCACAGCCTTGATCGTGCTGATCTTGTTTGCCCCGGCATCCTTCAGGATCACCGTGAACTC
>CAXUNW010000065.1:0-12613 GCA_964252505.1 uncultured Acidobacteriaceae bacterium
CGTTCGACCCTCCACCAACACAAGCCACCACAGCATCCGGCAGTTTCCCCACTTCGGAAAGAAACTGCCGCCGCGCCTCGATCGAGATCACCCGATGAAAGTTCCGCACCATCGTGGGATACGGATGCGCCCCCAGCGCCGACCCTAGAATGTAATAGGTCGTCCGCACGTTCGTCACCCAGTCCCGCATCGCCTCGTTGATCGCGTCTTTCAGCGTCGCAGACCCCGACCCAACTCCGCGCACCTCCGCCCCCAGCAGGCGCATCCGGTACACGTTCAGCTCCTGCCGCCGCATATCCTCCTCACCCATGTAGATCACGCAATCCAGCCCCAGCAGCGCGCAGACCGTCGCCGTCGCCACCCCGTGCTGCCCCGCTCCGGTCTCTGCGATGATCCTCTGCTTGCCCATCCGCCGCGCCAGCAGTCCCTGCCCCAGCGCGTTGTTGATCTTGTGCGCCCCCGTATGCAGCAGGTCTTCTCTCTTCAAATAAATCCGCGCTCCGCCCGTCGTCTCGCTCAGCCGCTTGGCAAAGTAAAGCGGAGTCGGCCGCCCGCAGTAGTGATGCAGTAGCCCATCCAGTTCCTTATGGAAGCTCGCATCAGCCTCAGCCTCCGCATACGCCGCCTCCAGTTCCTCAAGAGCCGCCATCAGCGTCTCCGGAACGTAACGCCCTCCATAGACCCCGAATCGTCCCGCCATCGCTGTGCTTACCGGACTCTCAACCAAAGCCGCCATCGTCAAATCTCCTTTACCGCAAACACAAAAGCCGCACCTGAGGATAGGTTGCGGCTCGTCTCGAAGCATTGCATCGTCTGAAGCTTTACAAACCGTTCAGAGGACCCTACCCCGCCGAGGCCGCTACCGTACGCCAGTAGCGGAACGTAAACGACGGGCTAAAGAAGAAAGTCATCTCGCCCTTTACCTTACAGAAGCCAGGCAAAACCCGCAACAACGACTTCCGTCGCCTATCGTGCATGAGGACCATCGCCCTGAAGGGACAGCAGCCTCCCTGACGGCCGCAACAAAGAATCAACCGCGTCAGCGACCCGCCGTGCGAACGCCTCGCCGTCGCTGCGCCTGGGCTTTCCGGCTCGATGCCGTCAGGGAAGGCCGCCGCTTGCCCGCGACTCCGGCCGCGTGGCGTCTCATGCCGGCAGCAACGCTCGCCGAAGCTCTTTTCTCTATCGTCACCTTTTCTCCCGGCTCTGCAGGCGTCGGCGGCAGCCCCGCCAGGTATAGCAGCAGGTCGTTGGCCTCACGGAAGAGGTTGGCGTGGTTCGACTGGCGGCCCTCCGTGGCGGCGACAAAGATGCCGATATGGCGGGCCTGGTCCAGGGCGATATATGTCAGGAATCCCGCCCCGCCGCCCGTCTTTTGCAGGATCATCCCCGGATCATCCGGCATGCCTAAACGCACCCAGCCAAGTCCCAGCCCGGTCGGCGGCCCGGCATGGTCCAGGCCCTGAACGCTGCGCAGCTCCGACGGCTGCAGATAGATCGCCTGCGCGGCAGCATCCTGCCGTGCGGGAAAGCCTGGCGTGGCCAGCAGGTACTGCAGCACGCGCGCCATGTCAGCCGGCGTCGAGTACATACCGCCCGATCCCGCCGCGGCTTGCGTATCCGTGCACGGACCCTCGTTCCTGCCGCCTTGAAGCAGTCGCGCACATTGCACCGCTGAAGGGGTTAGCGTTGTGTCGTGCAGCCCAAGCGGCGCCGCCGTTCGCTCCTGAAACATCTGGGCATAGGTCCGGCCAGCCGCCGTCTCCAGCGCATCGCCCAGCAGATCGAAGCCAACGTTCGAGTAGTGAGCCGCCGTGCCTGGAGAGGTTCTCAGCCGAAACGTAGGAAGCCAGGCCCATCGAAACGCCCTGTCAGGAAAGGTGAAATGCGCTGCATCAGCGGCCGGATAGGCAATCTCGCGCGGCAGACCTCCGGTGTGCGTGGCAAGGTCGCCAAGCGTCAGAGGCCGCGTTCCCGGCCCTCGCACCGTTCGGCTCGGAACCTGCACGTTCGCGGTCGCAAAGCGTTGCAGTGGTGCATCCAGCGTTACCGCAAGCTGGCCCGGATAGGGCGACTGCGCCAGCTTTACAAACAGGTCGGTTGTCAGAATCTTGGTGATCGAGCAGAGCCGCACCAGCGAGTTGGGATCGGGCCGTTGACCGCTCCCTGGAGCGGTCTGCCCGAAGCTCTGCATGGTCACGTCACGATCGCGGACCACCACAACCACCATGCCGGTTGACGCCGTATGCGAGAAGATCGCCGCACCCAGAGCGTCCACCGCCTGGAGTGGTGGCTTCTCCTGCTCCGCACCAAGCGCGGAAACCAGACACAGACAACAAAGCAATGCGGCAAGCGAAGATGGATTCGTTAGCTTGATAATGGAAATAGCGGCCCTCGCAAAAGTGTAGCCGATCCTGCAGGTTGCCCTCGTTGGCCCGGCAACGAGCCTGCCAGTCCGGAAGGGCACGTATCCTTGATTCTCCGCCTCTCACGTGGGCCAGGAAGGTCGAACATGCTTCGTTCAAGAGGTTCAAGCTCTCGTCGCCTTGTAGCTGGATTCTGCCTGGCCGCCGGCGCGCTCGCTGCTGCCTGCCAGTCCGTGAGCCATACGCTCGCCCTCTCGCCGTCAGAGCAGAAAGCCTCGCAGGCTATGGAGCGCGCGCGGGAAAGCGCGCTTGCCCTTCATGCGTTTCTTGAAAGGATGCCGAAAGGCGCTGACCTGCATATGCATCTCTCCGGAGCCGTGTACGCCGAGACCTTTCTGCGCGAAGCCGCGGAAGACCGCATGTGCGTCAATCCAGTTGCGCTCACGCTGGTGCGCGGTTCCGAGGCAGCAAGTTGCGTTCCGCCCACCGTCCCAGCAGCAGGGGTCCTCGCCAACCAGCACTTGTACGATGCCCTGGTCGACTCGTTCTCCATGCGCGGGTTTGTGTCGACACCCGGCCGCACCGGGCACGATCAGTTCTTCGACACCTTCGACCGCTTCGGAGGGTTGAAGAACCATGATGCGGACTGGCTCGATGAGGTGGCAACGCGGGCAGCCGCCCAAAACGAACAGTATCTGGAAGTGATGATGACGCCCGCCTTCAGCCGTGCCGCCGCGCTCGGCTTCAAGCTGGGCTGGCCCGCTCCCGCAGCCCTCGCCAACAGCAGTCAGCCTCAGCTCACCAGCCCGCAGCTTCAGGTCCTGCGGTCCCAGTTGCTGGCAGGCGGCCTGCGAGATGAGGTTGCCGAAGACGCCAAACAGATCGACGCAGCGCTCGCTGGGCGAGAGGCCCGCGAGCACTGCGGGCGGCCCGACGCCGCGGCCGCCTGCAACGTCACCATCCGCGTGCTCTATCAGGTCCTTCGCGCGAACGCGCCTGAGCAGGTCTTTGCTCAGACCTTGTTAGGCTTCGAGGTCGCGTCAGCCGACCGCAATGTGGTGGGAATCAACTTTGTTCAGCCCGAGGATGCCTATCGCGCCATGACCGAGTACCACCGCCAGATGGTCATGCTGAACTACCTGCACGAGGCCTATCCGAGCGTCCACATCAGCCTCCATGCAGGTGAACTGGCACCAGGCATGGTGCCTCCGGATGGCCTCCGCTTCCACATCCGCGAGGCCGTCGACCTCGGCCACGCCGAGCGGATCGGCCATGGCGTCGACGTCATGTATGAGCAGCGTCCTGAAGACCTGCTCAAGGAGATGGCCGCGCGGCATGTCATGGTCGAAATTAACCTCACCTCGAACGATGTCATCCTCGGAGTGAAAGCGAACGAACATTCTCTGCCCTCCTATCGCGCTGCTGGCGTCCCTGTCGCGCTCTCGACAGACGATGAGGGCGTCTCGCGAATCGATCTGACGCATGAGTATGCCCGCGCCGCCGTGGACTTTCATCTCTCCTACAGCGACCTCAAGCGGATGGCTCGAACGAGCATCGAGCACAGCTTTCTCCCCGGCAAAAGCCTCTGGCGAGAGCAGGATACCTTTACCCGGGTCGATTCCGCATGCACAGGTAAAGGGCAGCCTGGGGCCGGCTACGCACTCGATGGATGCCTTACCTTCCTTGAAGAAAACGAAAAGGCCGCGCAGCAATGGGAGCTGGAACGCCGGTTCATAGCCTTTGAAGCAGCCTGCCGTGAGCCTCTCAACAGGGCTGGCGTAAACTGAGCTTATGCATATGTCCGCCAGCACAGGACGGAACGACCGCAGGCTCCAGCGCGTCTTGCAGCTCTCGATGGTGCTCACCACCTGCTACATCGCGGCCACCTTCCTGCTGGGCCTGCGAGCTCACTCCCTTGCGCTCCTCTCCGAGGCCGGACACAATGTCTCGGATCTGCTGGCGATCCTCCTCTCCTTTCTCGCGGTCTACCTGCAGGCTCGCCCCGCCACCGACCGTAAAACCTTCGGCTATCAACGTGCCGGCGTCCTTGCCGCCTTCGTCAATGCCCTAACGCTCATTGCACTTTCAGCATGGATCGGCTTTGCCGCCCTTGGGAGACTCCACGCCCCGGTCGCCGTCGAACCCCACCTCATGATGTCCGTAGCCGCCTTCGGCGTCCTTATGAACGGGGCTGTCGCAGGCCTGCTGTGGCGCTTCTCCGGCGACGTCAACATCCGCTCCGTCTTCCTCCACATGCTTGGCGACACCCTTTCAACCGCCGCCGTCATCGCCGGTGGCGCCGGAATACTTTGGACCAAACTCGTCTGGATTGACCCTGTCCTCTCCATCCTCATCGCTGCCATGATCCTATGGTCGAGCGCCGGCATCGTGCGCGAAACCCTGAACATCCTCCTTGAAGGCACCCCCAAGGGGCTGCAACTCGCCGAGATTCGAGCCGCCATCCAGACCGTTCCCGGCGTTCTCAACGTTCACGATCTGCACGTCTGGAGCCTCACCTCCCAGTCGCACGCCCTCGCAAGTCACATCACTATCGGAGACCGGCCCCTGGCCGATTCGAACGCGATCCTGAAGGCCGTCAACCACGCCCTTCAGCACCGTTTCCAGATCCACCACACCACCATCCAGTTCGAGGCTACAAACTGTTCCCCAGGCCCCGGATGCTCACAGCCCCCACGGCTGGACGCGGCCGAGACCTGCACCCACGGCCACACCCATTAGCCCGCCACGATAGCGGCGGGGGAGCAGGTCAGCAGAGATGGAAGAAGCCTGCTTTGAGCAAGATAGAAGCAGTACAAAGGGTCTCGCCACCGGCGAGACCCTTTGTACTCGTGAAAATCAGCTTTAAGCAGAGAACGTCTCGATTGGCAATTCGCTCAGGCGCTTCGCCAGCAGCTTCTCCAGGTCTTCCAGAGCCTTCGAAAAGCCCTCGATCCCTTCCTTCAGCTTGTCATGCGCCATCCGGTCGTGGGCATGCATCTCGTCGAACTTCGCCTTGTCAACCTCAATCTTGTGAATGTCGAGGGTCGCTGCGTAAGCCGGGTCAAGCTTCCGTGTCAGAGTCCCTTCCTTTGCATCAAGTTCAGCCAGCAGCTTCGGTGCAATCGTCAAAAGGTCGCAACCGGCCAACTCCTCAATCTCACTTATATTGCGAAAGCTCGCTCCCATCACCTGCGTCTTGTAACCGAACTTCTTGTAATAGTTGTAGATCGTCGAGACCGATTCCACACCCGGATCGTCATGACCCGTATAGTCCTTACCCGTATCCTTCTTGTACCAGTCCAGAATCCGTCCAACGAAGGGGCTGATCAGGGTCACCTTGGCCTCAGCGCAGGCAATCGCTTGGTGCAGACCGAAGAGCAGCGTCAGGTTACAGTGGATGCCCTCCTTCTCCAAAGTCTCAGCCGCCTTGATGCCCTCCCACGTGGAGGCGATCTTCACCAGAACCCGCTCGCGTGATATGCCCGCCTTATCGTATTGCTCGATGATGTCGTGCGCCTGCTCCAGCGTCTTCTCGGTATCGTAGGAAAGCCGCGCATCGACCTCCGTTGAGACCCGCCCGGGCACGATCGAAAGGATCTTCTTGCCGAATGCAACAGCGAGCGACTTGAAGGCATAAGCCGCCACGTCTTCATCGGAGGCGTTCTCGCCGCATTCCTTGCGTGCCGTCGTCAGCTCACCGTCTACGATCGAGGCATAGTCAGGCATCATGGCGGCCGCGGCGATCAACGACGGATTCGTCGTCGAATCCTGCGGCTTGAACTTGACGATCGAGTTGATATCTCCGGAGTCCGCGACCACAGTCGTCATCTCGCGAAGCTGCTCAAGTATGGTTGCCATTTTAAAAAACTCCAATCGAACATGAAATTTGACGCCTTTAGCTTAGCAAGAAAAACCGAGAAATGTGGCGTCGGCGGCACCGAATGGCAAATTCTCACATGAGGAAAGGTCTACCTGCACCGAAAACAGGGCGAATCCGCACCATGCGGCGCCTTCAGCGTGCTGGTTCCCCCGAACCAGCTGGCGAGGGGGTCTTCACGGCAACTGCGGTATAGAGTCCTCCTCGGGATCACCCGGCCTGCTCTCATTGCCGGAATGGTCAACCGCTGTAATGCGATATTCGTACCGCTCGCCCGCCAGGATCTCCATATCGCGGTAGGCCGGTCCTTGCACTGGCTTTGCCGTTAGGCGCCGAGGCGTCTTCTCAGGTCGTGCCGGCCCCAGGTCCGTCCGATACACCTGATAGCCCTCCAGGTCCGCTTCGCTATTCGGCTGCCAGGAAAGATCGAGGGTCGCGGCCATCTTCCCGCCACCAAGGTCGCGCAGGCCCGGCACCGTAACCAACCCGGTCGGCGGCATGGGCGGGAAGGTTTCGCGCATCCCCACCTCAATCGGCAACGTCGGCTCACTCCGAACCATCACCGTCTCACCGCCAACGCGCATCGGACGAATCCGCTCCGCCTGATAGATATATCCCGTACCCGGTGCTGCGCTGGCATCCAGGATCCCTGCCGCCTGGCCTCCAGGCTCTGCGCCACCGCCTTCCAGACGCACCAACGTACTGGGCCCCGCACTCCGCCCCGGCAGCATTCCCTTACGTGGAGTCGCCCGCGCCGCTGCCTGGTCCACCGCGACGCCTCCGGCCAAAGTACGGACAACCTCCACCTTGCCCTCGCCTTCTCGCCGCCATTCCAGAACCACGCCGCTGCGGGTCTGCACAGCACGGAAGCCACTGACACCCTCAACCGGCGGACCAGCCGGGATCAGCACCGCCGCCGACACCCCCGCCGACCGGCCGCTGCTGTTCAGCAGCCGAATCCGGTATGCGATCACCGCGCCGTGCGCACCCTCCGCCACCAGGTCCGGCGGCAGCCTGTCAACGGCAATCGACGGTCCAGTGTGGCCCGTCAGCCGGAACGCTGGAGTACACCGCGGCGTCCCAGCCTGGGCCCTCGCTCCGGAAGCGCCGGATGCAACATCCCGGCACACCTCGCAGGTCATTGCAAGCGCCTTCGAACCGGCCAGATCAAGCCCGTCCGTGGTCCGCGAAGGACCCGTCCAGCGAAGCTCTACCCGATCCCCAATCCGCGACGCCGATAAATTCGTAACCGTTGCAGGCAGGTAAAGAGAAGGCGCCCGCGGAATGCCCGGACTGGCGCAGCCGGAAAGGCTGGCGGTTAGGGCGCTCAGGGCTACCCACTGCGCCCAGCCACGACCGGAAAACAGTAAACGTTGAGGACCAGACAAGAGAATCACGGCACTACGAGGGTAGCATCGGCCCCTTCTTAGCCTTCGTAAAGACACCGTCGCAGGCAGCCCCGCAGCTCCACAAGAAATCTGATAAAAGTTATCCATCGCAGTGCATCTATTGATAGGATCGAAACATCTGTTTATAAGACAAATTTATGCCGACAGAGCTTACCTCTACGCCCCCGTCAGAAACCGGTTTGATGACCCTTCAGCCCGCCGTCGAGATTGCGGAGCTGCCAACCACGCAGCGCGTTGACGGTGAAGCCGCTGAAACCTTCATCGCCGAAAAGCGCATCGGCGAGCGCATCAAGTACCTGCGCCTCAAAAAGTCCATGGGCCTGGTTGAACTTGGCCGCCACACTGGCCTCTCTGCCAGCTTTCTGTCTCAGCTGGAAACTGGCCGCGTCGTGCCGACCCTGCGCAATCTCGCGCGCATCGCCATGGTCTTTTCAAAAGACCTGAACTACTTTTTCGAGCCGGAGCCGCAGACCCTCTTCCGCGTACATCGTGGCAAAGACCGCGTGCGGCTGCCTCAATCGAACACTGAGGATCCGTCCTACTTCTTCGAGAGCCTTGGATACATGGTTCCCGATCGCCAACTGGATCCCTACTTCGCCGAGTTCCTGCCCCGCAAAGCCGGCCGTGAGCCCCGCGCTCACCAGCATGTCGGCTGCGAGTTCCTATATCTGCTTACCGGCACGCTCGACGTGCGGCACGGTGAAGCGATCCACCGCGTGGAGTGCGGTGACGCCGTCTACTTCGACGCAACCACAATTCACAGCTACCAATGCACAAGCCTGGAACCCGCCACGGCCCTTATCGTTACGTTGCAACAAGGTGCAGTCGGGAACCAGCCCTACAGTGGCCGCATGCCTGGGCCACCACAGGGACGGCCTCGAAGTGTCTCGCCGCTTGCCCTCCGCGAGACCGCCGGTCGGCTCGGCACCATGAACGGGGGCGAAAAGAAATCGGGCATCCCGGTACGTCCTCAGTAACGACCGCTGACGCCTGGCCGCGACAATCCGCGGTCAGGCGACTCTATCCAGCATGCCGCCATCCTAGTCTGCAGGTTCTACGCTCCGTGCCGCACGTTTGTGCCGGAAGTTCCTGCTCTTTATGGAGGCACATCATGCCACAACGCATCGGCTTTACCCCGAGTTCCGTGTTCAAGCCCTTCCCACTTGCTCAGCAGAGCGGCGAGCATTACGTTGCCCCTGCGAACAAAACGGAGTCAGGCGTCAACTACACACACACCGTACAGACGATTCTGGTCGAAGCTCAGGCCCTCTATCAACTCTGGCGCAATGTAGAGTCGGCGCCCCTGTGGCAGGAACACGTCGTCTCCGTCAAGGTGACCGGCAGCACGGAAAGCCACTGGACGTTCGGCGACCCGGAGGACCCCCAGGGCAAGCGGATCGAGTACGATTCCACCATCATTGAAGACGTTCCCGGCTCAAAGATCTCCTGGAAGTCCGTGACTCCCGGGATCGACGAGAGTGGGACGGTCACCTTCGTGCCGCACATCTCGGGTCGGGGTACGGTCGTCACCTTAGAGGAGCGCATGCGTGTCCCCGGGGGTGCCTTGGGGAGTGTCGCGGCGGGAGTCGCAAAGCGCAGTCCCGGTCAGACCGTCATCGAGGACCTTCGCCACTTCAAGGAACTCGCCGAAGCCGGTGAAATCCCCTCGGTAAAAGGTCAGCCTCACGGCCCTCGCGGCCTCACCGGCAAGGTCAAGGAGTGGATGTTCGGCGAAACAAACCCGACCCCTCCCGGCACCAGCGTCAACGCCTGAACGCCACCTCAGTCCCAGAACGCTCACCCGCCCATCATGGGCTGCAATACGGAGACACGGAATGAAAGCAGTTTGCTGGATGGGAAAGCACGACATGCAGGTCCACACTGTTCCGGACCCCAGGATTATCAACCCACAGGACGCCATCATCAAGATCACCCGCACAGCCATCTGCGGGAGCGATCTGCATCTGTTCGACGGCTACATTCCTAGCATGGAGTCCGGTGACATCATGGGCCACGAGTTCATGGGAATCGTCGAAGAGGTAGGTAGCGAGGTAAAGAAACTCAAACGGGGGGATCGCGTCGTCATTCCCTTCACTATCGCGTGCGGGAACTGCCTCTTCTGCCAAAAGGATCTGTGGAGCCTCTGCGACAACAGCAACCCGAACGCTCATATCGCAGAGACAATGTATGGCTATTCCGGCTCCGCCCTCTTCGGCTACTCGCACATATATGGGGGCTATGCCGGCGGCCAGGCGCAGTACGCCCGCGTCCCGTTTGCCGATGTGGGGCCCATTAAGATCGAAAACGATCTGCCGGATGAAAAGGTCCTGTTTCTCTCAGATATCTATCCCACCGGTTATCAGGGCGCGGAGAACGCGAACATCCAGCCCGGCGACACTGTAGCGGTTTGGGGATGCGGTCCTGTCGGTCTCTTCGCCATTGCCAGCGCCTACATGTTGGGCGCGGCAAAGGTCATTGCTATCGATCGCTTCCCTGAACGGCTGGCTCTTGCCCGCGACTACTGCGGAGCCACCACAATCGATTACTCCGAAGACGACCTCACCGTCGTGGAGGCTCTGCGTGACCTGACCGGCGGCATCGGACCCGATGGATGCATCGACGCCGTCGGGCTTGAGGCTCATTCCGCCACAACCGTCGGACTCTACGACAAGGTGAAGCAGGCGTTGATGCTCGAAACGGATCGTCCCTTCGTCCTTCGCCAGGCCATTCAGTCAGTGCGCAAAGGCGGAAGCCTCTCCATCCCCGGCGTCTATGGCGGCGTGCTCGACAAGGTGAACTTCGGCGCAGCATTCGGCAAGGGCATCACCATGAAGATGGGTCAGACCAACATGCACAAGTATCTTGCTCCTCTGCTTCAGCGCGTCGAAAAAGGCGAGATCGACCCAAGTTTTCTCATCACGCATCGCATCGGGATTGAAGAGGCTCCTGCGATGTACAAAACGTTCCGCGATAAACAGGATGGCTGCATCAAGGTAGTCATCGATCCCTGGAAAGACACCTTGGGTGAGCCCGCCGCCTAACCTGAATCGAAGCATCAAAACCGAAGAGGCTCGGCCATCCAGGCCGGGCCTCTTTCTGTCTCAGCGAACGAGCTGCAAAGATCCCCATCGTTCCGGCACATGCATATTCACCACGCCCTGCGGCGTCCACACCCAGTTATCTTCTTTGCTTACGCCCGGCTTCCACTCCACTCGACTGAAGTTCAGCCGCCACGTGCTTCCAATCGTCGGAACCGCCACCGGCAGACGCGACTGGAACGCCTTCCAAGGAAATGCCATCTCAACTGTCCATCCGGAATCCGTATCACGCTCGTCGTTCAACGTGCCGTGTACCACTACCGCCGTTTTCAGCCCCGGAATGTCCCAGCTGTTATCTGCTCTGCCACCCTCCCGGTAAGGCTTGTCCAGGTACAGGTCCCAGGATGTATTCAGCGCGTTGATCTCGAACTCAAAGTAGCCGGGCGCGCCACCCGGAGGCTTCAAAAACACCTCGAAGTCATTGTCGTGAAAGATCACGGAATCATGCTCCGTCAGCTTTGCCTTCACGTTCGGCTCTTCCAACTCCGCCCCGATGTACAGGTTCTCCTCGTCCCATAAAAGCTTGGCGCGGGTCCGGAATCGGGGCAGAGGCCTGGCGTCCCCTTCTATGTCCACAAAGTCCGTCGTCCATGCCGCCCCTCGCCACGCGGACTCGTCCATCCGGCCGTCGATCGTGACCGCACCGAGGGCGCGGTGGCATGAATAGGTCAATGGCGCCGGCAGACCAGGCGCTTGCGCCGTCGCCGTGCCGATGGCTCCCCACATCGCCAGCTTCATCCATCCCCTCACGTGCATCCGCCGCTCCTTCTTGCGCCTACCGCGCCGGCGCTTCGTGGCCGCGGCGTATGGTCGTAGGCTTCATCGGTCACCACTGCGGCCGTGTACCGCGTGGGCTGCTTCCACAGCAGACGAAACAGCGCATCCAGCTCTCGATCAAGACCCTCGCTATGCACTACGCGGTGCCCTTGCCCCAACGAATCGGCAAGCTGCCGCAGCTCATGCATCCGCGCTGGAATCGCGATCGCCTCCCGTCCAAAGTAGCGAAACTCGCGGCAGAGAAGCGTCCGCCCGTTGCGGTAAAAGGGATACTGCCCAAGGTCGCGCGAAAGATACGCCGGATTCGCATGCAGCGGCGTACGTCCAGTGTGCTCGATCGTACCAAGCTGCCGGTGAAAGGCGTAGATACAATCCGGACGTTCCCGAAAGGCCGGCTGCCCTCCATAGTAGTCCCGCGCGTCCAGCCCATCCTCCACCACCGCCGCATAGATCACGGCCTCCACGGGGTAGCCGTCGCTCGCCGCCAGCGCATGGCTCGTCAATCCCAGCAGGCGATCCCCAGGCCGGGCCGTCCGTCGGATAGCCGGCTTGCAGATGGAAAGAGTCAGCAACGATGCTTCACCGGCCTGTCCCGGCGGAGCGCACGGCGCACCGCCCCGGTCGGAGGTTAGCTTGTAAATGTACGTACGCCGTGCCTGCTCCATGCGTATCCCTAGCGTTTTAAGCCCGCTCGAAACTGGTTGATCGTCGCCTGCACGGTCGCCGCCCAGGACATATCCGGCTGCCCCGTGAAGCTCTCGGCCCACAACAAGGGTCCTCGGCCCGGCTCAGGGCCTCCCGGCGCTCCATAAACCCGCAGAACGGCCAGCTCTATACCCGCCGGGCCTACCACAATCCCAGGCGAGTCCACCGGAATCAGCGAAAATGTTAGCTCTCCCGGTGCTCCGTCCGCCGGCGCCGTCTTGCCCAGCGCCACGATCAGGTCGCGCAGCTTCGCGGCCGCCATGCGGTCCTTGGCCGCCACCTGCTGGTCAACCTGTGCCGTCGTCGTATGAGCCAGCGCCTGGCGAAACTGCGCCCGGTCGCAGGTGTATACATGCTTCTCCAGTGTGCAGCCCGTCCCCG
>CAXUNW010000066.1:0-12474 GCA_964252505.1 uncultured Acidobacteriaceae bacterium
CCACCCCACCGTCACCGGCCCCCCCGGCGCGGCAAACAGCAACACTCCCGAGAACAAAACCAACCAGACCAGACGCTTCATCGCATCCCTCCAAACTGCCCCATGTGCCCGCAACATCCTAGGCAGTCACTGGCCACTAGCTCGATCATATGCGAATCTCAGGCCGCAGCGCGAAGCACACGTCAGCCGCCGACAGGACCTCAGAGATGTGACGGAACCCCTGTGAAAGCCCACTCAGACCTCCTGCAACGTTGCCCTGGGCACAGGCAGCATCTCGCCACGCGGCCAACGAGCCATGCAGCCCGTCCTAACCACCCAAAGCCGCAAACCAATCCGCGTAGGGCGTGTTCGCCACCATGCAGCGGTTCCAGTCCGGGGCACCGTCCGTCCACCACACCGGCCCTCGCTCCCCCAGCTGTCGCTTGGCCTCATCGACCCGCCGCCTCGCCGCCTCACGCCTCGGCCCGTCATTCTTCCGCATCGCCTCGCCCTTTTGCCTACGCGCCTGCATCAGTTCCCTCACCAGCGGCTGCTTCGCTTCAGATGAAAGCCCAGGGTTGGTGCACCGCCAAAGCCGACCCTTCACCACAAAGTAGCGGCTGTCGGGAGTAACCGGATAGCACCTGCCCACGTTAACCCGCCTCCATGGCCTCGTCCCGGTCGAACTTCATGTCCATGCACCCGCATACCGCGTTGTCCCTGGAAGCCCCGACGCTCTCCGCCGCAGCCGTGGTTCGATCGAACGGCCGCACCCGCATGCCTCTCACGCCAGGATGCACCACTCTCCTACCGCGCCACCACCGGCGGATACACTGTCAACCGCGCCCTGTCGGGCGGGAAAGCGCCCATCCCGAAGCGCGTCCAACGCCGTGCCAGCTTCGGGTCGGTAGCCCGCGTCTTTGCATCCCAGGCCTCCACCGAAATCCCGTCGAGATCCCACGTCACCTTCCCCCCAAGCACTGTCAACTCACAAATCAGCTTCTCCGTTCCCATCATCCGCGTATTCGCCACATCCATAAACCCGAACTCCCCCTGCTCCACCTTCAGCACCGCCACATCGGCCTCCGCACCCGGCGAAAGATTCCCCAACTGCGTCTGCTTGATCTCCCGCGCCGGATTCCACGTCAACTGAGCCACCACCTGCGGCAGCGTCTCTCCCATCGCCAAAAACTTCCCCGCCACATTCAAAATGTCTTTCATCTGCTGGTTTACCGACTCGTTATGCAGGTCCGTCGAGATCGAATCCGGCACATACCCGCTCTTCACGAGCGGACTCGCCACCGTCCAGTAGAACGACCCATTCCCGTGCCCCACATCCATGTAGATGCCCCGCCGCCGGGCCACCAGCATCGCCGGCGACGCCAGTCCCGTCACCGGGTCCTGCTCTCCCCGCAGCCCGGAGTACATATGCGTGTAAATATCCCCCGGCCGCAGGTGCGTCGCAAACAACTCGGCCAACGGCCGCTCGATCCGCCGCGCGCCATAGTCGATCATCACAGGAAGATGCGCGACGTTCCCCGCAATCACCGCCTGGTCGTACGGCTTCCACTCCGGCCCGCTAAAATGCGCGCACTTGATCCCAACAATCAGACCCGGAAACCTCTTCGCGAACGCCCCCGTAGCCGCCCCATCCATGTCGTTCAGGTCGTCCTCGTACTCGTCCCCGCGCATCCCCTCGCCCACGATGTTGACCATTGCCAGCACCCGCGTCGTCGCCGGGTCCATCACCCGCGCCTTGAAGTCCTCAAAGTTCTTACGCCCCGAGCTTCCCGCATCCACAATCGTCGTCACCCCGTTGCGCAACGTAAACGGGTCCGGAAACAACGAAATCTCCTGCGCGTACGAGGGAGAATCCTTGGCGCTTGCATACAAATGCCCGTGCAGGTCGATAATCCCCGGCGTCACCACGTACTTCGACACGTCGATCGTCTTGATCGCATCGCCCGCCTTCAGGTGCGGCGCAACCGCGACAATTAAGCCATCCTTCATCCCGACATCCGCAACCGCATCCAGCCCGTTCTTCGGGTCGATCACCCGCCCACCCTGCAGCAGCAGGTCGTAGGCCAAAGGATTCTCAGGCATGGCCGTAGGCATCCGCACCTGCGCCAACGTCGCCTGAGCGACAAAGCCGAGAAGCAGAACCACCCGCAACCAACCGACCGTCACGTCACCCGCACCCATTCCCAACATTCCCCCACTTGACAAATCCGGGCTTCGGACAAGCCCCACTCCACCACGGACCAGGAAAAAACATCACGCAAAGCGGCCCATCGCCAATAAAGACGCACCCTCCACCACGTTTAGAACGTGGCAAAACACCACGTTAGCCGCACATTGGCCCACATCCGCCCGGCAGAATCACCGCGGGGCGTCAGCCGGGGGAGTCCCCACGGGCACCGACTGCGGAAACCGCCTCCCCTGCGTGGCCCCGAACGGACGCTCATTGAACGTAGTCCATCGCCGGCTTTGGCTCTCATCCGCCGAGTGCTTCGTCGCATCCCACATATCCGCCGAAATCCCGTTCAAATCGTACACAACCTTCCCGTCCCGCAGCGTCATTTCGCATACTAACTTCTTTGTTCCCATCATCTTGGTGTTGTACATGTCGACGAACCCGAACGTCCCCGTCTCGACCGAAAACACCGCCACATCCGCTCCCGAACCCACCGATAGGTTGCCATACTGCTCCTGCCGAATCTCATGCGCCGGGTGCGACGTCATCTCCGCAATCGCCTCGGGCACGCTTTCGCCCAACAAGATCATCTTGTCCGCTACATTCAGCAAGTCCTTCATTCCATTGTTCATCGACCCCACATGCAGATCCGTGGAAATCGAATCCGGCAAATACCCGGCCTTCATAATCGGAGCCGCCACAGTCCAGGCAAACGACCCACCCCCATGCCCTACATCGCAGTAAATCCCCCGCTTCCGCATCACCAGCAGAGCCTCCGAAGGTCCGCCTGTCTCCGGATTCTGCTCCCCCCGCAACCCCGAAAAGCAGTGTGTATAAATATCACCCGGCCGCAGGTGCGACGTCACTAACTCCAATAGGGTCCGCTCGATACGCCGTGCCCCATAGTCGATCATCACCGGCACATTGGCGATGTTGCCTGCCATGACCGCTTGGTCATAAGGCTTCCACTCCGGCCCGGTAAAGTGCGCGCTCTTGATGCCCACCACCACACCCGGAAACATTTTCGCCTTGTCGCCGGTCAGCTTTCCGTCCATGTCCTCCAGATTGTCCTCGTATTTCGACCCCCGCATCCCTGCACCGACGATGTTCAACTCCGCCAGCACCCGCGTTTTCGAACGATCAATGATCTTGTTCTTGAAATCATCAAAGTTCCGCCACCCGGAACTACCCGCATCCACCACCGTTGTCACGCCGTTCCGCAACGTAAACCCGTCAGGATAAAGGGACAAGTCGCCCGCGTACGATCCTTTTTCGCCCGTGCCCGCATAGATGTGCACATGCAGGTCGATCAGACCCGGCGACACATAAAGCCCTTTTACGTCGATCGTCTTCAGCGCGTCTTTCGGGTTCAGGTCCGCTGCAACCGCCGCAACCTTCCCGTCCTTGATGCCGACATCCCGCACCGCATCGATCTTGTTCCTATCATCCAACAGATGCCCACCCTTCAGCAGCAGATCATACGGCAGAGGATTCGGCGGCAAAGGCGGACCCCGCCGTCCCTCCTGTGCCAGGGCCGCTGTTACGCAAACCAACGCCAAACCACACAGAATCTGCAACTTAGCACGCAAATGCATCCATCCCCCCATGCCTGTTATGCCTTGCTTGCCGTGAACGTAGCGGGCCCATACTCACCCATCTTGACGTCGCCGGACATCGTCTTGCCTGTGACCACCCCGCTGAAGTTGAACGGCACCTGGTATCCGTTCGCCCGCATCACGCTGCTTAGGGTCACATGATCCGCATGCACCATGCCCTTCAGGCTGGCGTTGAAGAGTTCGCCCTTCTGGTCGCCTGACAGCGTGCTTCCCTCCTGCTGCAACACAAAGGTCTGCTTGCCTACCCCTCGAACATACCGAATGGTCACATTCCAGGTTCCGCCGAGGCTCGCTGTTGCCCCGGTATACACCGGCGGATCATCAAAGTGGCCGGGGTTCCGCAGATGCTTTGCGATCGCATCCCCAACGATCTTGTAGTCACCCGGCTGCATCATGTAAGGCATAACCCCGATAGAGGACTCCATAAGATCCGGCCTCTTGCCCGTTCCACCCGTAACCAGAATTCGCGGAGACCCTACATCCAGCCGCTGCACCAGCTCCGTCCCGGTAATGCCAACCTTGGCGGCGTCCCAGTGGATGCTCAGGGTCGGAGCCCGGTTGGAAAGATCCTCATCCGGCATATTGATCTTCGTCGTCACCGACGGAATGCCTTTCACCGCCTCGGCAATGGAGTTATCCCAGGCCAGCCACTGCGCCTGCTCCGCCGCGTGGTCTCGCTGATACCACATCCGCACGGCGGCCAGCATGCCCATGGCCTCTTCCTTGCCCACCTTCAGCGCGCGTCCCCAGTTGTGATGCGGCGCCGCATTCCAGAACGCCGCCGCGCACAGATCCTTCGGTCCCAGCAGCACACCCGCCGCCTGCGGCCCGCGCATACACTTGCCGCCCGAGTACCCGACGAAGGTAGCCCCCGCCGCCAGATGGATGTTCGGCACCAAAGGCTCCTCGGCCGCCGCATCCACAAACACCGGAACGCCCTTCTCCTTCGCAATCGCGCAGATCGTCTTGATGGACAATGGCTCCTTGAACGCCCGCGGCCCGGAGATGATATAGATCATCGCCGTCTGCTCGCTTATCTTCCCCCGCAGTTCCTCCTCGGTCGCGACCTCCACAATCTCGGGCCCCGACATCCGCACACCGAAGTCATAAGGATTCCGCGAATACTTTGGAAGTATCACCTGGCTCCGCGCTTTGCTATAGGGCATCGCCTGCGACCGCTCCGGATCCGTCCCGCAGATGCACGCCACCGTCGCCAGCGCAATGGCCGCCTCGCAACCGGTCGTCACAATCGCGCTGGGCGCACCCATCAGCCTGGCAATCTCCGCCCCGACTGCTGCCATCATCTCGTCCATTTGCACGTAGTACTGCGACGCCTCATACATCGCCTTCTTCACCTCAGGCAGCGACTGCGAGCCGGAGATGATCGTGAAGGTACCGCGCGCATTGACGATCGGCCTTATGCCGATCTGCGTAAACAGGTTTTCAACCGATGGACCGTCAATCCCGGACGGAACCTTGTCCACCGGCAGGGGAGACGCCGCAGCCGAAATCGGCGCAACCACAGCACTGGCGGACAAGACCCCAGCCTGCTTCAGCAGGGTCCGTCGCGACCAGCGCGTTGTAGGAAGTGGGAGCAGTGACATAAGCGAGTGCCTCAATCTCTCTGGAACCGGAAGATGCCGTATCTACAACGATGCAATGCAGTCAATCTCGACCAAAGAGTCACCCGGGATGCCCGCGGCTGCGGCAATTGTCGTCCGCACCGGAGGCACCGCGCCCCAGCGGCCCGCATAGACCGTGTTCATCCGGGCATAGTTCGCCAGGTCGCTCAGGTACACGTTCACCTTCAAAACCTTCTCCATGGACGATCCCGCAAGAATCAGGTTCTGCTCGATCTCATCGAGCACATGCTTGGTATGCTCCTCGATCGTTCCGGAAAAATGCGCTCCCACGCCGGCGATAAACACCAGGTTGCCAAAGGTCACGATGCTGCTGAACAGAGGTGGCTTCGGGGCGGGGCTTCCCGCAGGAGGGGCCGTCGGAGCAGCCTGCCCGGCCGGCCGTGGCCGTTGCACCGCCTTCTTCTGCCACACCACACCGGTCTGTGCCTGCGCCTCCGTTGCCAGCGCGCTCGCCCCGGCTGCTCCAACCGCAACCGCCGCCGCGTTCTTCAAAAGCCCTCTGCGTGTCTGCTTCTGCATCCGTGTTCCTTTCTTTGGCTCCATCTCAAGCTCTGTGGGTCAACGCCGCATGAATCCTGCGGCCAACGATAGCGTCTTCGCCGGGCTGCAGCATCCACACCCCGACGACCAGTGTATTTGCGTCCGACGGGATGCCCTGGTTCGGCCCGTGCCCCGTGTTCGGATTCAACTCGATCGAGGGTGCCTGCCCGCGCAGCGACGCGATCACGTCCCCGACCGAAACCCCCGTCACCGCCGGGTCAAAGCGAATCAGCAGATGCGGAACATGGTTCGCGATCTTCGGCACCACCGTCGCCGTGGTCACCGAGGGCACACCCTTCACCGCCTCCACGATCACGTCCACCCGCCTCTGGTAATCCCCCTGCATCGACTCTTCCGTGTGCGACAGAACCCAGTCGATCGCCGCCACCATGCCGACGATCTGCTCCTTGGCCACCTTCATCCCGCGCCCCACCCCATCGCCCGGATTGTTACTCTTGTGCGCCAGATCCGTCAGGTGTTTCTTGCCCAGCAAGAGCCCCGCGTTCTGTGGCCCGCGTATGCCCTTGCCCCCGGAGAACGCCACCAGGTCGAACCCCATACCGGTGTACTTCCAGAGGTTCGAGATCGGAGGCATATCTGCAGCCGCATCCAGGTGGCATGGAATGCCGTGCTCATGCGCCACCCGCAGCCATTCTTCGCGCCCTATCTGCGCGCTTCCCGCAACCCCGTCCTCTTCCTCCGCCGCATTGAAGAAGTTGGTCATAATGGCGTTTCCCGCGCCGCATGCCCGCTTGTAGTCGTCGAGCGTCAAAACCTCCGTCACCCGCGCCCCGCACAGAAACATCGCATGGTCGTATCCATAGCGGTGCGCCCGCTGCACGATCACCTGGTTCTTCAACCCGTCCACCGCCTGCGGCATCGCCATCGGCTTTATGTCGTTTGCAGACTGCAGGCACGCCGCCGTAGCCAGCGTAATCGCCCCGGAGGCGCCGGACGTCACCACCGCCCCCTCGCAGCGCAACCGCTGCGCCAGATACTCTCCCGCCTTCTGCTGCAGATCGTGCAGCCGCACCGGGTGCAGTGCCGCTTTCTGTACCGCGGCCAGAACCTCCGGAGGCATGCAGGCCGCGGTCAGCGTCGTGTACGTCCCTGCCGCGTTGATGATCTTCGCCACTCCCAGCTTGTCGTAGTAATCCACCCCACTTGCATCCGCAGCGCGCCCCGGAGACCCATCAGCAGCCGCCACCAGCGGGGCGATCCCAAGCGTCGCGGCAAGCGAACTCGTCCATTGAAAAAAGCGTCGCCGCGACAGTGTCTCAAACGACTTGGCAGTTCCTGACAAGGGTCTACTCCCAGGGATGCATCGGTTATATCCGGCCGAACTGCTTCACCGCATCCACGATGGAGCGGAACTTCTCTATAAACGGATACATGCTGTGCTCACTGTTGTCGAGCTTCTGGGCCAACAGCAAAACCTCCGCCGCGCGCCCACGCGGCACAACGACAACGCCATCCTGATCCGCAACAATAATGTCGTTCGCATTCACCTGGGTTCCATCCACATCGAGCGCCACATTCATGCCGCCGAACCGATAGTGTCCAACCGACGTCGACGGCACCGGCCCCGTCGCATACACCGGAAAACCGATACGCTTCAACTGCGGCAGATCGCGTACCCCGCCATCCACAACCGCTCCCGCAAAGCCTCGCGCAAACATCGCGGTCCCCATCAGCCCACCCATACCGGCAATGTCCGCACCATCTTCCACCTTCATCACATACACCGAGCCCGGCCCGCCGCTGTCGATCGCCGCCAGCATCCCGCCCAGCGCATTCGGATCGTGGTTCTCTTCCTTCTTCAGCAACACCGTCAGCGCCGTTCCGGCAAACTTTGCGGGAAAGATCGCCTGCATCCGGTGGGACATATAGTGCTTCTCATGCAGCAACTGCTCTTCAGCGTCTGATACCGAAGCCGCCTCTACATGGCGATAAGCCTCTAGCATCCGCGCCGGATCGCGCTCATAGTCCGCCTGCGTCATCGGCGTATCGGCGTACAGGCCCGCCCCTACGCCTGCCGTGGTTATCAATACGAGCACTGCGATGCAGAGGGTGGTCCCAGGGCGAACTTCGAAAGTGCGTGACATGCGCATCGGAGCAATGCCCTTCCTCAAAAGATGAGCAAATCGTAGCGGCTTCGACCGTGAAAAGATAGTGGCCGCTGGAGAGTTCCTCTGCAGGCCGCGAATGCTTCCTGCTAGAAGTTGACCTTGCCGGCGAGCTGAAGAACCCGTGCACTGTTCTGCGCCGAAGTTATCGTTCCGAAGCTGGTCCCCGCGATCGGAAAGGAGTTGGTCGTAGGGTTGAACGTAGGGAGGCCAGTGCTGGGGTTTGACGGGTTTGGGTGGTTGAACAGGTTGAACGCCTCAGCGCGGAACTGCGCCCTAACCCGCTCGAAGATAGGAAAATTTTTGAACATCGAGAAGTTCACATTGATCTGTCCTGGCCCGATTAGGTCGTTCCGGTGCACATTGCCGAAGGTATACAGCGCCGGCAACGCATATGCCGTTACATCAATACAGCTCTGCTTCAGTCCACTGGTATAGGTCGTGCGGTTGCAGGTTGACACCGCCCGATGCAGATAGTTTGGACGCTGCGTGCCAATCCCACCTACGTTCGCCTGGTCGTTCGCTATCGAAACGTTGAAAGGCATGCCACTCTGAAGAATGACAATCGTATTCGCCTGCCACCCACCGGCCAGAGACCGTGTTACCGCGCCGAACTGTGTCAACTCCGGCAGCGCATAGGTCACCGTACCCACAAAGCGGTTGCGAATGTCCCAATTGGCGTTGCCATAATCCGCTTTCAAATTGTATTGAATCATGGGGGTACCGCCGCCGTTAGCGTCGGCTGACGTATCCAGTGTATGAGACCAGGTGTAGCTCAGGCTTGCATCCAGCCCATGGTACGCATGCTGCCGGAACACAGCCGTAAGTCCATGGTAAGTCTCCAATCCATCATTTTGGATCTGCCGAATCTGACCGAAGAGCTGGTAGGGCCGACGTGCGTTTACATTGCCTGGACCGGGAAGCGGCTGGTTGGGATAGAGTGAATGATCCAGATGGATCGAGTGCGAGCCCAGGTACTGTAGCTCAAATGCCCCGTTCTTCCACAGCTCTACCCCAGTATCGAGGTTCCATTGGTAAAGCCGGGGCGTCGGCAGAGACGGATTGTCGTTGAAGACAGAGACGTAGGTTCCAGCGACACCAGCTACCGGAGAGGCGGCGCCCGCGGTGCCACCCGTCGGATTCGCAAACGTCAGGTTGGAGATCGCGGGCGTGCTTCCCATAGCAAGACTGCCCGTGTAAACCACCGAAGCAGCCAGAGGGTAGTTACCCGTCGCTAGGGTGAAGGAATTAAGGTGGTTCGGGTTGTAGTAAATGCCGCCGCCGGACCGCACTACGATCTTATCCGTCGCACGGTACGCTAGACCAAGCCGCGGGGAATACAGGTCGTGGTTGGGCCCAGTGAATTGGAAACCTGGTGTCGGTACAAACGCAGCTCCGGTGGTCGCCGTGCTCGTCGGAATCAAGGCCGTGTACGTCGAGTTCAGCACTCGCGCGTACCCGTTTAAACTATAGGGCACAGTTGGAAGCTCGTACCGGAAGCCGTAAAGTACGGTCAACTTCTGCGTCGCCTGCCAGTTATCCTGCACGAAAAAGCCGTCGCGATATTCCGATACGGAGCCCTTCACTTGGGTCACAGGTGTAGTCGTCTGATAGATAGCCCCGGTCAAAAAGTCCGCGGCGGCGTTGCCCGTATAAGTCCCATTGAACGAGAACTGACCACGATTCTGATTCTGCGCCGCCCGGCCAATCGTCATGCGGCGAAGGTCGACCCCAGCCATCAGATTGTGCTTGTTCAACGAATAGCTGATTTGGTCATACCCATGCAGTGTCCGGTCATCCTGGAACCAGTTCGTCCCTTCCGCACCAAGTCCTTGATAGTTCGAGATCAGGACTGTCGGAATTCCAGGATTGCCATTGGTTGTATCCGCCGTAAACCCCGGGATACCCAGTGCCGTGCCAGCTCCCTGGGGACCGCTCGTGTAGAAGTAGTTCAACTGGTTGGACGCGAACTTGTTGTAGCCCAGCCGAAGATCGTTGATCAGCTTCGGCGTGATGATATGCGTGTACCCAATGACCGCGTTTGAATCGGTGGTGGGTGAAGTACTCGCGGAGGTAGTAACCAAATTACCGCTCACTGAGGTGCTCTTCTCGTAAGTGTACCGTGCAAACAGCCGAACCTTTTCACCGATGTTGTAGTCGACCCGGTCCAGAGTCGCATTCTTGTTGAACATGTTCCCCACCGGAAGATTCAAGTTGCTGCTTGTACCCGCAAGGGTCGGCTGCGGATAATACGCCAGAAATTTCTGCGCAGTTGCAGAAATATTGGTGATCTGGTCGTTCGCATACGGCGCGTGGGTAAACGGGTTATACAACTGCGTCCCCGTGCATAACCCTGCGGTATTCACCGTCCCGCAAAGTACGGAAAAATCTCCCGTGCGCTCCGCGGTCGTAATTACGGTCGCGGTCGTTGGCGTCTGGTTGATCTGGCGCAAACCTTCATACGATCCCATTAAGAACGCCTTGTCTCGCCCGTTGTACAGGTGTGGGATCACGAGCGGTCCATCAAACACGCCGCCAAACTGGTTGAACCGCAGCACCGGCGTCCGCGTGCCCGGCGCTGTAGTCCATGGCTTGGCGTTGAAGAAATCATTCTGGATATAGTCATAAGCGGTCCCATGGACCGCATTCGTGCCCGACTTTGTGTCCACGTTTACATGGACGCCCATGTACGCGCCGTACTGTGCCGTGTAGTTACCCGTCTGCGTTTGCACCGCAGCCACCGCGTCGGGGTTGGGGGTCACCGGCGAAGTCGAAATCAGCGAATTCATGATCGTAATGCCGTCGAGCGTCAGTGAGTTGGTTACCTCGCGCGTTCCCGCTCCAATAAAGTCCGCCCCCGGAGGAACCCCCGTGTACGACGTCTTCGGCCCCACAATAATGTTCGACGCCGTAGCCGCCAGCTCCAGCACCCGTCGCGTATTCATCGGCAGGTTCTCAACCTGCTTGGTCGTAATCGTCTCCCCAATCACCGCATCGTCGGTCGAAAGCGCCGGCGTCTCCGCCGTAATCGTCACCGCCTCCGTGCTTGAACCCACACTCAGCGCCACATCCGTCCGCACCGCCAGGTTCAGCGTCACCACCACGCCTGCCGACGTCACCTTGCGAAACCCCGCCATCTCCACCACCACGTCGTACGTTCCCGGCTCAACAAACGGGATCGCGTAATATCCCTCCGCGTTTGTCTTGCCCCCGTACTCCACCTTCGTGTCGCGATTAACGCCGGTCACAACGGCCCCTGCGATTACCGCCCCCGAGGTGTCCTTCACCGTCCCCACCAGCGACGTATTGTTCGCAACCTGGGCGTGTCCCAAACAGGCAACCAGAAAAACGGCGAGCGACAAAGCTAGCTTTTTCATGATGAAGGACTCCTTTGACCTCGGCAAACGCCGGGAAGGACCGCAGACACATCCGCTTCGTCAACTCACCGGAACTCCGAATGGGTGGAAGACTTTTGTCAGTGCTTTGTTGAGATTGTCATCATCAGATCACATCGCCCCAGCCCTGACAACGGGCATGTGCCACAGAAGAATCTAGGCCAACCGTCCTACTCCCCGCTTAGTCGAAGTGCACCAGCCCCCGCTGCAACGCATAGATCGTCGCCTGCGTCCGGTCACGCGCGCCCATCTTATCCAGCACAGCAGACACATGGATCCTCACCGTCTTCTCCGCAATCTTCAATTGCTCCGCAATCTCGCGGTTCGACCGCCCCTGCGTAATACACGCCAGAACCTCGCCCTCGCGCGGCGTCAGGTCCACCGCCGGCATCCGCTCCGCCAGCCGGTCCAGCGCCACCCGCGGCAGATATCGCAGGTCCCGGTCCACGTTCTGGATCGCCTGGATCAGCTCTTCCCCGCTCGCATCCTTTGTCAGGTAGGCCATCGCGCCGGACCGCACCGCCCGGTAGATATCCTCTGACCCGTGATAGTTCGAAAGCACCACAATCCGCGCCGGCTGCGGCATCTTGCGCAGCAGGGCGATCACCTCGAATCCGCTCAGCCGCGGCAGACGAAGGTCCAGCACCACCACATCCGGACGCAGCGTCCGGTACATCTCCAGCCCCTGTTCTCCATCCACCGCCTCGCCCGCCACACGTATCTGTGCATGCCCCGCCAGCACGGACTTCAACGCCGTCCGCGCCAGAAAGTGGTCTTCGATCAGCAGCACCCGTATCTGCTTCATCGGCAAATCTTACATGCCCGCAACATCGACACCCCGATCAAGCGCCTGCTCCGGATGCACCACCAGCCAGCACAGCCCGCCTACCATCGCCAGCCCCGCCGCCACCCCAAACGCCGTCGTCCAGCCAAACCGCTGCGCAATCCAGGGCGTCAGCGCCGCCGTCAACGCCCCGCCAA
>CAXUNW010000067.1:0-11840 GCA_964252505.1 uncultured Acidobacteriaceae bacterium
CGCCCCAAACCCGCTACACTCAAACCCAGTGCCCGAGCCACTCGATCCCCGCCCCACCCGCATCCTCGCCTTCGACGTGGGCGACCGTCGCATCGGCCTCGCCTTGTCGGATCCCCTGGGCTATACCGCCCAGCCTCTGCTCACCATCCACCGCGCCAGTCACCGCGCCGATCTCAAAAACATCGCCCGGCTCCTCCGCAAGCATGCGGTCACCGACGCCGTCGTCGGCAACCCGCTCCATCTCTCCGGCGATCAAAGCCCCCAGGCTGCTAAGGCGCAGGCCTTCGCCGACGAACTCCGCGCCCTCGCAACCCCCGCCGCGCCCCTCACCGTCCACCTCTGGGACGAACGTCTCACCACGGCCCAGGCCCATCGCCACCTCGACGACGCTGGTCACAGCCACGCCCGCGCCGAGCGCCGCACCATCATCGACCAGGTCGCCGCCGTACTCATCCTCCAGTCCTTCCTCGAAGCCCGCGCCAACGCCCAGCGTGCCATCCCGGATCCCCACGTATAATCACCTCTTCACCCCGCGCGCCCGCTGACCGCCACGCCGCCCATACCATCCCCGGAAGGGACCATGCCCGAAAAAATCAAAGCCCGCCTCGCCGAACAGATCAGGGCCCTCGAGTACGAACTCACCACCGAACTCCCCGCCGAAATCAAGAGAGCCGTGGCCCTCGGCGACCTCTCTGAAAACGCCGAGTACCACATGGCCAAGCAGCGCCAGGTCTTCGTCAACGCTCGCCTTGGCCAGCTGAAAAAACGCATGGGCGAGCTCGCCATGGTCAACCTCGCCAACATCCCCCACGACAAAAGCGGCTTCGGCTCTACCATCACCGTCTTCGACTCCGGGAAAAGTGAGGAGATCCGCTACAAACTCGTCACAAGCGAAGAGTCCGACGTCGCCAAAGGCCTTATCTCCACGACCTCCCCCATCGGTCGCGCCCTGTTGAACAAGGAGGTCGGCGACACGGTCACCGTCATCACGCCAAACGGTAAGCGCGAGCTTGAAATCCTCAAGCTCTACACCATCCACGACGCCGACCCCGATGAGCCTCTCGACGAGTCCCCTGGAGCTCCCCTCTAGGCTTCGTTCCCCCTGCGCCGAATCATCGGTCCACGACTTGGCGAAGCGAAGACCTTACGGAACTCATGTCGGCACGTTTTACCTGTTCCAAAAACCCAGGATGTCTCCATGCTCGCCCAGGCCGCCCTCATCGGCTTCATCCCCGTCACCGACTTCGCCCTCGCCGAGAGCTTCTTTTCCGGCTGCCTTGGCCTTCCGGTTGTCGGCCGCGATCCCTTCGCCCTTGTCCTCTCCGCCGGCTATGGGATCATGATCCGCTGCGTCCAGGCCGGCGACTTCAAGCCACAGCCCTTCACCATTCTCGGCTGGGAGGTTCCCGACCTCCGCGCAGCCGCCGCCGGACTCATCGCCGCCGGCATCGAGCCCCTCCGCTTCTCCTGGTTCGAGCAGGATGCGCAAGGCCTCTGGACCGCCCCCGGCGGAGACCAGGTCGTCTGGTTCAAAGATCCCTTCGGCAACACGCTCTCCCTCTCCCAGCATGCCGCGGGGACCGCACCATGACCTGGACCAGCCAATTCGGCCGCGGCTCCGGCTGGCTCCTCCACAAGATCGTTCGCGGTCTTGCCCTCTCGCGCATCTCCCCCAACACCCTCACCTTCATCGGCCTGCTCATCAACATCGTGGCCGCCATCTTCTTCGGCTACGCCCGCGCTGAAAACTACGTCCGCATGTTCATCTACGCCGGCCTGGTCATCATCGCCGCCGGCCTCTTCGATATGGTCGACGGCCGCGTCGCCCGCGCCACCAACCAGGTCTCTGTCTTCGGCGCTTTCTTCGATTCCGTCCTCGACCGATACTCCGACGTCGCCCTCTTCTTCGGCCTGCTTGTCTACTACGCCCGTGGCAACCGCTTCTTCTACGTCGTCCTGGTCGCCTTCTGCATGACCGCCAGCCTCATGGTCAGCTACACCCGCGCCCGCGCCGAAGCCCTCATCGGCACCTGCAAGGTCGGCTTCATGGAGCGCCCCGAGCGCGTCGTCCTCGTCATCCTCGGCGCCCTCTTCAACAAATGGGGCGTCATGGCCCCCGCCCTCTGGACCCTCGCCCTCTTCTCTACTATCACCGTCATCCACCGCATCCGCTACACCTACCTCGAAACCGAACGCCGCAAGCTCCTCAACGCGTGAACGCGCTTTGGTAACGTCGTTCCTGCAGTTCGTCTGTCCCTTTGGTTGTTCTCCTCTCGTCCAGGATCGTCCGCTCGCGATTGTCATCTGCGACCGGACCTTGTACTTATCTACCGCTTGCCAAATCCGGATACGCTGCTGTGAGTAAGGCTCGGCTCGCACAGCGAACTCGGCCTGTAGCGCAAGCTCACCTCCGCACGTAGATCCGGTACCCATTCGACCAAACCGGTCGACTCCACCACTTTTCCGGCCGCGTCGGCTTCCACTCCACCGCCACCGTGTAGTCCCGCGCCAGAAACTCCGCGAACGCCGGCCACCGCTCCAGCTTCCGGTACTCTCCCGGCCCATCGATGTGCAGCCACGAGGTCACCACGATCACCTTCGGCGGCCTCCCCCGCAGGGCCTCCGAGAACCGCGCACGCGTCTGCTCGACTACGGGCGGCTGAGGCCTATCAGCAGGTGTAGCCGACGACCCAAACAGTAGAAAATCCGACAGCACCCCGGTAGCCTGCACCAGCCGCATCCGGTACAGCACCGTCCCACACCCCGATACCGAATCGATGCATTGGACGTTTCCATTGAGCCCTGCGCCTCCCAAACGCTGAAGATTGTCCTGAAGGGAAGCGATAAAGTCGATGCTCCCCGGATCGAACCGCCTCATCGCCAGGATCGATCCCGGAGCAATCACCAAGGCCACCACCGCCAGTCCTGCTACCGCCGCGCCCCAGGCCCCACGCGCCCGCCACCCCACCCACTCAGGCATCAACGCCGCCGCAAAGTCGATCCCCATCAGCGGCAGCAGAAACGCCAGTAGCGTGTACCGGTAGTACGGAAATCCCCGCGCCTGCGCCACATACGACACCAACCCAAACGCCGCACCCGCCAACAGCGCCGCCCGCTCCCAATCCAGCCGAGGCCGATCCAGCACCACCGTAACCGCCCAAAGCACCACCACCGCCAGCAGCGGAGACACACTATGCAGCAGCAGGTATCCCAGCGGCCGGTGCCCAAGGCTCACATAGAACGGCACCACCGTCCGCAATCCCTCCAGAAACGCTCGGACCGCATGTTCCCGTACCAGGAACCCCAGCGACGCGAGCGGCCCCAGCAGCCCCGCCAGCCCGGCCGCCCAGACATAACCCTGAAGCCGCAGCTTTCGCTGCCGCAACGCGACAACCGCCAGAGCCAGCAGCACCAAAGCCAGCGGCAGCGCCGTCGGCTTTACCGAAGCAGCCACCCCGGCAAACAACCCGAATCCCGCCGCCAGCCACGGCCGTCCTCGCCTTACCGCCACAAACAGCAGCGCCGTCGCCACCAGCAGGTTCACCGCCAGCACCAGGTCCCGCTGCCCCGCCTGCGCAAACCCGTCCCGCCCATGCACCAGCACAAACAGGCATAGCGCGAACAGCGTCCCCAGCCGAGCGCGCCGCCATCCCATCACCACCATCGCCGCCGCGGCCAAACCCAGCACGAAAAAGTCAAAGCACCGCCACGCCACATCGCCCCCGCCGAACCAATGAATTCCCGCCCACTCGATCAGGAACGCCATCGGCATGTTCATGTCG
The DNA here is from genome assembly GCA_964252505.1 of uncultured Acidobacteriaceae bacterium. Classification (GTDB taxonomy): domain Bacteria; phylum Acidobacteriota; class Terriglobia; order Terriglobales; family Acidobacteriaceae; genus Edaphobacter. Next base: position 3,783 of record CAXUNW010000067.1, read on the forward strand.
CCCGCATCGCGGTACGGCGCCATCCCATGCTCCATCAAAAAAACGATGTAGTGGATGAGAGAAGCATCGCCCACCAGCGGCCAGTGCCAGCTCAGAAAGAAGAAGAGCACGGTACACGCAACAAGCACCACACTCATCCCCCTTCCCACCCATCGCCCCATACCTCCAAGCTCCATCCACCCTCCTCGCCCGTGTCATCTTCTCACCATCGTGCTGTGTGCCATGCGCTTGACACGGCGGGTAAAATAAAAGCATCGCTAGAGAAGCGGGTCCGGCCTCAAGCCGGGCTTTCTGGTTTAAGCGCACCAAACAGCCGAAAGCCGTTCGGTCCGGATCTAAGTGCAGTGTTTTGAAGATTATGGTACCTTCCGACCGGGGTGGGGGGGGATACCAGGAAAGAGGCTCTGCCATGCCCATCGAACCCGTTCTCCTCATCCACGGCGGAGCGTGGGCTATGCCTGACGAGGCTATCGAAGCCCATCAGCGAGGCGTTGCCAACGCCCTCGCTGCCGGCTACGCCCTGTTGGCCAGGGGCGCAACCGCCGTGGATGCCGTGCAGGCCGCCGTCACCGTCATGGAAGACGACGACACCTTCGATGCCGGCCGCGGCTCCTTCCTTACCCGCGACGGCCGCGTTCAGCTCGACGCCCTCCTCATGGATGGCGCCACCCTCCGCACCGGCGGCGTAGCCTGCGTCGAGCGCCTCCGCAACCCCATCCGGGCCGCACGCCTCGTCCTCGACCAAAGCCCCCACGTCTATTTCGTCGGCTCCGGGGCCGAGCGCTTCGCCCGCCAGCACGGCATGGCCCTCTGCGACAACACCGACCTCATCATCCCTCGCGAGCGCGACCGCCTCATCGCCTTCCAGCAGGCCGAACTCGCCGGGGCCACCGACACCACCTTCTCCGGCCCCGCCGAGACCGACTCCCAGGCCGACCTGGAGCGTGAGGCAGGCCAATCCCTTCCGCCCGAACTCCGCCCGCTCGACCCCACCCTCCACTCCCACGACACCGTAGGCGCCGTTGCCCTAGACCGCAACGGCGATCTCGCCGCCGGAACCTCTACCGGGGGCACTCTGTCCAAGGCCCCCGGCCGCGTCGGCGATTCGTCGCTCATAGGCTGCGGCTGTTATGCCGACAACCAGTCTGCCGCCGTCTCGCTCACCGGCTGGGGCGAGCCCATCATGAAGCTTGTCCTCGGCAAATGGGCCGTGGACCGCGTCGCCAGCGGCGACACGCCGCAACAAGCCGCCGAAGCCGCCATCGCCTACCTACACACGCGCCTTGGCGGCCACGGCGGCATCATCCTGCTTGGCCCGGAGGGCTCTCTCGGCGTTGCCCACAACACTCCCCGCATGGCCTGGGGCATCCAGGATGCCGCGGGCCCCCGCCAGGGCATCACTCGCAACGCGCCATGACTGTGTCTCTCTTCCCCAATCCGCCCGACACCCGCCTGCCCGAAATCCACGCAATTCTCCTGGAGCAGTATGGCAAGCCGGCCCCCCGTGCCCCCTGGGACCCGCTCACGCAGCTCATCTACTCCATGCTGACCAGCCGCACCAAGGACTTTGAATCCAATCACGTGATGCGCAACCTGCGCAGCCTTTACCCGACCTGGGACAACCTTCGCGACGCCCCGGTCGATGAGATCGAGCGCGCCATTGCCGTGGTCACCTTCGCTGAGACGAAGGCCCCGCGCCTGAAGGCCCTTCTACAAGGCATCACCGCACGGGTAGGCGCCCTCACCCTCGATTTTCTTGCAAAGTATCGGACCGACAAGATCCGAGCCTGGCTCGAGCAGTTTGAGGGCGTCGGCAACCAGGTCTCCGCTGCAGTCGTGAACTTCTCCACCCTGCGCCGCCCTGCTCTGTGCGTCGACGCACATCACCTGCGCGTTACCCAGCGGCTCGCCCTTACCCCGCGCGCCGACGCGGCAACCACCGAGGAGCGCCTTATGCGTATGGTCCCCCCGGAGTGGACCGCCGAGCGACTCGATGAACACCATACCCTCATCAAGCTCCACGGCCAGCAGCTCTGCACCTTCAGCGATCCTCTGTGCTCCCGCTGTCCGCTGCTCCAGCGCTGCCCTGCCGGTCAACGCCTTTCAGTGACTCCGCCAGCGTAAGCGCATTGCCCAGCGCTGCTCCCGAGGCGGTGTTGTCGAAGATGCACCAGACATCCTCTCTCCGGGCAAGTCTCACCCGAATCTGTGCGGCGAGCCCTTCCAGCGAGTCGCCCGAATAGCTGGAATAATATATGCGGGGCGACCCATGCAGCCGATAGTATGCCAGCGGCTGTCGCTCCTCAGCCTGCGCGCCCACCTTGGCAGGCAGCGGGTCCGCGATCACCCTCCCTACCTGGTACTGCCGGAGCAGCGCTCCTGCCTCCCCGCTGAACCAACCGGGGTGCCGCGGCTCCACTACCATCGCCACCCCTGGGTCAACGTCGCGCAACAGACCAATAAATCGCCTAGCCTGCTCCTCCGCAAAGGCCTGTTTTGGAGGAAGCTGGAGCAGCAGTGGGCCAAGCTTCGGGCCGAGCGGCTTTACCTCTGCCAGAAAGCTTTCGATCTGCCCTCGCGTGGGAGCGAGCGCGCACTCGTGCGTGATCGCCTTTGCAACCTTTACGGAGAAGAGGAATCCATCCGGCGTCGACGCTGCCCATCGCTCGTAGGTCGACGCCCGATGCGACCTGTAGAAGGAACTATTGATCTCTGCGCAGTTCATCCGTCTGGCGTACCGCTCGATGTGTCGCCTCGTGCCTGGGTATTGCTCCGCCTGCTCGCGCGGGATCGACCAGCCGGCCGTTCCGACGCGAACTGATGGCCAACCCACTTCAAACGCGGATAAGGGCGCAAGAGTCATCGGTACAAAATAAATCCTCGCTGATGCATTCATCGAAGACGATTGCCGGCTGCAGGTTTCAGCCCGCACAGCCTCTCGCCCAATTGGGTCCGGCGTGCCTCACCATACACTTGCACACTGAATGCCCATTCATGTAGAACATCGCCGCACGGACTCTTTACGATTTGCCTGCTCTGAACCTGTCAGGCCATACGACCGAGCACGCTGCCGAGGTTCCTTTTCATGTTCTTAGTGTCCGGCTGCTTGCCTTCTGTCCGCACTGTCTCTCGTTTGCTGGCTGTCGCCTTCGCGCTTTTGATTCCTGCCGCCCTGATGCTATACGGGACCCCGTCGCACGCTCAGAGCGTCTCCACGGCCCAGCTCTCAGGCTCCGTCAAGGATCCCTCAGGAGCCGTCGTGCCGGGCGCCACCGTCGTCCTCGCCGACGCCTCACGCGGACTGAGCCGCACGGTAATAGCGGATGCCGAGGGGAGCTTCCAGTTTCTTGAGCTTGCTCCCGGCAGCTATACCATCACAGCCGCTGCGCCGAAGCTGGGCTTTCAGAAGCTCCAGGAAAACAACATCGTCCTCACTGTGGGAGAGCAGGCTCACCTTACGTTGAATCTGTCGGTCGGAAGCGCAGACACCGTAAACGTCAACGCGAACGCCGAGATCATCGAGACGCAGCGCAGCTCTCAAGGAACGACGGTGGATCAGCTTCGCATCACCAACCTTCCCACAAACGGACGAAACTACATTAACTTCACCCTGACCAACTCACAGATTGCCCGCGACGCCGCTCCATCGGTCGGGGCGATCCCAACCTCGGGTCTGAACTTCGGGGGCGTCCGCGCCCGTTCCAACTCCATCAACGTTGATGGAGCCGACGCTGGCGATTACATCTCCGGGGGCACGCGCGCCACCGTCTCCCAGGATGCCGTGCAGGAGTTCCAGATCATCACCAACGGGTTTGCCGCCGAGTACGGCCGGGCGTCCGGAGGTGTGGTGAATATCGTTACTAAATCCGGCACAAACGTCACCCACGCCAGCCTTTTTGGTTTCTTGCGAAACCGGTATATCCAGGCGACGAATCCCTTTTCCACCGTAAACCAACCGGCATATACCCGGGTCCAGGCCGGCTTCACCCTCGGTGGGGCTCTCATCCCCGATAAGACCTTCTACTTCTTTTCGACCGAGCTTACCCGCCGCGAAGAGTCCGGCTTCTCGGTCATCGGCGCGAACTCCTTTGGACTTACCGCTATCGACGTCAGTAAGTTCTACGGGGCCCCGGCGGGCGCGCTCATCGTGCAGGGTACCGCCGCACAGAAGGCTACATTGGCCGCTTTGCCGGCCGCGACGCCCGGTATTCAACAATATGTAGCGCTCATTGGCTCGTCGAGCTCCCTTGCTCTTACCGGGGCCAACCCAGCCTTCCTCGCCGCCACCATCGGCGCGCGGAACTTCGTCACCTCGGGCGCTCCAACTCCGGCATCGTTTACACCCCTTAACTCACTTGTTGGTAACTTTCCCATCCAGGAGAAGACAGAGGTCTACTCGCTGCGCCTGGACCACAAGCTAACCAACAATCAGCAGATCCTTCTGCGCGGCAGCGCGAGCCCAAGCTATCTCACCGGGATTCAGGAGAGCGCGGCCAACCAGAACCTTGGTGAGAATAGCTTCTCCCGCACCGCGACCCAGCGCTTCCACGACGTCTCCATCCTGGGTCAGCACACACGGCTGCTCAGCACGAACAAGATCAACGAGCTGCGCATTCAGTTTGCCCGGCACCCCATCCGCTTTGCGAATTCGCCCTCTGCGGGAGGCTCCGGGGTCGCCGTTAACATCCCCGGTTTCGCCTACTTTGGCAAAACGCCCTTCTCTGTCGTCGATCGCATCGAGGACCAGACCCAGCTTCAGGATAACTTCACCTACACGCTGGGCTCACATACCCTTAAGACCGGCCTTGACCTCCGCTACATCCCGATCAATCTCACACAAGGGCAGCTATATGGGGGAGGCGACTTCAGCTTCGCGGCTCTCAACGCCACCGACGTCTCCCCCGCCCTCGCCGGCCTTCCAGGCTTCTCGCCCATCCAGGCCTACGGGCTCGGCCTGCCGCAATCCTTCGTTCAAGGCATCGGCACCACAAGCTACAAGTACGACCTGAAGACCCTTGGTGCTTTCCTGCAGGACTCCTGGCGTGTCACGCCCCGGCTTACCCTCAATTACGGCATCCGCTACGACGTGGAGGCTTTTCCAACCCAACTCGCCCTCAACGCCAATACCAACACCGCCGAGCGGCTCTATGGAGTTCGTGAAGGCATCCGTCTCCGAGACCACAACGTTGCCCCCCGGGTCGGTATCTCCTACGACCCGCTCGGCAATGGAAAGACGGTTATCCGGGCGAACTACGGCCTCTTCTACGATCGGGCGCCGGGCAACCTCGAGTCGCAGTCCAACAGCTTCAATTCCACCCGAACTCCTCTGGTAATCGTCGCCGGAGGCTCCCCCTGCACAGCGGCCAGCACGGTGAGTCCTCTCAACCTGAACGCCACCAACGTCTTCCAGGGTTCGCTGTCGAACGCCAACTGCCTTCCCGTCGCCAGCCTCAACTATCTCCCTTCGCAACAGCGCTTCGACGCCAACAATTCCAACTCTCTCTTCGTCAATCAGAACTATCTTGCCGCCGGCTTCCCCCTCGCCATTCTGCCTTCGGGCCTCCCGGCAGATCTGAACTACAAAACCCCCTACGTCCAGCAGATATCCTTCGGCATCGAAAAAGACCTCGGTCATCAGCTTTCCCTGAACGTCGCCTATAACTCGACTGGGGGACGGCACCTCAACCGTCCTGTGAACGTCAACCCCGTAAACCCTGCGCTGCTGGTTGCCAACTGGCAAAACGCCAACGCCGCCGTGAAGGCCGGCACCGCGCAGCCTGGCACCGCCAGTCCCACCTCCAACCCGCTGACCGTCGCGACCGGCACCGTTACCGGCAGCAGCACTCCCGTCAATCCGTGTGGCACAGGCCCGCTCGGGCCCTACGTCGCGCCGCCTCTGCTGAACTTCTTCCGCCGTTCCGGACTCAACACCTCGCTCGCCAACTTCCTTACCGCGCAAGGAGCCGGGCAATGCGTCGCGCTCGCGAGCCAGGTAGCCTTCGCGGACGGCATCGGCGTTGGCATCCCGGTGCCCTTTGGCGACATGAGCCCAAACCTCACCACTGGAACCTCCAGCTACAACGGTGTCTCAGTCAACCTGAAGAAGCGCTTCGCCGACAACTACGAGTTTCTCGCCAGCTACACCTACTCGCACGCCATCGACGATTCGACCGACGTCGTCTCGACGGCCGACGCGCCCCAGAACAACTTCAATCCGAATGGTGAACGCGCCACCTCAACGTTTGACCAGCGCCATCGCTTCGTCCTTTCCGGCGTCTACAACTCAGGTCATCTCAGTGGCGCAGGCTTCCTCCCTGGCGTCTTCTCGGGCTTTACTGTCGCGCCCATCATCGAGATCTCCTCCGGCCGCCCCTTCAATATCCTCACGGGCACCGATACTAACTTCGACTTCAATTCCCTCACGGACCGCCCCAACGCCGTCGCGCCCTCCACTACACCGAACGGCTGCGGCAGCATCCCGGTCAACTCCCGCTACTCCTCCACCGGCGCCTTCAATACACCTTGCTACATCGACGCACCACGCGGCGCGGCCATAGCCAGTACCTACTTCAGCGGAAACGTTGGTCGCAATACAGGCCTTAAGCCCTATGTCGTCTTTACGGACCTTCGGTTTGCCAAGGCAATCGCCTTTCGCCGCGACCTCTCGCTTCAGCTCACCGCCGACGCCTTTAACCTCATCAACAAGAACAATACTTTTGACGTCAATCTCCTCTATACCAACGCAGGGCAGGAGACTGCTGCGTCGGACCCACGCCAGTTCCAGTTCGGGGCACGGCTCTCGTTCTAACGCTGTACCCCCGGACTTGGTGCTTGTCAGGCTTGTCCGCCACCAAGACATGCCTTATAAGCGTCTAAACTGGGAACATGGCAAAGTTTCTCCGCCAAACGCTCCTGGCCGCGCTTGCGCTTCTCGCCCCCTCGGTCCTTAGGGCTGACCCTGCACGCTTCGATCTTGCCGGACCCAAGGTGGACGTCCGCGTCACCCGCGCGGGTAAGACGCTTCCCATCGCCTCGGTCCCCAACCTGGCGCCCGGAGATAAGCTCTGGCTACGGCCGGACCTACCCCCAACACAATCCGTTCGGTACCTTATGGTGGTCGCCTTCCTTCGTGGCACCACCAACCCTCCGCCCGATGACTGGTTCATCCGTATCGATACCTGGGATAAAAAGATCCGCGAGGAGGGCACCGAAGTCACCATCCCCGCCGAGGCCCAGCAGGCCCTGGTATTTTTGGCACCGGTCACGGGTGGCGACTTCAGCACCCTGCGCTCCGCTGTGCGGGGCCGTCCCGGCATCTTCGTGCGCGCCTCCCAGGACCTCAACGAGGCCAGCTTTGAGCAGGGCCGCATTGAGCGTTACCTGGCAGCCATCCACCAGGTCCCACCAGGCGATGCCAAGGCGCTCCTTGATCATTCAAACGCTCTCGCCCGCACCCTCGCTCTCCGACCAAACCCGGACTGCTTCAAGCGCGACGTCGATCAGCAAGTCACCTGCCTTACCCAGACCGGGACCCAGACCCTGCTCGACGACGGTCACGGCCAGACCATTGCCCAGGCCCTCACCAGCGGACCCGGATCCGACTTCATTACCGCTGCCAGCTATACCCAGGCTGCCGGCTCAGGAACCTACTCCGCCTACGTCGGAGCCATCGTCGATCTTGGTCGCATCCTCAGCAACCTGCACACGGCTCAGTTCCAATACATCCCCGCCATCTCCTTTCCTCAACAGGAGATGCTTAACCTTCGCCTCAATACGCCCCCTTCGTTTCACAATCCGAAGTCCGTCATCGTCATCGGTCTGCCCGCCATTCAGAAGGCGGTCACACCGCCCCTGCGCGTTACAGACCCCAAGCAGACGACCTGCCTCCTCAAACCCGGTGCGACACTGCCTATAGACGGCGCACCACTCGTCTTCTCCACGGCGTACGCCCACGATCTCACCTTGCACCTCAGCGCCGGCTCTCCGCAGGAGATTCCTCTCTCCGCGGATGCCTACCAGGGCGGCCTCGTCCTTACGCAGACTCCCCAGCGCCCCCCC
>CAXUNW010000068.1:0-11747 GCA_964252505.1 uncultured Acidobacteriaceae bacterium
GGGTAGGTGTGTTTATCGACGAAGGTGAGGACGGCCTGGCCGTGGGGGTGGGTTCCGGACATGTCTTCCAGGTTGCCGAGGCGAAAGCCGAGGAGGATACCCCGTTTGACCCAGGGATTGACGCGCCAGCCGGTGGGCGAGGCGGGGTCGGGCTCGGCGGCGCGGAGAGAGCCGGCTTCAAGCTGATCGCGGAGGGAGAAGAAGGCGGAGAGGGCGTAGGGGTTGCCGATGATGGCGGCGCCCTGCGCGAAGCAGTGTTCGATGGCTTGTTCGAGGTTGTTCATGGTCGTTGCCTCTGAGGATACAAGGCAGCCGCGCTAGAAGGTGCGGAGATTGTTCTCGCGGGGGGGCGTGTAGACGAAGAGGCCAAGCTCGCCGGCGACGGTTTCGAGCGTGCGGCGGGTGGCGGGGGAGACGGAGACAAGCGGTAGGCGCAGGACGTCTTCGCCTTTGCCCATGAGGCGGAGGACGGCCTTGACCGGGGCGGGGCTTGGCTCAAGAAAGAGGCTCTGCATGAGGCGATAGAACTGGCGGTTGAGGCGGCGGGCGGTGGGCCAGTCTCCGCGCAGCGTGGCCTCGACGAGGATGGCCATCTGGGCGGGGATGACGTTTGAGGCGACCGAGATGAGGCCGGCTGCGCCGAGCGAGAGAATGGGGAGGGCGAGGCCGTCGTCTCCTGCAAAGACGGAGAAATCCTGAGGGAGGGTGGTAAGGAGCTCGGTGATCTGGGCGAGGTTGCCGCTGGACTCCTTGAGCCCGACGATGTTGGGGATGGCGGCAAGGCGATGGACGGTGGCGGGCTCCAGGTTGGCGCCTGTGCGGGAGGGAATGTTGTAGAGCAGGATGGGCAGGTCGACGGCGTCGGCGACGGCTTTAAAGTGCTGGTACTGGCCTTCCTGGTTGGGGCGGTTGTAGTAGGGGTTGGCGGTGAGCAGGCCGGTGAGACCGTAGATCTTGCTCAGGCGAGTGGCACGAGCGACAGCCTCGCGGGTGGCGTTGTGCGTGCAGCCGGCAAAGACGGGGACGCGGCCGGCGGCCGTGGCGCAGACGATCTGGACGACGCGGGCGGTTTCCGCATCGCTCAGGGTGGCGGCTTCGCCCGTGGTGCCGCAAGGGATGAGAAAGTTGATGCCGGAGTCGATCTGGTGGTTGACGAGGGAGTGAAGTGCGGGCTCGTCGATCGCGCCGTCCTGGCGGAACGGGGTGACAAGCGCGGTGCCGCAGCCTTGGAGATTCATCGCTGGCTAGTTTAGCGCGGATGGCGCGGCGGATGGTGCAGAGGTTGGCGGGGAGGAGCACCAAAGTGCAGGTGGGGCCAGGATGCGATGCAGGCCAGTTGTTCAAGATAGCCAGGATGTGGGAGGATGTATGCGCTAAGGGTCGGACCATTTGGGGAGGCAACATGATTTCAAGGCGAACGTTTGTTGGAACGGCGGCGATGAGCGCGGCGGGAGCGGCGGTAGGGCTTACAGCCAAAAGCTATGGACAGATTTTGGGCGCGAATGACCGGGTCAACTTCGCGACAATGGGCCTGAACGGGCGAGGTTATGCCCATCTTTCGGCGATTGCAAACAACGGGGCGAAGGCCCACATGAGCCATGTGTGCGACGTGGACACAAAGATCAGCGAAAAGTTCATGGGGCAGGCGACCAAGGAGCTGGGGTATGCGCCGGCCTGTGCGCAGGACTTTCGGAAGGTGCTGGAGTCGAAGGATGTGGACGTGATTACCATCGCCACGCCCGACCACTGGCATGCGCCGATGGCGATTCTCGGCCTGCAGGCGGGCAAGCATGTGTATGTGGAGAAGCCCTCCAGCCACAACCCGCGCGAGGGCGAGATGCTGATAGCGGCGCAGGTGAAGACAGGCAAGCTGGTGCAGGTGGGGGATCAGCAGAGGTCGTCTCCGCATACGATGGAGATGATCCAGAAGGTGCACGACGGGCTGGTCGGACGAGCTTATTTTGCGAAGTGCTGGTACGCGAATCCTCGAAAATCGATGGGGCATGGCAAGCCGGCGGCGGTTCCGGCAACGCTCGACTGGGATCTGTGGCAGGGGCCCGCGCCTCGCGAGGCGTATATGGACAACCGTGTTCCCTACAACTGGCACTGGATCAGGACCTACGGGACGGGCGAGGCCCTCAACAACGGGACGCACGAGGTGGATATCGCACGGTGGGCGCTGAATGTGGACTACCCGAAGCGGGTGACGGCGGACGGCGGTCGATATGCCTTCCAGGATGATTGGCAGTTTCCTGACACGATGATGACAAGCTTCGACTATGGCGACAAGCTGCTGACGTGGGAGGGGATGAGCGCGAACGGGAAGGAATACTATGGGCGCGGACGCGGGACGACGATCCATGGAGAGACCGGGACGTTGCTGATCGACCGCGAGGGTTGGGAGCTGTACGACCAGAAGAACAAGATGACGGACTCGTTCCGGGTGCCGAGGAGCGGGCAGCAGTCGACCGGAGACGCAATCAGCCGGGATTCGATGACGGATGCGCACTTCCAGAACCTGATCAATGGGATCAGAACCGGGGAGAAGCTGCACTCGCCGATCCAGGTTGCGAATGTGAGTGTGACGATCCTGCAGCTGTCGAATATTGCGTGGTGGTCGCAGCGCGAGCTGAAGCTGGATACAGCGACCGGGCATATTGTTGGGGACAAAGAGGCGATGAAGGGCTGGGATCGGGAGTATGCGCCCGGCTGGGCTCCAAAGGTGTAGTGGTCCGGTGTCGCGCCTTTGGGCACGAAGTTGTAAGCCCTTCGAAGGTTGGACTTACTTGTGTCCTCAGAAGCAAGTTCGGGGCCGCGCGATCACGAGGTCGCAGATTGAAACGGGGTGCCGAGCGGTTTCGCTGGCACCCCGCTTTCAGGGCAGCGGGCGGTGTCAGGCCCACTCGCCCAGGCGCATAAGGGGCTCAGCGGTCCCGTCGGCCGAGAGGCCGTCCACGTTCATGTGCGGTGATCCGATCATCCAGTCGACGTGGATGAGGGAGGAGTTTGCGCCTTTGGTCGCGAGGGTGGCTTCGTCCATGGTCTCTCCGTCGATGAGGCAGGTGGCGTAGGCTTGGCCAAGAGCGATGTGGCTGGCGGCGTTCTCGTCAAACAGGGTGTTCCAGAAGAGGATGCCGGTCTGCGCGATGGGGGAGGAGTGGGGGACGAGGGCGACTTCGCCGAGGCGGCGTGCGCCGTCGTCCGTGGCGATGAGGCGATTGAGCACGTCTTCCCCGGCGGAGGCGGTGGCTTCGACGATCTTGCCGGCTTCAAAGCGGCAGGTGATATTTTCGATGAGGGTTCCCTGGTGCGAGAGGGGTTTGGAGGCGGTCACGGTGCCGTCGACGCGGTCTTTGTGGGGCGTCGTGAAGCACTCCTCGGTGGGGATGTTGGCGTTGCAGAAGATGCCGTTGCCGCCGATGCCGCCGCCGCCGGCCCAGAGGTGGCCTTCGGCGAGGCCGACGGTGAGGTCGGTGCCAGGACCCTGAAAGCGGAGGGAGTGAAAACGCTTCTGGTTGAGCTTGTCGACGCGTGATTTGAGGAATGTGGTGTGATCGCGCCAGTCGGTGACGGGGTTTGGGCCGGTGATGCGGGAGGCGGTGAAGATGGCCTCCCAGAGTCTGGCGACGGCCTGGTCGGGCGAGGCTTCATAGTCCTGCGGGAAGACGAGCTTGGCCCAGGCAGGAGTGGCGCAGGCGACGATGGACCAGTTGATCTCGTGGCGGGTGATTAGCTCCATGGCCGGTTTGGAGGCCTTGGAGGCGGCGACGTTGGCGCGGGCGAGTTTAGCGGGGTCCTGCCCGGCAAGCAGGGCGGGGTTGGCGCCGGAGATGGCGAGGCGGCAGGCGTTGGACTTGAAGGCACGCGCGATGCCGTCCTGCAGCCAGGCGGGGGCGTAGTCGAAGCTGGGGTCTTTGGCGTGCTGATACCGCGAGAGGATGGCGGGGTCGTCGGTGTAGAAGGTCGTGACCAGCAGGGCGCCCGCCTTGTAGGCGTGCTCCGTGATGCGGCGAACAAGGGCGAGAGCCTCAATAGGAGCGGAGATGAGAAGTTCCTGGCCATCGGCGAGGTTGAGGCCGATGCGCACGGCCACCTCGGCAAACCGGTCGAGCTTTTCCTCGAAGGTGAGGGTATTGAAGGCGGGCAGGGATACGGCGGAGGGTTCGAGTGTGGCGGTGGGGCTCATGCTTCAAGCCTAGGGGTTTTACGGAACGGGTGCAAGGCGCGCACAGGGGAGACGAGCGGGCTGACGCCGAAGAGGACTCGAAACGGTCCGGGCTCGCCGCGCTTCACCCGCGGACGAGCCTGCCGAAGCTCCAGCTAAGTTCCGGATTCTTCCTTTTGCTCGCGGTAGTGGCCGATGTGGTCGTAGATCGCGTCGGGAAAGGTAAGGTTGCGGTAGAGGTTGCCGCAGTCAGGGTCCTGCGGGTGGGGCAGGATCGGGAACTCCTGCTCGCGCTGCCACTCGAGGATGCGGTCGCGCCGAGGTGGATTGTAGTCGCGACCTTCGACCTGTTTCAGCATCAGATTGGCTTGCTCGTTTGAGAAGTCCTGATCTTTGCAGAGATAGGCAAGCACCTCCTCATGCGGGAGGAAATGGCGGGCAACCATGGCGAAGACGAGCCGGCCGTAGTGGCCGATGTCTTTACCAGCCTCGAGGGAGTCCAGGAGGTGAGTCATCATGGAGTCTTTGCGAAGTTCCTCGACTCCGGCGAGACCTGTGGGTGCGGCGGCTTCGCCGGCAGCGGCAGCGGTGCTGGGCGACATGGGCGATTTCAGTGCAGCGTCGCTTGATGCTTCCGCCTCCGGGACAGCAACCGGGGCGGCGGGCTGCACGTGATTTTCCGCGGCGAGGCCCTGCTTGAGCTTGGCGAGCTCGGCTTCGGCGTGCTCGGCTCGCTCGGTGGCCTGACGGACGGCTTCGGCGGATTCATCGAAGAGGACGGGTTGATCGAGGACGACGGTTCGTTCTGCCATAGGGGGATCTCCTGAGGTCTTGCGGGTGGCTCAGCTTCGCCATATCTTCGCTGTAGGGATGAGACGCAGGCGAACGCGAAGATGTTGTATGCAGACCGGCGGGGCGTGGGTGCGGGATTGTGAATTAGCTATCCCCCGGCTGCGGATTTAAGATGGAAGAATGGCGTCCCGGTTACTAGAGAAGATGAATCCGCAGCAGCAGGAGGGCATTCTGGCGGTCGATGGGCCGGTGCTTCTGCTGGCGGGCGCGGGCAGCGGGAAGACGCGGGTGATTACGCATCGAATCGCGTACTTGATTGAAGAGCGTGGTGTGCCGGCGGATGCGATTCTGGCAGTGACGTTTACCAACAAGGCCGCGAAGGAGATGGCGGAGCGAGTCGAGAAGATTCTGGGGCATACGACGCTGGCCAAGCCGACGCTGGCGACGTTTCATAGCTTTTGCGTGCGGATGCTGCGGCGCGACATCGAGGCGATGCGGGTGAACGGCGTAGGGCTGACGCGGACGTTCGCGATCTACGACGAGACGGACCAGCAGGCTGTGGTGAAGCAGGCGCTGAAGCGGCTGGGGATTGACGATAAGCAGTTGAAGCCGCGGGTGGCGCTGGGAAGGATTTCGTGGGCGAAGAACCACATGATCGACCCGCAGGAGTATTTTCTGGCTTCGACCAACCCGCTCGAAGAGAAGATCGCGCACATCTTCGAGATTTACCGGAAGGAGCTGTTCAAGGCGAATGCGCTGGACTTCGATGATTTGCTGCTGGAAGCGGTACGTTTGCTGAAGAGCTCGGCCGAGGTGCGGGAACGTTACAATCGGCGTTACAGATATCTGTTGATCGACGAATACCAGGACACGAACCGGCCGCAGTATGAGTTGATGAAGCTGTTGGGGACGCACGGAAACGTGTGCGTGGTGGGGGATGAAGACCAGTCGATTTATAGCTGGCGGGGCGCGGATATTCGCAACATTCTGGAGTTCGAGAAGGACTTCACCGAGACGCGCACGATCCGGCTGGAGCAGAACTACCGGTCGACGCAGGTGATTCTCGAAGGCGCATCGGCGGTGGTGGCGCAGAATATGCAGCGGAAGGGCAAAAACCTGTGGACCTCGCGCGAGGGTGGGTCGATGATCGGGTACTACGAGGCGCCCGACGGGGAGAACGAGGCACTGTTTATCGCGGAGAAGATCAACCGGTATCTGCGCGATGCGGGGGGCGAGGTGGAGGCTCCGCGATGCGCAGTGCTGTACCGGACGAACTCGCAGTCGCGGCTGGTGGAAGAGGCGCTGCGGCGCTACCAGATTCAGTACCACATGGTGGGCGGATTCTCGTTTTATGACCGGGCGGAGGTCAAGGACATTCTGAGCTATCTGAAGCTGGTGCAGAATGTGCATGATTCGATTGCTTTATCGCGAGTGGTGAACTCGCCGCCCCGGGGTATCGGCAAGACGACCATGGAGGTGGTGGAGCGAATTGCGCTGACGACCGGGACAAGCAGCTGGGAGGCGATTGGGCGGGCGATCGAGGAGAAGCTGCTGCCGCAGCGGGCGCTGATGGCACTGGCAGGGTTTCGGCGGCTGATTGAAGATGCAAGGGCGATGCTTGGACCGGGATTCGCGGAGAAGCTGGCGGAGAATGTGGGGGCTTCCGCGGCCGCGTCAGACTCTGAAGACGATGTGTCGTTTGCGTTCGGCGAGCAGGACGGGCCGCCGGAGCCGGGGGCGGACGAGGCGGCCGATATGTCGTTCGATACGAGCTTCAACTTCGGGTTCGACTTTGGGCCGAGCGAGGAGATTTCGACGATTGCGGCCGAGAATGCGACCGACTCGGATGCGGCGCATGGCATTGATGCGGCGAGCTTTAATCCGTTTGCGCCGGTGGTGATGACAAAGAACGTGGCGAGCCGGAAGGAGTTGGCGGCTTCGTTCGAAGAGCCGCCGGAAGAGGAAACGCCGGTGTTTCGCAAGCCAGGCGATGCGGCGACGCTGCCGGAGCTGATCAAATTTCTGAACGACCGGAGCGGCTATCTGCGGGCGCTTGAGGAGGAGGCTACGCCAGAGTCGTTCTCGCGGATAGAGAACCTAAAGGAGCTTGCAAACGCGGCGCAGGATGCGCAGTTACGGGGGGAGACGCTGCATGACTTCCTGGACCATGCGGCGCTGGTTTCGGATGCGGATCAGTATTCGGCGGAAGCGCGGGTGACGCTGATGACGCTGCATGCGGCGAAAGGGCTGGAGTTTCCTCTGGTGTTCCTGGCGGGGATGGAGGAGGGCTTGTTTCCTCACTCGCGGACGCTGACAGACCCGACGGGCCTGGAAGAAGAGCGGCGGCTGTGCTACGTGGGGATGACGCGCGCGATGGATACGCTGGTGATGACGCGGGCGCGGTATAGGCGGCGATACGGGAGCGATATGCCGGAGTCGAGTGTCGCATCGCGGTTTCTGGAGGAGGTGCCGTCGCGATTGATTGAGGATCTGGGCAGTCCGCCGGCGCGGCCTTCGTTTGGAGACTCCGTATCGCCGTATGCGACTGCATGGGGGGAGCGGAATGGAAGCCGGTTCGGCGGGGGACGAAGCGCGGCCAGCGATGGAGACCGGCACTACAGCTATGAGGACGAGGACCAGAGCGGCGGCGGCTCCAGGGCGGCCGGGGCGGCGTTGGGGAATCACCGGAACGGGTATGCGCGGCCGGCGGGGAGTTCAATCGACAACGTGGCGAGCTTCTTTGCGGCGCGTGGGCAGAAGGTGGCGCGTCCCAAGATCCCGGTGCCGGAGCCGACTGGCAAGACCGGACTGCAGAAGGGCGCGCGCGTGCGGCATCCGAAATATGGTGAGGGTCTGGTGTTTCAGCGGGAGGGCGATGGGGACGACGCGAAGATTACAGTACAATTTCAACAGCACGGCGTGAAGAAGCTGGTAGAGCGGTTTGCCCAGCTTCAGATTCTCTGAGCATCGAGACCGCGCCGGCATCCTCCGACATCTTTGATCGAGAAAGTTTGGCACCGAGACATGGCAAACACCAAGAGCATTACCGACACCCTGGAGCGCAAGAAGATCAAGCGGGCCGCGCGCAAGAAGGCTGCGCCCAAGGCGGCACGCACCGGTGCGCGCGGGGAGAACAAGGCAAAGCTGAAGAAGGCATCCCGCGGACAGTCGAAGCGGTAAGATCAGCTCCCAGGAAGCCGCTCGGCGACGAGGTTGCGACGGTTTCCTGGGGCGCGCGGGCCCATCTGCTGTTAGTTTCTTCTTACCAACCCTAGAAGAACGACAGGAGGCCTGCACTGGGTCGGCAAATCTTTGCAACAAAGTCCATCGACAAGCTGATCAGCGATGCGGAGCGGCCGGAACATGCGCTGAAGAAGACGCTTGGGCCCGTGTCTCTCACAGCGCTTGGCATTGGCGCAGTGATCGGCTCGGGCATCTTTACGGTGATCGGGACGGCGATCGGGGGGAACCCTTCAAAGATCGCCGACTGGAAGGGGTCGCCGGTCATCGACCTGCTGCTGCACCACGGGTCCGTGGCAGGACGTCCGGGAGCAGGTCCGGCGCTGGCGCTTTCGCTGGTACTGGTGGCGGTGGTGTGCGGGCTGACCGGGCTTTGCTATGCGGAACTGGCGAGCATGATCCCGATCGCGGGGTCGGCATATACATACACCTATGCGACGCTCGGCGAGCTGATCGCGTGGATCATCGGGTGGGACCTGATTCTCGAGTATGCCTTCTCGAATATGAGCGTCAGCGTCGGCTTTGCCGCGCATATCGTCGATCTACTGGATTGGCTGGGAATTCATCTTGATCCGAAGTGGCTTTCGCCGGCGTATCTCCCGCTTGGGCTTCAGGATCTGAGCGGCAAGGACATCTTCTCCGCAGGATGGCATCGGGGCTTCGATATCCCGGCGTTCATCGTGGTGCTGCTGCTGACGGTGGTGCTGGTGCGGGGGATTCGCGAATCGGCGCGGACCAACAATGCCATGGTGCTGGTGAAGATGGCGGCGATTCTCGTCTTCATCTTTTTTGGGATGTCGTTTATTCACCCAGAAAACTACCACCCGTTTTCTCCCAATGGATTTTCCGGGGTGCTGGCCGGGGGCTCGATCATCTTTTTTACCTACATCGGATTCGACTCGGTTTCCACGGCGAGTGAGGAGTGCAGGAATCCCCGGCGCGATGTGCCGATCGGCATTGTGTCGACACTGATCGTCTGCACGATTCTGTACATCGGGGTTGCGGCTGTGCTGACCGGTATGGTGCCGTGGGCGACAGTTGCGGGCGATGGGGCGCCGGTGGTGAATGCGCTGAAGAGGATTTCGCTGACGCCTGGTGGCGGAAGGCTGCACTGGGTCAGACTGGTTGTACTGCTGGGCGCGATCGTGGGAATGGTGTCATCGATCCTCGTCTTTCAGCTTGGGCAGGCGCGGGTATGGTTTGCCATGAGCCGAGACAAGCTGCTGCCGGACATTTTTTCACGGATCCATCCACGATACCGGACTCCGGCGTTTGCGACATGGGTGGCGGGGGTTCTGGTGGCGATCCCATCCGGGCTGTTCGATGTCGGGACGTTTGCGGAGATGTCGAACATCGGCACGCTGTTTGCGTTTGTGCTGGTGTCGATCGGCGTGATTGTGCTGCGGATTAAGGATCCGGGACGGCGGCGAGGGTTCCGGGTGGCCTTCGGCCCGGTGATCCCGGTGCTCAGCACGCTGTTTTGCGTGCTGCTGATGGCGGGGCTACCGGCCATAACGTGGATTCGGTTCTTCGTATGGCTGGTGATCGGGTTGGGCGTTTACTTCTTCTACTCGCGCAAACGGAGCGAGTTCTATGGCAGAAGCTAAGTCTTCTTTTAGGGCTTCTTCTCATAGATGGCGACGTCGAAGCGGTTGAGGGGCGCGCTGGAGGCAGCACCGCCGTGGAGGACATCGGCGAAGCCTGCGGGCAGTGCGACGGTCTGAGGCTGGTCGCCGAAGTTGATAAGAATCCAGACCTCCTTGCCCGCGCCGCGACGGATGTAAAGGTCCACGCCGGGGGGCATGGGGGGAGCTTCGGGTTTGATCGCGGCTTTGTCGAGCATCCACTGGGCGGCCCTGGCGCGCTGCGGAGCGTCCAGCGAGGCCCCGATGTAGGTGATGCTTCCCTTTCCGACCGTGTGGGTGATGGCGGCGGGCTGGCCGTCGAGCCAGCCGTTCGATGTGCCATAGCGCATGAGGACTTCAGTGCCGGGGCCGGCGGCGGAGAGCTGTTCGGCCCAGACGGTCGTTTGCCCTGAACCCCAGGTTCCGTCCGCCGGGACGGGCTTATCGAGCGCATAGTACTGCTCAACCCTTCCACCAAGCAGAGCGCCGAGCGGGCCGGGCTGGCGTGCGGGCTGCAGGGCATTATCGTCGTCCTTCATGCCGGAGCGCTGGGTAAGGACCAGGTGACCGCCGCCCTGCACATAGGCCATCAGGTTCCGGGTGGTCTCCGGTGTAAGAACGTTGAGCGCTGGGGCGACGACAAGTTTGTATTGCGCGAGTGGCGCGGCGGGGGAGACGATATCGACCGAGTGGGCCAAGGCCCGGACCGCACCGTACCAGTCCACAAGCGCGTTCACGGGATCGAAGGCGTGGTTGTGGCGTTGCCAGTTGATGGCCCAGCGGCTGTCATAAGAGTGCAGCAACGCAACGTCGGACTGGACGGAGGTTCCGGCGAGCGCGGGGCCGGCCTTCGCGAACTCCCTGCCGACCTGGGCGACCTCATCGTAGAGCGGGACCGGAGTGCCGTCCGCGCCGAGCAACGTGCCGTGGTATTCCTCCTGGCCGCTGAGGGCGGAGCGCCACTGCCAGTAGCTGACCGCGTCGGCGCCGTGGCCGATGTCGTGCCAGGCCATAGCGCGGACCTCGCCCTTGTCGAGGGCGTTGTTATCCGGCGACCAGTTGACGAAGCCAGGCTGCGTCTCCATGACCCAGAAGTTCTTGCGCAGGAAGCCGCGGGTGAGGTCGTGGGTGGCGCCGTTGCGCACCGGGTCGAGGTGGCCGGTGCCGACGTAGTCGTCCCAGGAGGCGAGGTCGAGATCCTGCGAGACCGTGTAGTGGTCGTAGGCGTCGAAGAAGCCCATCATGTTGGTGGTGATGAACTGGCGCTTGTCGGCGTTCGGGCGTATCACGTCGATCTGCGTCTTCTGGTAGCTGCGCCAGGTGTCGGAGACGAAGCGCCGCCAGCTCAGCAGCAGGCCGGGGTTGCCGTACGCGGTCTCGATGGGAACCTGGCTCCAGTCCGAGTAGGTCTCGCTCCAGTAGCTTGTGGTCCAGCGGGCGTTGAGGGCGTCGAGGGTGCCGTAGCGGGCGCGGAGCCAGGCCTGAAACTGCTGTTTGGTGGCGTCATCGTAGCTCTCGTTGGCGTACTCGTTGTCGATCTGCCAGCCGATGACGTTGGGGTCGTGGCCGAATCGTTTGGCCATCTGCTCGGCGACGCGGGCGGCGAGCTGGCGGTACTTCGGATTGGCCCAGTTGAACTGCTGGCGGTTGCCGTGCTCGTCCTTGCGGCCATCTTCCTTGGTGCGGAGGGTTTCGGGGTAGGTGGTGGTGAGCCATGCGGGGGGCGCGGCGGAGGGCGTGCCGAGAACGATGGCGATGTGGTGACGCTCGGCGGCGCGGATGGCGTGGGCGAGCCACTCCATGTCGAACTGGCCTTCGGCGGGCTCCATGCGCGACCAGGCGAACTCGCCGATGCGCGCGAAGCGGATGCCGGCGCGCTCCATGAGGGCGAGATCGGCCTCCATGCGGGCTTCAGGCCACTGCTC
>CAXUNW010000069.1:0-11699 GCA_964252505.1 uncultured Acidobacteriaceae bacterium
GGTCGCAAGTGTTGTACACTGAGAAACGACTCAAGCAGCGAGAAAGCAGTTATGTCGATAAATCCCATTATGCAGAAGCTGGCCGCCAAGTTCGAGCGGACCGATCTCCCCCCATTTGCCCCCGGCGACACCGTCCGCGTCCAGGTAAAGATCAAGGAAGGCGAGAAAGAACGCCTCCAGGCCTTCGAGGGCATGGTCATCGCCGCCCGCAAAGGCCCCCAGGGCACCTTCACCGTCCGTAAAATGAGCTTCGGCCAGGGCGTCGAGCGTATCTTCCCCTTCAACTCGAAGGTCATCGACAAAGTCGAGAAGATCCGCTCTTACGAGGTACGTCGCGCCAAGCTCTTCTACCTGCGTGGACTCCGCGGCAAGGCCGCCCGTCTGCGCGAAGTCGCCCGCGCCGTCTAGTCGCTTCTAATCCCGCTCAAAGCCACGGCTTAGCCGTGGCTTTTCCTTGCGCCAAACTCCGGTAGTCTTCTAGTAGACATGGCACTCAAGAGCACCAGGAAAGCCCTTGCAGCTTCGACCGCTAAACAGCGGATGCTCAAGCTGCTCGTCTGCTCGAACGCACCGGAAGAAGCGCTGCGCTATCACGGCTTCCGTCAGATTGCCGGCGTGGACGAGGTGGGTCGCGGCGCTCTCTTCGGCCCGGTGGTCGCCGCCGCAGTCATCCTGCCGAAAGCGGTGGCAGGTCTTGCCGCAGCTGGCCTGAAGGACTCTAAGCAGCTTCCGCGTGAGGACCGCGAACGCCTCGACCGACGCATACGCCGCCTCGCCGTCGCCGTAGCCATTGCCGAGGTGGACGCGGCAACCATCGACCGCATCAACATCTACCAGGCGACTCGCCTCGCTATGCTCCAGGCCGTCATTAGTCTGCCGTCGCCTCCTGATCATCTCCTCATAGACGCTCTCCGCATCGATCACACAACCCCGCAAACCCGCCTCTTCTACGGCGACGCCCTGTGCCTCTCCATCGCCGCCGCCTCCGTCGTAGCCAAGGTCCACCGCGACGCCCTCATGCGACGCCTCCATCACGACCATCCCCAGTACGGCCTCGCCTCCCATAAGGGCTACGCCACACCCGAGCATCGGCGGGCTCTTGCCGAGCACGGCCCGACCCCTCTCCACCGCCAGTCGTTCGCGCCCGTCAGAGCCAGCACCCCCGGTACCCCCTTCCAAAAGTTCGATGAAACCCTCGTCATAGACGATCTGGCTCTTGAACCCGAAGACTTTGAAGCTGCAGACGATACCCTCATTACAGGAGAAGCATGGATCTAGCCACAAATCTGCCGCTATGCGGCCGCAAGCTACTCTGCGTCGTCGCTCACCCGGACGATGAATGCTTTGCGTTTGGTGGTGCCCTGGCGCTCGCCGCTTCGCAGGGCGCTGAGACCCATGTCATCTGCTTGACCGACGGGCAGGCAGCAACCAATCGCGGGGACGCCTCATCCTCTGAGCATCTGGGTCGGATCCGTTGTGCCGAGTTCAGCGCTTCATGCAATGTCCTGGGCGTCACTCAGCACGAACTGCTCAACTACCAGGATGGCCAGTTGGAGTTTGCAGACTTCTCGCACACCGCCTGCGTTCTGGTCGAGCGTATTCGAGCTATCAGACCGGATATAGTCGTCACCTTCGGTGGTGACGGAGCCCTTAATACCCACCCTGACCACACCATGGTGTCGGCCTTCACCACCGCTGCGTTCCACTGGGCAGCCTCTGCTAAGCGCTTTCCAACTGCAGGACCCCCTTTTACGCCCAACCGCCTCTTCTATCTAACCACCGACTTCTTCTTACCCGATCGTCCTCCTCCTCTACCAGCCCCCTACTCGGTCGCACTGGATATCCAAAGCGTTCTTGAGAAGAAACGAGAAGCTTTTCGTCAACACGCCTCACAGGCCCCGCTCATGGAGCAGACAAGATCGTTCTTTGATGAGCATGGAGCCAATGAGTTCTACCACCTCATCGCGACGGTTCAGCCTTTCCGCGCATGTTTAGCGAAAGGCCTGTTCGAAGATATGCAGCAGCCCGCGGCCGCACTCTAGATGACGTGAGGAACTTCAAACCTGCTTCCAAACGCCCGGATGGTGAAATCGGCAGACACAGCGGACTTAAAATCCGCAGACCGGAAACGGTCGTGGGGGTTCAAGTCCCCCTCCGGGCACCATAACTTCAATCTACACTTACGGGGAAGACGGTCAGGCGGCGATTCTCTTCGGCGTTGTTAGCGTTTCGGTGTGGTGCTGCTTTGGTGCTGATGTGCTTTTATGGTGCTGATGGCTGCTTCGACTCTCCTCTGGTACCCGGACATCCTTCGAAGGGCGTCGAGTTCGGTATCTTAGCAGAGACGTGCGTATTTCATGGTCATCGCAGGCGTCTTGTGCCCTGCTTGCTGCTGGACAAATGGACAGACTGACTCCGTCCATCACCAGACGGCTCACGAAGGTATGCCGGAGATCGTGCCACCGGATCCCTCCGCCTTCGCTTCTTTTAGGGCGCGTGAACCAAGTGTGGAAGTTGCTCATCAGCCTCCCATGAGTATGCAATCAGCGTTCCCGGCGGTACGACCAGGCTGCGAGAGGAAGTGGTGAATTTGCGAAACATCTTTTTCGAAGTAGTGCTTGAGCAGGTCTCTCCCCGAAACCTCTTTAGAGGCAAAGTGGTAATAGAATGAACCTTTGGAATGCAGGCGGCACCTAGAAGTTGGTAAAGGTCGACGCCTGCAAAGCCTTGGGCCCCTACGATGCGCTGTGCCGTGTCAAGGAGGTGGGTCTTTATCGTGCTACTGCGGAAGGTTGCTTCCTCCGAGCCATTTCTCCCTAAAAGTCGGCGACTTGCGTGAAGTCGATGCGTCTGCACGACCAATCACTCGGAGCCTCTGTGGCGGCCTCTTCCCAATGCTGTCAATAGGGCAAAAACCGCGTACCGCATGAGCTGGAGTGAGGGGAAGGACCTAACCAACCACCATTCGATCGAAGAGCATCCGTAACGCAGCCAGTCACGCCTTCACCGCAAGTTTTCATTGAGTCTTCAACTGCAACTCGAGCAAAGTGATCCGTGTTCCACATGGTGATAGCCTCGCCTGCGCGATCGAGTGGACCCGGTTTATCACCTAGCCCGAAGAAGTGATCGTCTGCGGTGGCCTGCTTGTATACGCGGAAGTCACTGCCATGCCGGACGATCCTGTGTGAGGCTGAGCGTGTCTGTACCCTCATAGATGTTTTGCGGTAACTCATAAGAACCCGTAACCGCCGGTGCAGGTGAGGTCTGTTCCACAGCCACCTGTCAGGGAGCCTCCCGTGTTGGCTGCGGCACCTAAGGTCGTGTTTAAAATTCCGAGCTCTGCACCGATAAACTGGCCCAAGGTTCGGTGGGGTGTACCCGTAGTTATCGCGGTTGTATGCCAGCCGGGATTCATTGACGGTATGCGTGTATCCCAGATCGTACCCGCGGGCATGTAGATCGTTAATTTGACCTGAAGCATTCAGGGGTGGGTGGCATGGGTTATCCGCGAGTTGCGAGTTCTGGTCGGAGGTGGTGTTGTCGTAAGAGAAACGGAAAAAGAGCAGATCTTTGGGAGAAGCAGTCCAGTCCAGACGGGTATCGAAGGTGTTGTATTTCCCAACCTGGATCTGCTGATAGAAATAATTTCCGATAAGACGATCTGTGCGCGTGGGGCAGCGGAAACGCGTTGAAGTAATGGAGCGAGACGGGACTTATACGCAAGTACCGGATTGGGCAGTTCAGTAAAGTTACCTGTGCGCATCAGCGGCGTAGGAACCGTGTCGTAGCAGCTTCCGACCGGCTGTTGATAGCGGGTACCCTGATAGTCACCGAAGATGAGCAACTTATCCCTAAGAGCGGCAAGCCTGCTGCGCCAACAAGATGTTCTGATTATAGGTCGGCTTTGCTCCGGCGGCGGCATCGTTGTATGGAAACTCGTAGTTCGGATTTGCCGCCCACTTGTTGCTGCGATAATAGTCGAACGCCGATCCGTGGAGTTGGTTGGTGCCGGATTTGATGGAGCTGATCACCAAGGCTCGCCCCACTGCCGTACTGCGCGGGCGCCACACTCGTGTCCACCTTAATTGAACTCCTGCGTGGCGAAAACCGCGGAAAGAAGAGAATGACGTTCTGGAGACTGTCATTGTTGTCCACGCCGTCCAGAATGAAGTTGTTGGCCTGCGGGGCAATGCATTCTGATAGGCGCTCCCGCCGGTACTTCCGTGGCGGCCTGCAACGTCTTGATTCTGCTCGGCATAAATGAGACCTGGAGCTTAGGTGTGCTAGGCGTTATTGGTGGTTCGACCTCGGGTAGAACCCTCGGTTCAACCCGAGAGCGAACGGGTACCTCTATGCTCTCGATTTGAAAGCACATTAGGAGTACGTCGACGAGATGAGATGGAAAGTGCGTCATCCCGATGATGGCGCAATCGAACTCCGCGGCGAAAGTCAACAATCGCTGGAAGAGTCCGTCTCATGTCGTTCGCTTTGTTGATGCCGCCTGCTACCGCACTCACGATTGGATCGGTGATAAGGAGTGAGACTCCACCAGCGCGCTGCACAGCAGCTCGCAAACCTTTGGCAAAAACACTGGCGGGAAGAATACCGCAGAGCGTCATCGGCTCTCAGGCATTCCGGCGCTTCCTCGCATAGTATTGGCGGTAGCGAACGAAGAGGATTCCGACCGTCGCGTGTTCGCACGTTCCAAGTCGAACATGTCGGCAGACGGTGGCGGATCCAGCTACACCATAGAACAGCTCACCATTCAGGCGAGCGATAACCGTTTGCTTCCCCCCACTCGCGTTGTATGGGGCGAGCTGTGGACGGGAGGGCGCATTCGATCCTTGATCAGATAGAGGCAGACGAATTCCATCGCCCGGAAAAAAGATGGATGCTGCACGCAATTCCTATGCCGCGCGCTTGAGGGCGTTGGAATGCCTGCGTATGACTTGACGGTACATGAGTTGCAAAAGTTCGCTCAAATGGCAGAGGATGCGCGGGAATACCCGCTCAGCAAGGCTTCTGCGGTGATGACGGGAAAGAAGCAGCTGGCAGGTGATAAACCGTACCATATGCCGTATGACGGAGCAGATTCTCAGCTCAGAGGCTAAGTTGCTCATTCCATGGTGGGCACAGCAGGATTCGAACCTACGACTTCCACCGTGTGAAGGTGGCACTCTACCGCTGAGTTATGCGCCCATACACGCCTAGTTTGTCAACACGGCGGGGCTCTAAACCGCTCTGACACGTGCCTAGGCTATCACATCAAGCACCTTGTTGGAGCGTGGCGTGTTAGTGGCTGCAGTTCGCCACGGAATGTGAGTAGTATCAAGCAAGCGCAATGTCAAGTCCTTCGCCCCCCCCTGCCGACCTGACCCCCTCGATCATCCCGCGGGAGGACACACCCGCTATCTTGAATGAATCGCGTTCGTCGGTCGTCGACACGCATGTCAAACCTTTGGCCGAACCGCAACCTGCCGCAGAAGATGGGGTTACAACCCACATGGCATCCTGCGCGATCCATCCCGGCCTGGTTCAACCTGTCTTAGAAGGCGGTGCGCATCACGGATTAGCCGACTTTTCGTCCATGGAAGACTCGGCCGTCATGCTGGAACTTAGCGCCGGGAACATGGCGGGGTTCGACTATCTTCTTCGGAAGTACCGCAAGCCGATTGTGAGCTTCATGTATCGGATGACGCGCAGCCAGGCCGTAGCGGAGGAATTGGCACAAGAGGTCTTCCTTCGTGTATATCGATCACGGGAGACATACCGCGCTGAGGCTCGGTTTAGCACATGGCTCTATCGCATTGCTACAAACCTGGGGGTCAATCACGCGCGTGATACCCGTCACGAGCGCTCGGCCTCGACTGTGTACCTGGACGAGCCAGACGCTGAGACGGGTACAACGCCTGACGTCGCAGACGGTACGCCAAGCGCCGAGGCCGGACTGTTGCGACAGGAGCGCATGAATGCAATCCGTGACTGCGTCATGGCGCTGCCGGAGCGGCAGCGCATGGCGGTCATTATGCACAAGTACGAGGGAATGGATTATCACCAGATCGGTGATGTACTGAAACTATCCGAATCTGCCACGAAGTCGCTACTGTTCAGGGCCTATCAGACGCTGAGAGAGAAGCTCAAGGACTTCGTATAGCTTGACGGAGAGTATGTGGCTGCTCCTGGGTAAATGCCTCTAGAAGGGAAGAGTATGAACTGCAAAGCGTTTCACGATAAGCTTCCAGATCTGATATTGGATACTCAGGCCTTTGGTCTGAAGGCGCGGAAACATCTCGCTAGCTGTGAGGCCTGCGAGAAAGATTACAGCTCCATGATGGCGACTCTAGCGGCATTGGACGCCTGGAAAGCTCCCGAGCCTTCTATCTACTTCGATCAACGTCTATCAGTCCTGCTGCGAGAGGAGCAGCGTGTTCCGCGCTTGGGTTTCTTTGCGCGATTGAGGGATCATATGTTGTTCAACACCGGGCGTCAGTTCCGGCCTGCTGCTGCGGGTGTTCTTGCTCTCGTCATCATGTTAGGTGGAGGAAGCTATGCCGGGCTGCAAGGCGTTGGACATCATGACGTTAGTGGGCAGGTGTCGGCAACCGTGAACGATTTGCAGACGTTGGACAAGAATGAGCCTGCTCTTCAACAGATGGACCAGTTGCTGCAGGACGATGACGCTACATCGGACGATTCGGGTTCGAATGCACCAAGCTAGAAGGCCGAACGTACGGGAAAGATGAAGGACTCAGCTTAGAACCCGAGGTTTGGCGTTACACTTTGCAAAGCTTTCAAGAGTACGGTCCAACATCGCTGCTCTAAGTTTCTATGCATATTCTGGGTCCAGTTCGCGCTGTGTCTCGCTCCTTTGGCGTAAGCGTATTCGTGCGTTGGTGCATGCGCGGTTTAGTGGCCGGCGGTCTGGTTCTGTGTTCGGTGGTGCTGGTGGGGGCACAGCAGCATCCGACAACGCATCCAAATGCGACGCCGGCGCAGCCTCACGCTGCGCAGCGTCCGCCCAGCGGTGCGCCGGGGCCACGCAACCAGGAGCATTTGGCGGAGTGGATGAATCGGCACCGCGATCTCACGCTGCCCCAGCAGCAGAAGGCGCTTGAGAACGAGCCTGGATTCAAGGAGTATCCTGCGCAGACGCAACAGCGGATGCGAGATCGGCTTAGTCAGCTGAACAACATGCCGACCGAGCAGAGGACACGCATTCTGGAGCGCAATGAGGCGATGGAGCATCTTGCGCCGAACCAGCGTCAGCAGGTTCGCGGTGCGATGCTGCAGCTTGGGGCTCTGCCAGAAGAGCGAAGGAAGGCCGTTGCGCGTGCGTTCCGGGATTTGAGGGGAATGCCAGAGGCGCAGCGTCAGCAGTACCTGAACTCTCCGGCATATCGCAGTCAGTTCAGCGAGCAGGAGCGTGGAACCGTGAACAACCTGATGTCTGTGGAGCCATATCTGCCTGGTCGTCATCCCGCGGAGACGGGTCCGCAATAGCCTTGGCTTGACCCGATTAGGCTTCGCAGCCTACCCTAGGAACATGCAGATGCATCCAGCTCGCTGTTGTCGCGGCCTCTCCTCCTAGGCCCACGCAGCCGCGCGTCCGCATGCCAGACCGCATTCCCCTCCTGTCTCATCTTTCCCCCAGAATCGAGCTGTCCATGAAGCTGCTGGTCCGCACTTTGCTGCTCTTTGCGCTCCCATGCGCGTCTGCACACGCACAGCCTGCCGGAATCGCTGGAGACTGGACTGGAAGCGTGCTCTCGCATGGTCAACATGTTCCCATTCACGTTCGGATTGATGAGGCTGGAAGCAGGTTGAGCGGGTCGCTGATCAACGGACCCGAGAGCGCGCCGGCCGCGAGTACGAGCTTCTCGCACGATCACCTGCTTTTGACTTACCCCCAATTTGCGCGCACGTTGGACGCGATGCTGGCTCCTGACGGAACGCTCAGCGGCAGCTTCGGCACGGCGAGCGTGCGTTATCCTCTGTCGCTTACGCGACATAGTCCTGGTTCCGGCACGAGCGCTCATCCGCCAAGTATCGACGGTGATTGGGAGATCGCTGTGAAGAGCGCAAAGGGCGAATCGGCCTGGCAGCTTCGGGTCGCGCAGACGGGAATTGCTGTTAAAGCGGTGATTCAGCGGATCGATGGGGACACGGGTAGCCTGTACGGGGGCTGGGTGCCTTCAGCCGATGGTCCGGCGGTTGCGAACAGCTATCGTGTTTCCCATTTGACGCCGGCGGGGCCGGCGCTTTACACGCTGTCGCCGCAGCCGGACGGCACCCTGCTGGTCTCGAACCTGCTGCGAGCGGACCAGAACCCTCCGGATCAGCAGAACCTGGTGGCGCGGCGCCCGGCGGCGGCGCGTGCGGCCAACCTGCCGGCGCCGACCGAATCCACGCAGCAGACGACCATGAAGGACCCTCAAGCGCGGTTCCAGTTCAGCGCGCCCGACCTTACAGGGCACCTGATTTCGAACACCGATCCGCGTTTCGACGGCAAGGTGGTGCTGGTCGCGGTGGGCGGCTCATGGTGCCCGAACTGCCACGACGAAGCTCCGATGCTGGAGAGCCTGTACCGCCAGTTTCACGATCGCGGACTGGAGGTGGTCGACCTCTCGTTTGAAGAGGACGAGGAACAGCTGAAAGATCCGCAGCGGCTTCGGGCCTTCATCGCACAGTACCACCTGGATTACCCGGTGCTGCTGGCGGGGACGACGGACCAGCTTACCGAGAAGATTCCGCAGGCGAACAACCTGAACTGCTGGCCGACAAGCTTTATCCTGGGCCGGGATGGCCAGGTGAGGGAGATCCACGCCGGTTTTGCCGGACCGGCCAATCCGCCGGCTCATGAAGCCCTGGTGCGGGAGGTCACGGAGCTGGTGAAGACCCTGCTGGAAGAACCGGTGCCGACCCAGACGGCACAGACCCATCGCTAGCGCCTAGCTGCCCGGGAGGTGCCCCCCCTATTCTTCACGCATAAGTCTCTTCAAAACAATAGGTTACGCGAGGTTTCCCGCTGCAAAATGGTCAAAACAAAAGACTTACGTCTAAAAATGTCAAAACAAAAGACTTAGCGAAGACTGGAGAAGAAAACGCGACGTCCGACCGGACAGACCGTCGTTTGCCCCACCTCTGAGTTCAAGGTTAGCAGATTGGGGATATCTGCTACGCCAACTCTATTTCGTTTGCAATGAACGAGTTACGTGCATATAGGGCTTGACACGTCCAAAAGCCCCGCAAAACGACGGTCGGCAGTTTTCATATCAGGTCAGGTCGTCAGTATCGAAGGCGGGGACCTTGCGCCCGAGGGCGGAGAGGTCGCGCGAGTCTATTCCCTTCCCGATGGTTGCCAGCTCCTCCGGCAGGTCCTCCGCCGCGGTGAGCCGCGTGAGCTGCTCGGGGCTGGTGGCGCTTTCCAGCAAGACGGTAGCATGGGCGACGGCTACGTGATCCTGATTGAGGCCCTCCGGGGTTTTGGCCTTGATGCCGACCTCGCCGGGGCGGATGCCGAGGAGTTCGGCGACGCGCTCGCGGAGTTCCCCGGCGACTGGGCCGATCTTGGGGGCGGCGAGGACAAGCACGGTATCGATGTTGACAATGCGGTAACCGGCGACGGCGACCTCTTCGAGCGCAGTGGCCAGGAAAAGGGACGAATCGGCGTCTTTCCAGCGTGGGTCTGAAGGCGGAAAGAAGGTTCCGATGTCGCCGGCGGAGACAGCCCCGAGCAGGGCGTCCGTGATGGCGTGCAGGAGGACGTCGCCGTCGGAGTGACCGGCGAGGCCTTCGGGGTGTTCCATTTTAAGTCCGCCTACGACGAGAGGGACACCGGGTTTGAAGGCGTGGGAGTCGAAGCCGTAGCCGATCCTCATACTCATCGTGCACCTGCCAGATAGAACTCAGCCAGTTCGAGATCGCCGGGCTGGGTGACCTTGAAGTTTCGCGGGGAACCGGGAACGACGGCGACCTGGATGCCGGCTCGCTCGAGGAGGCTGGCCTCATCGGTTCCGGAGAACTCGTCCGTTTGGGCCTCGGCGAAGGCGCGCCGCATGAGGCCGAAGCGTGCGCCCTGGGGTGTCTGCGCGAGCACGACGCGCTCGCGCGGGATAGTGGAGGAGATGATGGCACCGTCGGCGGTCCGCTCGACCTGCTTAATGGTGTCGAGGGCGGGGAGGCCGACGATGGCAGCTCCATGGCGGACGACAGCGTCGATGGTGCGTTCGATGAGGGCGGGCTCGATGAGGGGGCGGACAGCGTCATGGACGAGGACGATGTCATCGTCCTGGCAATCGAGGGCCTGAAGGGCGTTGGCGACGGAGTCCTGGCGGTGATCGCCACCGGCGACGACGGACACCCTTTCTTCCAGATGGAACTGGGCGACCTGGGCGGCGACGCGATCCATCTCCTGCGGGCGCACGGCTACGTAGATGCGGCTGATGCGGGGGACGGAGGCGAAGGCGCGGAGGGAGAGGATGAGGATGGGCGTGCCACCGATCGAGAGGAACTGCTTGGGCGCCGGCGGGGCGATGCCGCCCGCTGCCATACGTGTGCCGATGCCCGCGGCTGGAAGAATACAAAAGACTCGCATCAGCAACGGAGTATACCAACAAGGGGCCGGGTAGCCGCTGCCCGGCCCCGGGGAGTATCCGGCGGGGCGCGGGCGGGCGTTTACCCGGCTTTACCGGTGGTAGGCGATTCCGGCGGAGTAGATGGTGGGAGTGAGTCCGTTGGGGAGGAAGTTGACCCAGCGCTGGTACTCGAGGTCGACGAGCCGAACGTTGATGTGCTTGCTGGCGCGAAGGTCAAGACCGGCCGCGTAGGTGATGATGAAGGAATCGTTGCCGTAGACGAGGGCGCCATTGGCGTTGTAGGTGAAGTGGCCGTAGCCGACCATGCCGGAGATATAGGGATCGAGGCGCTTGAGGGGGAGGGTGAAGCGGGGTCCGGAGGCGACGGTAAACTCCTTGACGCCGTGATTTTCAAACAGGTAGCTGCCGCGGGTGTCGAGGCCGAGGTTGGGGAGGAAGTTGTAGGTTCCGTAGATGGAGACGGTTCCTGTTTTGTAGCGGGTGTAGTCGGGATGGCCGATGGCGCCGGCGGCGCCAATCTGCCATTTCCAGGCTGGATCGTTGAGGGCCGAGGCTGCGCCGAGCGGCTTATCCCCCTGAGCGGAGGCGGCAACACTGCCCAGGAGGGCGGCTGCGGCGAGAAGGAGGAGGGAGAACGATTTCATGAGAGGGCACCTGGTGTTCTGCCGGGTCGCCGGTTTCCGTCCGAGAGGATCCGGAGGTAGTCGAAGCGCCGTGGCGAAAGGGCGATATGTGGGAGAACGCATCGCGTGGCCGATTCGAGCAAGGGTAACCTCGGACGGCGAGTTTGCCGGCAGAGCCGCGTCTACCGACTCGAATCGATCGTAGAACGCCATGTCAATATAATGCGTCATAGAGGCAGGTTGTCGAACGAAATAAAGAACTTTAGTTTGCCAAGTTCCGGCGCCATGTTCCCGCGACGTGGGCGGGGCTGAAGGCGGCCGGGGTGGAGAACGCTGAGCCTGCGATGAATGCACTGCTGCCTTTAGACCGGACCAATCTTGCGCCGGGCATGCGCCTGTGTGTGGCGGGGTCCGGCGGGGCGGACTCAGTGGCGCTGCTGATGGGGCTGATGGCTTGGAACGGGCTGGCGCGGGATGGGCT
>CAXUNW010000070.1:0-11628 GCA_964252505.1 uncultured Acidobacteriaceae bacterium
GTCTATCACCTCAGCCCCGAGGACGGTCTCCGTCTCGTCGCCGACCGGCGCCTTGGGGCCTTCTCCTTTACCGGGGGCCGCGCCACTGGCCTCCGCCTCAAGGCCGCCGCAGACGCCGCCGGCATCCCCGCCTATCTCGAGATGTCCAGCCTCAACCCCATCCTCATCCTCCCCGGAGCCCTCGCCGAGCGCCCCGAGGCCCTCGTCAAGGAGCTTGCAGACTCTGCTCTCGCCGCCTCCGGACAGTTCTGCACCAGCCCCAACCTCGTTCTTGCGCTCGCCGGCACCGATGCCGAAACCTTCTCAACCGCCCTCGCCGCCACCCTTGCCGAGCGGCCCGTCGCCCCGCTCCTCTCCGCCGCCGGCCTCACAGCGCTTACCGTCGGCGTCCAGTCCCTTCTCGCCGCCGGAGCCACCCTCGTCACCGGAGGAGAACCCGCCGGCGGCCAACCCTGCCGCTTCCAGAACACCCTCCTGCGCGCCACCGGCGACGCCTTCCTCTCTCAGCCCGAGGCTCTCCAGCGCGAGGCCTTCGGCAACGCCACCATGCTTGTCTTCGCCCGCGATCAGGCCCAGTTCCTCGAGATCCTCAGCCACCTTGAAGGTAACCTCACCGGAGCCATCTACTCCAGCACCACCGGCCAGGACGACGCCGTCTACTCGCTTGTCGAGCCTGTCCTGCGCCGCGCCGTAGGCCGCCTGCTCAACGATAAGATGCCGACCGGTGTCGCGCTCAGCCCTGCCATGAACCACGGCGGTCCCTACCCCGCAACCGGCCACCCACTCTTCACCTCGGTCGGCATTCCCCGCTCCATCACCCGCTTCGCCGCTCTTCACTGTTACGACAACGTCCGGCCCGATCGCTTACCCGCTGCCTTGCAGGACAAAGCCCCAAACTCAACCATCTGGCGCACCATCGACGGAGCGTGCATCCAAGGCTAGGAGTTGTTCAAAGCGGGAAGACTATCGCCCCGGAGGTGCTGGAACCATGACCGCGTTCGGATCGACCTTCGGGATGCCGAAGTGACCACTCAGATGCACAAGATCGAGCGGCCGCAGCAGTCCCGAAACTTCAATCATGTTCATGTCCCGCTGCCCCCGCATCAGCACCGTCACATCGTCGATCTCTGCGCCGCGAAAATGCAGCCAAAGGTCGGTAATCGGCGCCGTCGGCTGCGCGCTGGCCGACGGAGAAACATTCGCATTCACCAGGTGCTTCCAACCCGCAGCGTTGTAGTTCGCAATGATCGACTGCATCACCTCCGGCGTATAAAACGCCGGTCGTGGATATCGGAAGCTCTGCACCGTGACGCTGTTGATCGCTGCCGTCGCCCGATGCGCATCGACGCCATTCTGCTCCAGCAGGCTGTCCGCGATCTGCATCATTGATCGGTCGAACGTAAATGAGGTATGCGTGGCCGGCTGATCCGCCAGGTTGGCCAGACTCTCACTGATCCCCACCGGCTGTTGCGCAAAACAGGCCCCAGCCAGCACCGACATCGGCAGAAAACCACTCAGAAACGCACGGAGTCGCATAAACGGATCCCTCAACTGTCTTAGACACATGAACTCAAAAGAAAGTTTTGCCCCGAAACTCGTATCTTTTCCCGAATCCCCGAGCGTGCCTTACTGCGCCGCCCGAGGTGCAAAGTATCCGGTTCGCGCCCGCACGTTGTACCGCGGATCAATTGCCTTCAGGTAGATCGTCCGAAACGATCCATCTGCCTTGAAGTCCGCAGGCTTGTACTCCAGCGAGTACTGGCTCCGAAGCTCCTCCTCGATCGCGCGGAAACCGACCGCGACATCCTCGATCCGATTGGGGTAGAACGCGCTTCCTCCCGTCGCTTCCGCAATCGCCTTCAACACGTCATCGCCTTTGCCTTTGTTCAGGCTCACATTCGTCGAGATCGCATACACGATCGTCTCTGCACGCTGACACATCTTGATTGCATCGGTCTGCAGCGATCGACTGTAGTTGTCATCGCCATCGGACACCAGCACAATCGCCTTCCGAATCGCACCCGGATCACGCAGCGTCAGCATCTGATCCCTGCAAGTCTGGTACAGCGAGTCGTACAACGCTGTTCCGCCGCCCGGACGAAGCTTGTCGACCCCGCTGTTCAACATGGCAATGTTGTTGGTGAAGTTCTGCGCAATATCTGTCCGAATGTCGAACCCTTCCACAAACGCGCGGTCGTTCGTGTGCAGCACCTCGGCCAGGAACTCGTTCGCCGCCTCCTGCTCGAACTTGAACCGCCCCCGAATCGAGCTGCTTGTATCCAGCATGATTCCAACCCGCAGCGGAAGGTTCGTCTGCTGCGTAAACCGGATCACCGAAACCGGCCTCTTGCCATCGTCCAGCAGCCCGAAGTTCTCCCGCTTCAACCCCGTGATGAAGTGGCCTTTCTTGTCGGTCACGGTAAAGATCAGGTTCACTTCCAGCGCCTGCGCCTTCAGCGTCTCGATCGGCAGATCATTGTTCGGCTGCTGTTCGGCAGGCGCAGGCTTTACCTGTGCGGGTGAAGCTACCGTGGACGGAGCCTGTGCTCTCACAGGCGCAACCGCGCCAACCAGACTGGCAAGAAGGCAGACGAACAACCTGCGGACACGAACGGGGCTAAGCAAAGCACTCACGTGGTTGATTCTACTCATCCAGACTCTCGTTCGTCCGCTGGAGACGGAACAGCTGGCCTGTTGGACCTCTTCGCCTCCGGTTCCGTAAGCGGCTGCATTCGTAGGGCTGCCACAAACTCCACCAACTCTCGCGGCAGCGTAGCCTCCACCGAGATCTCTTTGCCTGTCCGAGGATGCCGGAATCCCAGTCTTCCCGCATGCAGGAAGTTCCGGTCCAAACTCATCCCTCCAAACGCGTGCGGAGCTCCATACAGCGTATCGCCCACCACAGGAAACCCAAGCGCAGCTAGATGAACCCGGATCTGGTGCGTTCTTCCTGTCTCGATCCTTACCTCCACCAGCGTAAACGCGCCAACCGCCGTCTCGATCCTCTCCACAACCTCCACATGCGACCGCGCCGCGCGCCCATCCGCGCGGCGTGTTGTCATCCGCGTCCGTCGCACCAGATCCCGCGCGATCGGCAGATCGACAGTCACCCGATCTTTCGCCATCGCTCCATGCACCAGCGCCACATACGTCTTGTGCACCTCGCGCCCCGCGAACATCTCTCCCAGCTTGCGATGCGTCACGTCATCCTTCGCAACCACAATCGCCCCGCTGGTCTGCTTGTCCAGCCGATGCACAATCCCTGGACGCATCTCGCCGCCAACCCCGGAGAGCTGCTGAAGCCGGAAGAGCACTGCATTCACCAGTGTTCCCCGATTCCGCGCATCGTCCGTCGTCCCCGCGCCCGCATGCACCATCATGCCCGCAGGCTTGTTCACCACGGCAAGGTACTCATCCTCAAACAGCACATCCAGCGGAATGTCCTCCGCGACCGCATGCAGCGGCGGCAGCACCGGCTCTCCCTCGATCTCGATCGGTTCACCGCCATGCAGCTTGTGCTTCGGCTTCGCCGTATGGCCGTCCACGCGCACCTGCCCAGCCTCAATCAGCATCTGCACCCGACCTCGACTGATGTCCGCAATCGCTTGCGCGAGATATGCATCCAGCCGCATACCGGCCGAAGCTGCATCCGCCACAAAGTGCCGTACTCCATCCTCGCCATCGTCCTCAAAGTCCAGCACCGGAACCTCCGGAGCAGCCTCCGGCTCAACCCCTCGCGTCGCGACATACTCCGGCCTGACGGATCGCCTCCTTTGCCCCTTGGGCAGCATGTTCTTAGACGGCATGCACATCCCCTTCCTGCCCTGCGGTCTTCTGCACAGGCCCAAACCGCAGCCGCGGCAGCAAGCCGAAGAACCCCACGATAATCATCCCCAACCCAAGCCACTCAACCGGATCCAGCAGCACAATCCTCATCCCGTCCGCTGGCTGCGCCACAAAGTCCAGGAAGAACACCATACCCCCTGCGACAAAGAGCCCTGTCGAAACCGTCTGTCCCGGAGCCTTCTGCTTCGGCAGCGCCTTCACCAACAGCCAGCAAAGCACCAGTGCGGCGAGCGCACCATACACCTCCACCGGATGAATCCGCCCAAGCAACCGATCCTCAACTCCCCAGGGCATGCCTGTGGGCATCCCGCTGCTTCCCGTAGCAAAGACCCCCAGGCTCAACACCGCCCAAAGAAGTGCACAACACGGCGCCGCGGCATCAAGCACACGCGCTACCATCAGCTTCTTCCGTCGAGCCATCGCCCAAACCACCAACAGCGTAAGCAGCACCCCGGACACGCTCAGCGAGGGAAGAGAGAGCACCAGCACCGGAAACCGCAGGAAGTCCTTGAAGTTGGTCGCAACCAGCAAAGCCCGCGAGATCAGGAACGCAAAGACCGCTCCCGCCATGCCCATGTCCCACATGGCCTCACCCGATATACCCGCCATAGGTCCTGTTCGCACTCCCAGCAACAACGAGGCTACTAGACCCACCGCTGCAAACGCGCTGAACACGGAGAGATGCAGAGGACCGAGGTGGAAGAGGTTCGCGTGCACAAACATGGAGGGAAGGGAAGTGCTCCAGTCATCGCAGCCAAACCCAAAGGATGCCGACTGTCATTCCTGATCTGCAAACAACGCCCTGCTATGACGTCATGTGCCTTGAACCTAAGGCGAAAACCGACCCGCGGGGCCGTGCAGCGAGGCGCTGGTGAACCCGTCCTAAGACGGCGGGATCTCGCCGTGGCTCTTTAGGCATTCCGGACTGGCGGACACTGCACACCGAGCCATATCTACGAGCAAGATCCCTGTTCAATGAGTATTGGTTCAACCAGCGTTATTCCCCGCACCTGCTTTGCAGGCCGGCTTCTAGGTTGGATGCTAACCTTACCGCCCACCCAATGCAAGCTGCCAAGACGCGTCTCGCAACTCACCTACCCGGCTCGACGCACCGGCTCCGCCAGAATGTCGTCCAGCATGCCGGCAATCGATCCGGCTCGGCTTCGCATCGTCGTCTGTGCCTGGGTCAGATTTGTCTGCGTCTGCATCAGGTTTCCACTCACCGTCTCGTACCGCGCACGCAGCCGCGCTAACTCATCGGCAATATTCAACGCCGCCAAAACCGCGACACGCAGGCTATCCACCGTGCTTCCCTGCGCAGACACCGCCCGCATCTTCGCATCCACCGAAGCCGCCAGCCGCTCAATATAGTCCGGGTCCGGCCCGGTCAATTGATACACCTGGTCGTAAATCTCAACCGCAATCGACTCGTTCTTCTGCACCAAAACATCCTGTCCCGAACTGGCACGCATCGCCATCAACCCCCGTGACTAGCCCCTACAGCAGCTCATCCATCTGGCTCAGCATCTTCTCCACCCGCAGCTTCACCGCCTCGCGTTCCTGGTTCAGAGCAGCTACCTTGCCCTGGGCCTCATCGGCCTCCGCCCTCTGCAGGTCCAGAAGCTCCCGCAGGCTCACGACCTCGGCCTCAGCCGCCGCCCGCGCCTCCCGCTCCCGCCGCACCACGTCCACCGCGCGCAGCACCTTCTGCTCCAGCGCTTGAAACTCATCAACGCTGATGTTTGTATCGCTCATCTCATGGAGTATAGCGAGCCGGCCCGTGGAAGACCGGGTACTAAACCCCCGGGGGAATCAACCTTGATCCCTCGTTCGCCACACTTTTCGCCCCGTTTAGCTCCGTCAGCCCGCCACCTGCATCTACCGCCGTTTATCCTTGCTCTCCCGCCACCGCATCCGCATCAGGAATCGATCGTCTGAAGCCCCCTGCATCCGGCGCGCCTCCTCTGTCTCCGCCTGCTCCTTCATCTTCCTGACTACCTGGCCCATCTGCTCCGCGCGCACCCGGCTCTCATCAAACGCGGTCCTCGCCTCGTCGCGGACCGCCTCGCGCGCCTCCCGAACCTCCTCCATCCGCTCCCTACGTATCCCCACGATCTCTTGCCGCGCCTCCGCCCGCATCCACTCTTCCCGATCGCCACCGCCCAGCGCCGCCCGTCCCGTCCGGTTTGCCTCCAGCCCCGTCTCCTGTGCCACCCGGATCGCGTTCTCAGCCTGGCTCACCGCGGAGCTTGCCGCCTGCAACTCCACCGCCTGCATCTGCTCCACGGCTTGATACAAACGCAGCACCCGCTGCAAGCTCGCCGCCCGTGCCCACCCCACGTTACAGCGCCAGTCCCTGCAGGCGCGCAACGCTGTCGGCCATCGTCACGTGCTCAGCCGCGCTCTGCTGCAGATATTCTTTCAGCGCCGGCATCGCTCGCATCGCCCGGTCAAGCTCCGCATCGGTTCCCGGCTTGTAAGCTCCAATCCGCACCAGGTCCTCGCTTCGTGCATGCGCCGCCAGCAGCCGTCGCGCCACGCCTGCCTTCTCCCGATGCGTCGGAGTCGTCACTGCCGGCATCAGCCGGCTCAGCGAGTCCAGCACATTCACCGGAGGATACCAGCCCGCCGAAGCCATCTCACGCGACAGCACAACATGACCATCCAACAGCGACCGCACCGCATCCACAATCGGGTCCTGCTGGTCGTCGCCCTCCATCAGCACCGTGTAAAACGCCGTGATGCTTCCGTTCTGGAAGTTGCCTGCCCGCTCCACCAGCTTCGCCAGCCGCGCGAACACGCTTGGCGTATACCCTTTGCTCGCCGGGGGCTCTCCAGCAGCCAAGCCAAGCTCCCGCGCCGCCATCGCGTACCGTGTCAACGAGTCCAGCACAAGCAGCACATGCTTTCCCTGCGCCGCAAACGACTCAGCCACCGAAGTCGCTGCCATAGCCGCTCGCATCCGCAGTAAAGGGCTCTCGTCCGACGTCGCGCACAGCACAACTGATCGTTTCAGCCCTTCCTCCCCCAGCGCATCCTCCACAAACTCTCTCACCTCGCGCCCACGTTCCCCCACCAGCCCCACAACCGTAAGGTCTGCCTCTGTGTTCCGCGTCATCATCCCGATCAGAGTGCTTTTACCAACCCCGGAACCGCCGAAGATCCCGATCCGTTGCCCTCGCCCGACCGTGAGCATACCGTCCAGCACCCGGAGCCCGGTCGAAAGCGGCTCGCGGATCGGGACCCGCTGCATCGGCTGTGTCACCGCCCCATCCAGCGGCCAGTTCTTCGAGACACGCGGAGCCGCCATCCCGTCCAAAGGCTCTCCCTGCGCATTCACAATCCGCCCCTGCATCGCCAGTCCGACCCCAATCCCCGGAGCCACCCCAAGCGCCAGCACAGAGTCTCCATAGCGCACCCCTTGCGTCGCCGAAACCGGCATCGCCAGCACATGCCGCCCGCGAAACCCGATCCCCTCCGCCCCGTACCGCTGCCCCTCTGAATCCACAATCTCGCAGCACTCGCCCACCGAGCACATCGGCCCTTCGGATTCAACAATCTGCCCGTTCGCCTCCACCACACGACCCGACCAGCGCCACGCCGGCCGGGTCGCAAGTTGCGCAAAATAAGCCGCCAGCTTGCCCCCTTCCTGCGCTGGTGCGGGTGTCTGTGTCTCCATCAGGAAGGCCTCTTCTGTAGCAAATCAAAGAATCCCTTCTCGATCTCCTCCAACTGCACCGCAACGCCCAGCTCCACGCGGCCCACGCTTGTCTCCATCACTACCTCGCCGGAGGTCAGCCGCTCATCGCCAACCACCTCGGGCACCGGCTCTCCACCCTCGGCCAGCGTCGCTCGCCAGCGCTCCTCCGTCCCTACAGGAACCCGCAATACCGTTCCTGTCTCGCTTGCCACCTTCTCCAGTGCCAGCCGCACCGAGGCAGCCAGCAGCATCGGGTCCAGCTTCGCCTCGCGATGCAGCACCCGCGCCGCAATCGCCAGCGCCAGCCGCACGACTTCGCCCTCTACTTCGCTGAAGTACCGTTCCCGCTCCAGGGCCAGCTGCGAGCACGCCTTCGCCATGGCCGCTCGCTCCCGGTCCACCCCGTCTTCAAACTCCGCCCGCCACTCGTGTCGCGCCTCTATCCGGGCCTGCGCCCGCGCCGCTTCAATCTGTCCCGGAATCGCCCGAACCTGGGCCACCAGACCTTCCACAACCGCCGCCTCCTCCTGCGCCCGCGCCGCCTCCTGCATCAGGTCGATTCCCGCCTGCTCCAGGTTCGCCCGCCGCCGCTCCACAGACTCGAACACCAGCGGCGTCGCCGTCACCCGTCGCCGGTCCACGAACTCCTCAGACGTCCGCTTCCCCGGAGCCCCCTGCACCGCGCCTGCTCCAGGCATCGGCATCTCTCGCACTTCACGCTCTGCATTAGGCATCTTCCGGCTCCAGTCTCAGTACGATCTTGCCTTCGCTCTCCAGCTTCTTCGCCAGCGTCAACAACTCCTGCTGTGCTGCCGCAACATCCTTGCTCCGTACCGGCCCCATCACTTCCATGTCTTCCTTCAGCATCTCCACCGCACGCGAGCTCATCGCCTTATACAGGTGCG
The DNA here is from genome assembly GCA_964252505.1 of uncultured Acidobacteriaceae bacterium. Classification (GTDB taxonomy): domain Bacteria; phylum Acidobacteriota; class Terriglobia; order Terriglobales; family Acidobacteriaceae; genus Edaphobacter. The sequence continues at coordinate 8,452 of CAXUNW010000070.1, forward strand.
CTCGGATGTTCTCCTTCGCCCCCTTCAAAGCAGTTGCCAGCATCTTCTTGTCCGCCGCCCCCACAATCTCGCGAACGCTCTGCGACGGCGTCGTCAGCAGATCGTCGAACGTGAACATCAGCGTCCGAATCCCGATCGCGATCTGCGGCTCATTCGTCTCAATCTGCTCCAGGATGCCCCCACTCTCTCCTTGGTCCAGCAGGTTTAGCAACTCCGCCACTGCCTTGAAGCCCGAGTACGACCGTTTCCCCGTTGCCGACCCCACCGCCTCCATCCGGCGATGCAGCACCAAAGCCACCTGCTGCGCCATCTCCGGAGAGAACTGCCGCATCTCCGCCAGCCGCCGCACTGCCTCCACCCGCATCTCTGCCTTCAGCTGCATCAGCACCCGCGATCCCTTGCGGGCATCCAGGTGGGCCAGCACCAGGGCCACCGTCTGCGGATGTTCGTTCTCAAGAAACTTGCTCAACTGCTGCGGATCCATCTTCTGCAAAATCTTCAAATCCCCTACCGACTGGTCCTGCAATACCCTCACCTGCCCCAGCAACTCCTCTGCCCGGTTCTTCCCAAAGGCCTCCGTCAGCAGCTTCGTCGCATACTCAGGCCCACCCTTGCCGATGTACTCCTGCGTCTCCAACAGCCCGTAAAACTCCGTCAGCACCTGTGTGCATTCTTCTGACGAGATCTCCCCCAGCCGCATGATCTCCTCCGTCACGCGCCGTATGTCGGGCTCCGAAAGGCTCTGGAACATCGTCTTCGCCAGCGTCTCTCCCAGCGTCACCATCAGGATCGCCGCCTTCCGCAGTCCCGGCATATCCGAGGGCTTGAACCCCGACTCTGAAGTCAACATCACCGCCGAACTCACATCCCCTGCCATCCCCGCTCCTTGTGCCCTCGTCGCCATTACTCCGCCCCTTCCTGCGTTCCAATCCAAACCTCAAGCAACCGTGTACTCTGCACCGGCTCCTTCATAATTTGCTGTGACACATGGTCGAACATCATCTGACCCTGCTTCGCCGCTCGCCGCTTCTTCATCGTCTGCGGCGAAGCAACCAGCTCCTCCACCACGGGAATCTCCGCCGCTGCCTGCGCGCCTGTCCCCAGGGCTCCTGCGCTCTCCGCACCCTTCCCCAGCGTCGCCGCCGCCTCCGCGTCCGGCGCGCTCACCGTTCCCATCGGGGTCCCGGAAGCCAGCAACACCGGTTGCCGCAGCGTTGTGGTCACCTGCTTCGCCACCGGGCGAAGCACCATCATCACCACCATCAACGCCACCAGGCCCATCACCCCCGTCCGCAACACCGCCGGCTCGGTGTGCAAAAACCCCTTTCCTTCATCCAGAACCTTCGCCATCCCACCCAGCGCCGTCTCCGGAGCGTTCGTGCTGAAGCTCACATTCGACACCGCCACCTGGTCTCCCCGCTTTTCGTCGAATCCCACCGCAGCCTGCGCCAGGGCCTCAAGCCGTTTCATCTCCTCCGCCGACCTCGGCTTCCAGACCGTCTGTTGCGTCTTGCCCGTTCCCTCCACCACCTGCTTGTCGTTCACCACCACAGCAGCCGTCACTCGACGAATCCGTCCCGGACCCTGCTCGCTGTGGATCGTGTGCGTCGTCACCCCATTGGTCATTGACTCTTCCTTCGACACCTGGCCTCCCGCCGCCCCACCCGGATACACCGGCAAAGGCTCCTTCAGCAGCGGTGGAGCCCCCGCCGCGACCGCCGCCCCTGCCGCGGCCTGCGAGCCCGCCGGGGCCGCCGCCGGTGTATTGCTCGCTGTCCCCGGAATCCCCGATGCCGCGCCCTTCCCCGCACCCGAACTCTGCTCACTCTTCCGCGAGCTCAACGCCACACTCTGCGTCGGATCGTAGATCTGGTCCGTCCGCTCCTCCGTCCCCTCGTCGTAGCTCACATTCACCGTCGCCCGCACATTTTCATGTCCCGCCAGCGGCTCCAGCATCGCCATCAGCTTCGCCTCCAGCGCCTGCTCCGTGTCCGCCTCCGCCGCGCTCCCCCGGCCTCTCTGCTGTAGATTCACGCGGCCATCCGCGTCCGCCAGCATCACGTTCTCCGGTGATAAATTCTCAACCGCCCCCGCCACCAGCCCGCGTATCGCCTCCGCCTGCTCCGGGCTCATCGACGCCTTTCGCAGCCGCAGCACCACCGAGGCCTTCGCCACCCGCTCCTGCGTCGTAAACAACGACTGCTGCGGCATCACAACATGCACATGCGCCGAACGAACGGTCCCCAGCGACCCTATCGTTCGCTCCAACTCACCCTCAAGCGCCCGCTGATAATTCACCCGCTCGTCAAACTCGCTCCCCACCCAGTTCGGCTTGTCGAACAACTCGAACCCTAACCGGCCCGTCTGCGGCATCCCCTTCGCCGCCACCTCCATCCGCGCCTTGTCCATCAGGTCCGCTGGAACCTTTATCCCATCCCCGGTCGTCTCGAACGGAATCCCCGCCGCACCCAGCTCCGACGCCACCGTCTGCACATCCTTCCCGTCCAGCCCCGTAAACAACTCCCGGTAGTCCGGCCGCTCAAAGAACCACGCCAGCCCCGCACACCCCGCGGCCAGAAACAGCAACGCTCCCAGCACCCAGGTCCGCCGCGTCGCCGGCATCGCCATCACCCGCTGATGCACCCCCGCCGCCATGGTCCGGACCTGGTGCACCACCCCGCCGTCCGGCGTCACCGTCGTCGTCTCGCTCCGCACCATCTGCGTCGTATCCTTTGTGCTCTCGCCCTGCTTCAAATCCGCCATCGCACCCATCCATCGCAACCAAAGTCTTGGTACATTCGAACCGGCAGTCCATGCCCCATCCGTGCTAGCTGAACCCATCTCAAAGCACGTTCCGTACCGAACACCTCCTCCCCACCTAAGAGCCCTCTGAGGAACCACCAGAACGCAGGATCAAAAAGCAAAAACGGCAGGACCCTAAGGTCCCGCCGCCGCAACTACCCTCCATCGAACCCTAAGCCCTAAAACTGCATTGACATCATCGTCTGGTACGCCGCTACCGCCTTGTTCCTCACCTGCAGCGCCAGTTCGAACGCCATATCTGCCTTCTGCGAGGCGATCATCGCGTCATGCACCTCAACCCCCTGCCCGCTCAGCATCCCCTGCACCGCATCCGAGGCCTTCGCATCCAGCGCGCTCGACTGCTCGATCATGTTG
>CAXUNW010000071.1:0-11449 GCA_964252505.1 uncultured Acidobacteriaceae bacterium
CCCCAACTGCAGCACCCACATCCCCGCATACACATACACCAGGTGCCGCTCCTGCATTGTGCTGAACGGAATAGCCATCAGTCTCCCCCAACATGGCTGTAGGCATCCGTATCCATCACCGCCATCACCGCATCCTGCTGGTTCTGCTGCCGCCGCCGTTCCAGCTTGTACCGAACGATGGTCAGTAACACCCCCCACATCGCCCACCCCAGAAAGTTCCAAAGCAGCGCCGGATACATCGTCTTATCGAGCGACCCATCCCCCCCCAGCACCGGCGCCGGATGCTGCGTCCGCCACCACCGGATCGACATAAACACGATCGGCACATCGATTGCCGCAAAAATCGAAAGCACCGCCGCCACGGTATACATCTGCCCGCTCGAAGAAAACCGCCGCACCATCAAATAGCTCACGTACAGCAGCCACAGAAGCAGCGCGGTCGTCAGCCGCGCATCCCACGTCCACCAGATGCCCCACACCGGCCGCGCCCACAGCATCCCGCTCACCAGCCCGAACGTCCCGAACACCAGCGTCACCTCGGCCGCCGCCAGCGCCACCGCATCCGCCGCCATCGCCCGCTCTGGGTTCCGCTGCCGGTAGAAAAGATAGGCCAGCGACGCCACCAGGTTCACATACGGAAAGATCTCAGCCAGGATGTTCGCGGGAACATGGTAGTAGAACACCCGGTAGATATCGCCCATCGTCGCCTCGACCGGCGCAACCATCAGCGCCAGCCAGGTCGCGTAACCAAGCACGCCCAGCGTCGCGACGAAGTACACCGCCAGCGCGGGCGACACACGAGAGACAGAGGAAGCTTCTCGAACAGCCACAATGCCAACAGTGTACCGCGCAAGCATCGCATCCCATGGCAAAAGCTCGGCCCGAATTTGATGGGACCGCGGCGCCTTCTACTCCGCGCTGATCGCCGTCTCAAACAGAAACAGGCAAACAATCGTAAAGATCACGTCGTATCCCGCCAGCATCCGCACCCAAAGCAGCGGGTTGAACCCCTCGTCCCCCGTCAATATTCCCGCGCTCGCATTGATCATCGCCAGCAGCGCCGGCAGCGAAATTGGAAACAGGATCAACGGCAGCAGCAGCTCCCGGTTGCGCGTCCGCAGGCCCAGCGCCGCGAAAAACGTCCCATTGCACAGCAGCGCCCACGTGCCCAGCGGCATCACCAGCGCAAACAGCCAGGTCTGTCCTAGAGGGTGCAGGTTGTAGAAAACAATAAACAGCGGCGCCAGAATCGCCTCAATCGCCCCCACAAAGATCAGGTTCGCCAGCACCTTGCCCACAAACAGCGCTGACGCGGGGGACGGCGCCATCCGCTGCGCCTCCAAAACCGAATTCCGTTGCTCCCGCGTCCACGTCTGGTTCAGCGCTGTCGTCGACGCAAATAAGATCGCGACCCACAGTATCCCCCCCGAAACCTGCCGAGCCAGCGTCGGGTTCGCCGTCGGATCGAACGCCAGCGAGAACACCACCACCACAAGCAACGCGAAAAACAGCATCCCGTTCACGGAATCCCGAGACCGCCACTCGATCCTCAGATCCTTCTCCAGATGCTGCCATACATGCCGGAAGAAGCTCACCGCGCCGCCTTACTCAGGTCCGCCACGATGCATCCGCTGGCCCGCAGGTAGTCCCCCGGAGCCAGCACCATCTGCACGCCCCGCACGCCCGCAGACACCGAGATCGCCTCGAACAGCTCGATCGTCTCATCCGCAAATGCCCGAAAGGCCTTCTTCGCCGCCATCACCGTCACACCACCACGCACATACCCCGTCAGCGGCTCCACCTCCTTCAGGCTTGCCAGCTCCACCTTCTTCACGCCCGCCGCCACCGCCAGCTTCTTCAGGTCCAGCTCCGCATCCCCCGCAACCACCGCAAACAGATGCTCTCCATCCAAGGCAACCGTCACCAGCGTCTTGAACACCTGCTCGACCGGCATCCCGATCTTGCGCGCCACGCTGACCGCCGTCAGATCCTCCAGATCCACCGCATACGTTCGCAGCTCATACCCGATCCCCAGTCCATCGAGCATCCGTGCCGCATTGGTCTTCGCAGTCACGCCGCAACCATCTGCCCGCCCGCCATCGTCAGCGTGCGGTCGGCCAGCGGTGCCGCCAGCGCCGCCTGGTGCGTCGTCAGAACGATCGTCCGCCGCCCCCCGCCCGTCACCGGCCATGTCCGAAAGTCCGCCAGCAACTCCACCATGCCGCCCGCACTCCCCACATCCAGGTTTGAAAACGGCTCATCCAGCAGCAGAAGCTCCGGGTCCGTCTGGATCACCCGCGCCAGCGATGTCCGCTGCCGCATCCCCTGCGAGTACTGTCCTACCGGCCGCTTCAAAAAAGGGTCCAGCCCCACCGCCCGCAGCGCCATCTCCGGGTTCCCCACGCAGTCGCACCCCCCATCCCGGTGCAGTCCCGCAAAGTAACGAAGATTCTCCATCGCCGTCAGCTCGTCGTACAGCATCGGCGCATGGCTCATATAGGCCACCCGATGCCGCTGCGCTGCCGGCGTCCCTCCAAATACCGCCACCGTCCCCCGCGTCGGCGCAATCAGTCCTGCCACCAGCCGCAACAGTGTCGACTTCCCCGCGCCGTTCTCCCCCAGCAGCATCGTGCAAGATCCCTGCTCGAACGCGACCGACACATCGCGCAAAGCCGCGAAAGCTCCAAACAGCTTCGAGCATCCTTCCAGCGCGCAAGCCGCCACGTGCGCTGCCGCCGGATCCCGCGCCGGAACGGGGAACCCCACCGCACACATCTTCGGTGCCGTCGAGTCGCTCATCCTAGCGCGGCAGCGTAACCGTCGCCGTCGCCCCCGGAGCCTTGCCCATCTTTGGCCCACCTGGAACCGCGCCCGGCGCCGGTGCATACTTCGACGCACACTTGGCCTGCAACTGCGTCGCATGGAACACGCCATCCCGCCCATAGGTCCCCACGGCCAGGGCCTGCGCGTCGTCCTTGAAGGTGTCGGGCGGTGGCTCGCTGCCCTGGTAGCTCACGTTCAGCGTCTTGCCCAGCTCCAGCAGTTGAAAGCTTGCATTCGTCCCCACCCGGTGAATGCTGCCCGGGGCCACATTCCCCGCCACTCGAAGATGGCGCGTATACGCCTTGCCCCCCATCGCATTCAGCTCCGAGATCGTCACGTAGTAGCTCTTCGTATCGCGAACCCCTGTAAATGCCAGATACCCCACGGTCGCCAGGATCACCAGGGCGGCAACAATGATCTTCATGGGGCTCTTGGCCGGGACAGACTGTGGACTGTTCATCGACATCAGTGTAGAGGTGAGCCCGCTGCATGGTCAACGGCGCCCACCCCGGTGATGTTCGCCCTACGCAGCGCAGAAGAGCGTCTGCCGCACCTCAGGTGCCGCCTCGCGCCCTGAGTCCGGAACCGTGAACGACGGTAGGCTCTCGAGCGCGGGCTTCGCCAGAAGATACCCCTGCATCAGCCGGATACCACACTCCCGCAGCGCGTCGTACTCCGCAGGCGTCTCGATCCCTTCGGCAATCAGGTCGCTGCCAAGCTCCGCTGCCAGCCGCACCATGTGTTTCACAATGATCCGCGCTGAACGCCGCTCCTGCAGGTTCCGCGTAAGCGCCATGTCCAGCTTGATCACGTCCGCCGGCAGGTCCGCCAGCAGATTCACCCCCGCATATCCCTCGCCGAAGTCGTCGATCGCCACCTTGAACCCACGCTTCTGGTACTCGGCGACAATCTTGCCCAGATGACCCGGATCGGCCATCCTCTCGCCTTCGGTGAACTCGAAGATCAGCCGGTTCGTCGGGAAGCCCATCTGCAGCGCCGTCTTCAGCGTCACCTGGATGCAAGCCGCCGGGCTGTAGACCGCTCCGGGCATGAAGTTGATCGAAAGCCGTGCCCCGGTCGACGGAAGACCAAGTTGCGACGCCAGCGTGATTGCCTTCACCCGGCACATCTGGTCGAAGGCATACCGGTTTGCCTCCGTCACCTGGCTCAGCACCGAGTAGGCAGACTCTCCCTGCGCCCCCCGGACGAGCGCCTCGTACGCATATGGCCTCCTCGTCTCGACATCGACGATCGGTTGGAAGGCCATCGTAAACGGAAACGGCTCGGCAACCCCTTCGTGGCATGCTGAGCAAGTTGCGGACTGGGACAATATTTTCATGCTTCTAGTCATCGGGAACCCTGCGGTTTCCGTGAGGGCGCCGGCAGGTGTCGGCAAACTTTAGAGTGTCGTCTGCCTGACAAAGCGGAAGACGCGCCAGGCACAGTGGCGTCCTGGGTGAACCCAAGGAGCCCGGCCCAGTTCTTCAGGGTTCCGTGGACGGCGATCTTACGGAGCTCCACCTGCTGGCGCGCTGCGATCCGTGCAGTGTCGCGGATCGCCGGATCGACCACGTCCTCGATCGTGTCCGACGCCTCGATGGCCAGCTTCTAAGCTCTCTTGGCAGGTCCATCCATCCCACTTGTGGCTCCCTTGGGTGCCATCATCGGATCGCGAGGTGGCCCCGCACGCGGCACACGAAGACCGCCATCTCCCGCGTATACTCGACCCGTAGACATCAAGCCCCGAAAACGCAAGCCGCGCGTCCCTCAACGCGGAAGGCTCAGCGAGAGGATCTGACAAGCATGAGTGGAAATGGCAATGGCTCAACCCTGAATCAGCAAAACGGCAACCACTACCGTGTCCCCACCGGCCGCGCCGATTGGATCGTCAAGCGCAAAGCGCACGCCGCCCAGACCGGCGACACCAACATGAGCCAGATGCACTTCGCCCGCCTCGGCCACATCACCGAGGAGATGGCCTATATCGCCCAGAAGGAAAAACTCTCCGCCGAACTCATCCGCGCCGAAGTCGCCAAGGGCACCATGATCATCCCGGCCAACATCAACCACCCCGAGCTCGAGCCCATGGCCATCGGCGTCGAGAGCCTCTGCAAGATCAACGCCAACATCGGCAACTCCGCCCTCGTCTCAAACGTGGACGAAGAGCTCCGCAAGCTCCACACCGCTGTCCACTACGGCGCCGACACCGTCATGGACCTGTCCACCGGCGGCGATATCCCCATGATCCGCGAGCAAATCCTCCGCCACTCCCCGGTCCCCATCGGCACCGTCCCCCTCTACGAGGCCCTCAGCCGCGTCAAGAAGGTCGAAGACCTCAACATCGACCTCTACCTCGAGGTCATCGAGGAGCAGGCCCAGCAGGGCGTCGACTACTTCACCATCCACGCCGGCGTCCTCATCGAGTACGTCCCGCTCGTCGCCAAACGCATCACCGGCATCGTCAGCCGCGGCGGGGCCATCCTCGCCCAGTGGATGACCTCCAACCATCGCCAGAACTTCCTCTACGAGCACTTTGATCGCATTACCAAAATCATGGCGAAGTACGACGTCTCCTACTCGCTCGGTGACGGCCTCCGCCCCGGCTGCCTCGCCGATGCCAGCGACGAAGCCCAGTTCGCCGAGCTCAAAACCCTCGGCGAGCTCACCCGCCACGCCTGGAAGTCCGACGTCCAGGTCATGATTGAGGGCCCCGGCCACATCCCCATGGACCAGATCAAGCTCCAGGTCGACAAGGAAGTCGAGCTCTGCGACGGCGCTCCCTTCTACGTCCTCGGCCCGCTCGTCACCGACATCGCCCCCGGCTATGACCACATCACCTCCGCCATCGGTGCCGCCATGATCGGCTGGCACGGCGCGGCCATGCTCTGCTACGTCACCCCCAAGGAGCACCTCGGCCTCCCCAACGAAAAAGACGTAAAAGACGGCATCATCGCCTACAAGATCGCCGCCCACGCCGCCGACGTTGCCCGCCACCGCCCCGGAGCCCGCGACCGTGACGACGCCATCTCCCACGCCCGCTACACCTTCGACTGGGACAAGCAGTTCGCCCTCTCGCTCGACCCGGAAACCGCCCGCGGCATGCACGACGAAACCCTGCCCGACGACTACTACAAGGAAGCCGCCTTCTGCTCCATGTGCGGACCGAAATTCTGCTCCATGAACTGGTCCAGCAAGGTCGATAAGTTCAACGAGGCCGAACACGGCCTCAAAAAGCCCGACCTCACCCAGATCATGACCGAGCAGATGGCCATGCGCGGATAGCTCGCCCAAAAGCCGCCTACCCTGTCCCCGGGGAAGGCGGCTCACCACTCAGGCCGTGCCCAGCACCCCTGCGTTCTCGGGCGCGATCTTTAGCGCCACCGGAAGTCCATTCCGCCTGCCCGTCGGCAACGTCACGCTGAGCCCGTCGGGCGCCTGCTCGAAGCGCACCGTCCCGCCGCCCAGCATCTCCACCCGCGCCACCCTGCCCGGAAACGCCTTCGACCCTCGCCCAAGTGTCTTGATCTTCACCGTCGCCGCCTCACCCTCCGGCCACGCCATCACGACCGCATACAGATGCCCCGCCTTCACACCGAACCGCACGTCCTCGCTCGTGTAGGGCCGCCCTTTACCTTCGTTGAAGTTGCCCGTCGAGACAACATCCGGAGGCCCCTCCCCAAAGACCGTGAACGGCCGCGTCCCATAGATCGCCTCGCCGTTCGCCGGAAACCACGTCGCCAGTTCATCGAGTACGGCTCGCTCGTCCGAGTCGATCGTCCCATCCCCCTTCAGCGGAATATTCAGGCACAGATTGCCATTCTTGCTCACAATATCCGCCAACATCTGAATCACCGTCTTCGCCGATTTGTACCGATGCTTCTCAAAGGTGTCGATGTTGTAGTGCCAGTCCCCAATGCATGTATCCGTCTGCCACGGCAGCGCCTGAATCTCATTCGCCCGCCCACGTTCCAGGTCCAGCACCGCCGCCCCCATGTGGTCCGGTGTAAAGCCCTTCCCGAAGACGCACGCCTCCACATTCCCATGTCGCTTGCTCCGGTTGCGGTTATAGAAGTCCGCCACCACATCCAGCCCCGTCTGCCCAAACGGCAGCTCCGTGTCGTCAAAATACAAAAAGTCCAGATCGTACTTGTCCACCAGCTCCCGCGTCCGCAGAAACCAGTCATTCGCGAACCCCGGATACGTCGCCGGGGCCTCCTCATGCCACTTCGCGTCATGCGTCTTCCGCCAGGCGTCCTGCTCGGCCTTGGTCATCAGCCCATCCGGCAGCGGAAAGCTCGGCCCGACATAAAGCTCCTGCGGGTCGAACCCATCCCACCACAGCCCCTTGCCTTGGCTGGCCTTCGTATACCCGTCATAGCGCACCCCTGCCAGCGGTCCCTCGTAGTCGTAGCCGAACGCCGGCTGAAACCAGTGCCACGCGTGCGAGGAATGGTTGCTCGCGCCAAACCGCAGACCATGCTCCCGCGCCACCTTCCCCCACGTCGCCACAATGTCCCGACGCGGCCCGATCTTCGTCGAGTTCCACCTCTGATACGTCGAGTCATAGCAATCGAAGTTGTCATGATGATTGGCAAGCGCCATAAAGTACTTCGCCCCAGCCTTCACGTAGAGGTTCATCAGGTACTCTGGCTGCCAGTTCGCCGCAGTCCACAGGTGGTCCATGTCCTTGAAGCCGAACTTCGACGGATGCCCGTAGTGTTCGACATGGTACTTGTACTGCTTGGACCCCTGGATATACATGTTGCGGGCGTACCAGTCCCCCTGCTCCGGCACGCACTGTGCCGTCCAGTGCGCCCACATCCCGAACTTCGCATCGCGAAACCACGCCGGCGTCTTGTACTGCTTCAACGACTCATACGTCGGCTGGAACGGCCCCACCGCCAGGTTCCGCTCCGCCGTGCTCGCCACCCGCGTCTTCGAGCGCAGCGGCTCCTGCCCGTACCGCATCACCGCCCGCAGCTTTGAGCTCATCGCCAGGGGGGCCGCACCCGCCAGCCCCGCAAGCGCCGCACGCCTGGAAAATTTGCTTGCCATTCCCGCTCCACCTCGGTTGAAGTAAACGCTAAATCCACAGACAAATCATTATGGGGGTACGACGCAGACAAGCGCAAACCCACACCCCGCCATGCACCCCGCCCGACCGCCCGCAGAACGACGCAACGCCCCCGCAACCGCCTGCGAAAATTCCGCTCTTTGGTATATAGTCCAGTTGCCGGACGAATTGCTGCCTGCACATGGATCCGCCCGATTCATCCTTTGGAGAAGTCTTGAACCCTTCTGTCTTTGCCTCGCTGGAGACCGTTCGCTTTGAAGGCCCCGAGAGCGAAAACGCCTTCGCCTACCGCTGGTACGACGCCAACCGCGTTGTGCTCGGGCGTCCCTTTCGCGACCACATGCGCTTTGCCGTCGCCTACTGGCACAGCCTCGCCATGAACGGCAGCGATCCCTTCGGCGCGCCCACCATCGTCCGCCCCTGGATGCAGATGCACGATCCCATGGCCGCCGCCCGCGCCAAGGCCGATGCCGCCTTCGATCTCTTCCGCGTCCTCGACCTGCCCTTCTTCACCTTTCACGACCGCGATATCGCCCCCGAAGGCGAGACCCTCCGCCACTCGCTCGCCAACTTCCATGAGATGGCGGACTATCTCGCCACCAGGATGGAGACCAGCCCCGCACGTCTGCTCTGGGGCACCGCCAACCTCTTCAGCCACCCGCGCTTCATGGCCGGCGCCGCGTCCAACCCCGACCCCGACGTCTTTGCCTACTGTGCCGCCACCGTCAAGCACTGCATGGACGTCACCCAGCAGCTTGGCGGCGACAACTATGTCCTCTGGGGCGGCCGCGAGGGCTACGAGACCCTGCTCAACACCGACCTGCGGCAGGAGCTTCAGCAGCTTGGCCGCTTCCTCACCCTCGTCGTCGAGTACAAACACAAGATCGGCTTCACCGGCCAGATCCTCCTTGAACCCAAGCCCAAAGAGCCCACCGCCCACCAGTACGACTTCGACACCGCAACCGTCTTCGGCTTCCTCAAGCAGTTCGGCCTCGAAAAAGAGGTCAAGGTCAACCTCGAAGGCAACCATGCTCTGCTGGCCGGCCACACCTTCGAGCATGAGATCGCCCTTGCCGCCTCCCTTGGCGTGCTCGGCTCGCTGGACATCAATCGCGGAGACCCGCTGCTCGGCTGGGACACCGACCAGTTCCCCAACGATCTCGGCGCCATGACGCTCGCCATGCTGCACGTCATTCAGGCCGGGGGCCTCGGCAAGGGTGGCATGAACTTCGATGCCAAGGTACGGCGTCAGTCGTTCGAGCCTGAAGACCTCGTCCACGCGCATGTCGGCGCCGTCGATCTCTGCGCACGGGCCTTTCTGCTCGCCGCCCGCATCCACGAAGAAGGCGAAATGGCTGCCGCCATCACCCAGCGCTACGCTGGCTGGCAAACCCCGGCGAATCAGGCCATGCTCAACGGCAGCCGCTCTCTCGAAGCCATCGCCGCTACCGCCGAAGAGTCGAACGTCAATCCGCAGCCACGCTCCGGACGCCAGGAGCAGCTCGAAAACAGGTTCACCCGCTACCTCCGCTAAAATCTGACAGCCGCGACTCGGCAAGCGTGCGGCATGCAAGAATGTGGCCATGAAGGAGAGCGGGAAAGCCCTGCCGAACCGAAAAACGACCGCTCGAACGCGATCGCCCACGAAAGCGGCAGGCAGGTCCAAGCCCGCCGGCTCCAACGCCCACGCCCTGCGCCGCGCCGACCTTGCCTACGTACAACTCGCCGCCAGCGATATTGCGCGCGACATCAACCGCGATGTGGTGCTCGAACTGGTTCGCTCTAACCAGCCCATCACCCGCGTCGATCTGGCCCGTGTCTCCGGCCTCCAGAAGAGCACCATCTCCGCCATCGTCGATCAGCTTGTAGAAGAGGGTTGGATCGTCATGGGCGGCACCGTGCGCAAACCGCGCGGCCGGCGGCCCACCCTGCTCTCGCTCAACCCGGACATCGTCATCCTTGCGGTGGATCTTATGCCCGCCCGCGCCATGGTCGCCATCGTCGATCTCGATAGCCGCCTGCTCGCGCAGGAGTCCGTCACCTTGCCCGGCAACCCCGCAAAGGCCCTGCCGCTCATCATCACCTGCATCCAGCGCACGCGTGCGCTCTACCCGGACAAGATCTTCGAGGGCATCGGGCTCAGCATGCCTGGCCGGGTCGATCCCAGGACCCGTCGGCTCGTCCTCGCGCCCAATCTGCGCTGGGCCGGGTATGATGTCGCCTCGGAAATCGAGACCGGGGCCGGCCTGACGGTGGAGATGGAAAACGAGGCGAACGCCTGTCTCATCGAGGAAGTCTGGTCTGGACGCCTCGATGGTGTCCGCAACGCTGTCCTCGTCGCCATCTCCGAAGGTATCGGCACCGCCATCCTCGCCAACGGGCAGATGATCACCGGCAAGGATGGACTGGCCGGCGAGTTCGGCCACGTCACCCTCGATCCCAGCGGTCCGCTCTGCGGATGCGGCCGGCGAGGCTGCTGGGAGACCTTCGCCTCCTCCCGCGCAGCCCTTCGGTTCTACGGTGAGCTCACCGGCAGACCCCCCGGCTCGTTGACCGCCCCCGCCCTGCTTACCCTGGCTGCCGGCAACGACCCCCAGGCCATCGCCGCGCTGAAGCGGCAGGCCGAATACCTCGGCGAAGGCCTCCATGCCGTCACAGCCGCCCTCTCGCCCGAGGTCATCCTGTTTGCCGGAGACGTCACCGCGCAGTGGAACCTCATCGAACCCATCATCCACGCCAGCCTCACCCGGCAGATGCTGGCAGGCGAGGCGCCACGGCTCAGGACCACCACCAACCCGGAGTTCGCCCGCCTCCGGGGCGCCGCCGCCCTGGTGCTGCAGCGGCACTCCGGCTACCATCGCCTCTCGCCTGCCCGCTAAGTTGTCATCCCTCCGAAGGGGAGCAATCCCGCCATCCCCACCGAAGCCCCGCCTGAGTGAAAGTCCCTGCATCTCGCTTACGCTGCAGCCCTCGCCCCGTTCCACTTCATCGAAAACGGGAGTCATCGCGCCCGTTTCCTTCCGAACTCACCCGGCTGCGCCTCTGCCGCTCTTCCTCTGGACCAATCTCAAAGCTGCGGTACGTTCCTCGTCCACCGTAAAGTGCCACGGCATCCGCACCAGCGCATCCGGCTCGCCGCGATATTCGATCGCAACACCATAGATTCGCTCGGCCGCCTCCAGCGACACATAGCCGCACACAACATCGTGGAGAACCCGTGCGGGCTCCCGTTCAGCCGGATCCCCGAAGCCGCCGCCGCCCGGCAGATCCAGCGTCACCGTGGCATTGGGGCCAAGCGCGCACAGCGTCTTCGCCGGCCAGGCCGCGCCATCGACCAGAAATCGTCCGCACGCGCCTGCCTCCCCGCCCAGCAGCCCAGCACCCGGGAACTGCAGGCGATCGATCATGGCCGAAAGCTCCCATGCCCGGCCCGAAAGGCAGCGCATCGCCGTCGCCTGGCCAAGCCCCCCTCGGTATTTGCCCGCACCCCCGCTGTCCGTCCGCAGCGCACGGTGCTGCTGCAGCAGCGGCGTCAGCGACTCGATGATTTCG
>CAXUNW010000072.1:0-11352 GCA_964252505.1 uncultured Acidobacteriaceae bacterium
GTTCGTGGTTGAGGCATAGACCCCCTGGTACGACACCGCCACACTCGGGTTCCCGGATGTCGATCCTGTTCCACCGGCAGCCAAAAGCCCCCACTGCGCCGGACTTGCCCCGGGCGTGTTCCCTCGGTTCTGCGCCACCAGCGAGAGGTAGCTCGACCCCGCGTACACTGCGACGTCCCCAAGAGCATAGGTCGTGCTTGCGGAGTATGTTCCTTGGTACTGGATTCCCTTTCCGGAGGCTCCTGCCGGTCCAATCGGGCCCTGGGGACCCTGCGGTCCTGCCAGGCCGGCCGGCCCCGCCGCGCCTGCGGGTCCTGCCGGCCCGTTTGCCCCCGCAGGGCCCTGCGACACAATCGTTACGTCGAGCGCCGCCGGGTGCGCCGTCTGATCATTCTCTTTGCTGTCAAACTGCAGCACCGCCGTCCCTGCGGTCAGAGCAAGTCCATGATTGGACGCGGGTGCGCTGAGCCAGCCCTGCACCTGCGTCGTCACATCCAGAGCCACAAAGGCGCCCGCCTGGATGATCGAAATCGTCTGCAGCGTCCCCCCGAGCGCTGGCAACGTCTGATAGGTCACCGTGCCTTCGGTCCACGCACCGTTTATTGGCTGCACACTTACCGAGCCTGCCGTATCCATACGATTCACGTACAGCCGCAGCACCGCGCGCGAGACCTGGGCTCCAGTCGTTCCGGCCGGGAGCAGCCCCAGATCGAACTGAAGCAGCGCCGTATACCCACCGCCAACGTTCAGATTTGATAAGGAGCCGCTATTTGTAGTGGGACGGTCGCTTGAAACGTGCGCGTCCGCCACAAGCGTGGCCTCGGTGGCCCACGCCGGGCACGCTGTACCCAGCAGAAGACCGATCAGCCAGGCGCAAATCCGCCGTATTTCCGTCCTCCGGCCCATTTCTTCTCCAAAACCGCTCCCCTTGCACCATGTGACAGCGCGTACGTAAACCGGCGAGCGTGGAGGCGACCGGTTCAGCGCATCTCTGGAAACGTGCCCTTGGCACAACAACGCCTCCAGGAGGGGGGAAGACTGTTCACAGCGAAACGATCATTGCTCTAAGTTGCACGTTGCCCAACAGCAGCGGACCGGTCTGGAGCCGGCTTGGTAGAAGAAAACCGAAGATGACATTAGTAAAAAAAAGTAGAGCGCCGAAAGGCGTGCCTTCGGCGGACCCGCCATCTTTATTCCCGTTTTAGGCTCTTAGGACCGAAAAGGCAAGTGTTTTCGCCGCAATCGGGAACGGGAATGCGTCCCACCGCACATCCCCTTCAAGCCACACAGAGAGGTGCGGCCATCTCGTTTTTCTCTGGCGTAGTCCACTCGCGGGAGGGAGTGACTCGGACCAGCCCCCTCGCATGGTGGAGTCATCTTGTTTGGATGACTATTTTGCAGACTCCAGGCAAATGGAATCAATACTTTAGCTTAGGGATACAAAGCTAAAGTCGTTCGTTGCGCGATTTTCCGAGCTTTCAGGGGGCAGGGCTACCCGAGGCGCATACGTGCCGTGTTCCAGCCTGACCGACTCTACCTGCTCGCAGTCGTTAGCGGCTTGTCGCCTGGTTTAGCGCGATCCACCAGAGCTCGCGCCTCAGGCAGGAATGTAATGGCCTTGTTGATCTGCGGGTCCCACTGTGCACGTACCTTCATTCCTTCAACCTGTCCAAACTGGGTCGTAAATAGATCGCTCTTGATGCTCTCCTTCAACCAATCAAGATTAGCCGCGACATCTGCGTCGCTAAACTCAACCTTTTTGGTCCGCAGGAAGCTCTCAAACTGCTGCAGCACGGCGTCATCCACCGTGAAGTCCTTCTGGATAGCCCGATTGGCAAGATACATCCGGGTAAAGTCGAAGAATCCGTAATGCTGCAGGACGCTGTTCTGGAAGGCGTTGGGTTTTACATTCTCGATCTTCTCGTCTGGTGTTATTCCTCCGCCTCCATAGACGGTTCGCCCAGAATCCGTCAATTTCACCTCAAGGTTTGACTTGTCGGTCTGCTTCGACCCATCGCGCACGACATAGTAGTCGTATAGGCTCATGTGGTCGTAATTACGCTGGATCAGTCGTCCCGAAGGCGTGTAGTAGTGGTAGGTTGTCAGCGCAAGACCGGAGTTCTCGCTGATCGTGAAGACTGTTTGGACAAGTCCTTTGCCAAACGTTGTCTCCCCGACGATAAGGGCGCGGTCATGATCCTGCAGGGCTCCTGAAACGATCTCGGCGGCGGATGCCGTATTGCGGTTCACCAGCACCACAATCGGGTACTTGGCGTCCGATCCGTGCGCTGCCCGGTAGACCTGGTCCGGGAAGGCGCGGCCCTTCTGTGAGACGACGATCTGTCCTTTCTGCAGGAACTTGTCGCTCATATTGACGGCTTCGTTCAGCAAGCCTCCCGGGTTCCCACGCAGATCAATCACAAGCCCGGCAATCGGTCCCTGGGCGCTGAACCTATCCAAAGCATCGCCAACCTCTCGGCTCGTCGTCTCCATGAACTGTTTCACGTGGATGTAGCCGACACCACTCCGCGGTTCGAACGCAAGATCAACCGAGGGCTGCGGAATTTCGTCCCGAACCAGATCAAACACCAGAGGATGTGCTTGACCCTCCCGCGCCATCGTGACCGATACATGCGAGCCTCTTGGCCCCTTCAGTAAGGCCGCAACGGCGGCCGAATCCATGCCGTCGGTCGATTTGCCGTCGATTGAAAGAATGGCATCTCCCGGGCGAATCCCCGCCTTATACGAGGGGGTTCCCTCGAAGGGAGCTATCACAACAATCTTGGTCGTTGCCGGCTTGTCCCCATCAGCTGGCTTATCTGGTTGAGGCTGTATCGACATGCCGACGCCGTAGTACCGCCCGTGCTGGTCTTCCCGCATCTGCGCAAAAGCCTTCGGATCGTAAAAGTTGGAGTGCGGATCAAGGACATGCAGCATCCCTGGAATCGCTCCATCGTAGATCACCTTGTCTGTCTTATCCGTGGTGAGCGGGTCCGCGTAGTTTTGCTCGACGAGCGAGTACACGTTGGTGAACTGGTGGAGAGAATCGCGCAAGGTCGACTCATCCGTCGCCGACTGAGCGGCTACTTTTTGGCTGATGACCGAGCCAAGCACCCCGCAGGTTGCGAGAAAGACAGTAACGGAGAAGAGCGCGCGGCGAGTGCGTGGGGCCATTGTCTAGGTTTCCTCGGGAGACAGACCAGCGTTGGACGGAGTATATACCCGGAGGTGAGCCGCGGTCGTGATCCGGGGAGCACTGGGAAGGCCCTTCAGGGTGGTTTCCTCGCGCACGGCCACGCACTCATCGGCTGCGGAGCCGGTTCGGCCTTAGAATAGAGCAAATGCTAATTCCAGGATGATTGCGTCCAAATGGAGTAACGCCCTGGGTACCGCGTTGGGTAGGTGGCCTGTCCGCGACAGGCATAAGGGTTTGCTGGAATGATTGAAGGAACGTGGATGAATTGTCTTGTACGCGCGGCTATTGTGAGCGGCGCTGCTATGTCTCTGTGCGCATCTCCCGTAGCAGCGCAGGCTCCCCGGTACCAAAGCCCTATTATGGTGCCAGCCGGGCCGGCTGCTCCGGCACTTCCCACGCCCCCTGCGATCACCCCGAATGGTACCGTCGTCGAGGATGTGGTCGTCCGTGTTAACGACCAGATCATCACCCGCAGCGATGTTGAGCGAAGCCAGGTGCAGTTGACCCAGGAACTGGCGCAGGCCAACCTGCCCCCAGCTGAAGCCGCTGACCGGCAGAAACACATGCTCCGGGACATGATCGACCAACAGCTTTTGCTATCGAAGGGCAAAGAGCTTGGCATCAATCCGGACGCTGAGGTCATTCGAAGGCTCGACGAGATCCGCAAGCAAAACCATTTAGAGAGTATGGAGGATCTTGAGAAGGCGGCTCGCGCGCAGGGCGTCTCGTTTGAAGACTTCCGCGCCAACATTCGCAACCAGATCATCACCCAGCAGGTGGTTCGCGACGAGGTGGGTCGGCGAATTGGGCAGATGACGCAAGCACAAGAACAGGCCTTCTATGAGGCGCACAAGCAGGAATTCGAGCAGCCTGAACAGGTAAGGCTTGCCGAAATCCTTATCCCCACGCCCACGGACGCCACCGAGGCGCAGATCGCCCAGGCGCAGGCGAAGGCGAACGATGTCGCGGCCAAGATGAAGAATGGCGCGCGGTTTGAGGACCTGGCCAAGCAATACTCTGGTGGGACGACCGCCGCTCAGGGCGGAGAGCTCGGCATGTTCAAGCGGGGCGCCCTGGGAAAGGTTCTGGAAGATCAGACCTTCCCCTTGAACGCCGGCGAAACGACGGCCCCTATCCGCACGCGCCAGGGTTTTGTACTGTTGAAGGTCGAGGAGCATGTAAAACCCGGTGTGCCTCCGATGAAGGATGTAGAGCAGGACATCCAGCAGGCGATCTATCAGGAGTCGATGGCGCCTGCTCTGCGGGCTTACCTCACCAAGCTGCGCGAAGATGCGTACGTTGATATACGTCCTGGCTATGTCGACTCCGGTGCCAGCCCCAAGCAGACCAAGCCCGTCTTCTCGGCCTACGCGCCACCCGCGATCAAGAAGAAGAAGACTCAGCAGAAGCAGCGATATGACAGCGGACAGTTTCAACGCGCTTCTGTGGGCAGCTCCGCGAGCAGTGATGCGACTCCCGCTCTGCCTGCGCCGGCGGCCGGGGTCCCTCAGCCCGGCCTTAGCGGAACGCCCATGCCGGCGGCAGACGCTGAGAAGACAAATACAAGCGCTGTCCCAGCAGACGCAAGTTCGACGAGCGCATCCTCCACTGCCTCGGCGGCAGTTCCGGCTACGGGGCGGCTAGCGCGCGCCACTTCCACAAAGCAGCCGAAACAAAAGAAAGTCCGACGGGAGAAGGTCCGCTTCGGTCAGGCGCCCCGCAATGCTCTGCCTGCCGGACCGGTCGAGATCGCCAGTGAGACAACGACCCCCGGAGGCGCCGTCGGGGGTATTCCTGCCCTTACTGCTGAACCCGCAAACGTGGAGGATCCTTTGGCGCCTGCCCCTCCCGCGCTCAAAAAGACGCGTTACTCGGCGCGCGCTCCTGAGGTTAAGCTCCGCAAGACGCAGGCGAAGAATGCCAAACTCCGCGATAAGGTGACTGCAACACCGGTTGCAGCCGATGCCGCGGAAAAAGCTTCCTTGAAGACCCAGGCAGCGCCGCTCGGTCTAAACGGCGACACCACGAAGAAAAAGAAGAAGCGCAAGAAGGGGGATCCGAAAGAGCGGCTGCAGGACAAGCCCGCGGAGCCGAAGACCGACAAGTTCGCCAACCCGACCGGCCCCGGAACGACGAACGATCTCTCGAAGGACGCCGTAGGGGGTGCATCGAAACCTAGTGCAAACCAGACGACGTTGCCCCCGGTTACCGCGCCGGCTCCGGGTGCTCCAGTCCCGCCTACGGTTCCGGGTAGTACGGTGCCCCCGGCCGGCAGCACTGTACCCGCGGGAACTCCGCCAAACCAGTAGCCTTTGCCGCCTGCCTGAGTATGCGGTGGCTCCGTCACCGCATTCAGTTCTGAGCCGCAGTTTATCCTGAGAGGCGTGAAAGACTTTTTCGTTGCGGATGCGGCGCGGTTTGATAATGCGGTTGTGACCACCTTCCTGGTTGTGGCCTCGGTCCAGGTAAGAGAGAAGAAAACAGGCGGCGGGCAGTACCTTGCGCTTACCCTGGCCGATAAGACGGGCACCATGGAAGCCCGCATGTGGGAGGAGTTCGCTGACTCCATCTCGACCTGCCTTGAAGGGTACTACGTAAAGGTGCAGGGTCAGGTCTCCAAATACCAGGGCAAGTTTCAGATCACGCTCAGCAAGATGCGGCACGCTGCGGATAGTGAGGTCGACCCCGCCGACTTTGTTCCCACGACTCGCTTTAGTGTGGACGAGATGTGGGGGGAGCTTCGCGGCTATGTTGACGGGTTTATCAGCGATGATCTGCGGCGGCTGGTGCTCGCGTTTTTGGAGGATGAAGAGATTGGGGGGGCCCTCCGGGTGGCTCCGGCGGCCAAGGTGCTGCACCACGCGTGGCTCGGGGGGTTGTTGGAGCATGTGCTGACGCTGGTGCGGGTGTGCCGGGCTGCGGCGCCCTTCTACCCGGAGGTAAATGCGGATCTGCTGGTGACGGGCGCAATTCTGCATGACATCGGGAAGGTCCGGGAACTGAGCTGGAAGAGTACCTTCAGCTACACGCTCGAAGGCCAAATGATCGGTCACATCTCCATTGCGCAGGGCATGTTGCGCGAGAAGGTGGTCAGCCTGGCGCCGTTCCCTGACAAGCTGCGGGTGCTGGTGGAGCATATGATCCTGAGCCACCACGGGCGGTATGAGTTCGGATCGCCCAAGCTCCCGATGACGCCGGAGGCGGTTCTGCTTAGCGCGCTCGATGATCTGGAGGCCAAGATGCAGAATATGCGGGCCGAGTTCGGTAAGGCAGCCGCGGCCGGTAAAGGCGAGGGCGAGATGACGGACTGGGTGCGAAGCATGGAGCGGCCGCTGCTTAATTCGCAGGCCTATCTTAAGGATTGAGGCGTAACCCGGTACCCGGCTTAAGGTACGAAAATATTCATTCGCGGCGACTTAGGTCTGGACCTCAAAATCTAGGGTCACTTTTGCCGGGGACGGATGTTCTTGAGCAGGGCGTACAACGCGGCATTCAGCGGGGTCGGTATACCGTGCTTTTCGCCGAGCCGCAGCAGGACGCCGTTGCGGGCGTCGGCCTCGAGTTCGCGTCCGGCGAGGCGGTCGTACAGCATGGAGTTGCCGCCGCCCGGAGTTCCTGGCGCGCCGGCGAGGCGAGCGACGATGGTTTCGGCCAGGTCATCGCTGAGGCTGGCTCCTTCAGCCCGACCGACGGCAATGCACTCGCGCACAATTTGCCGGGCAAGTTCCGCGACCTTAGGTTGTCGCAGAACGGATTGGTCCTGCTCGGTCAGCGCGGTGATGGAGCCGTTGGTTGCATTGAGGCACAGCTTTTCCCACGCAGCCTGGAGGAAGTTGGGTGTGGTCTCGACGCGAACGCGAGACCCCGCGAAGAGGTTGCGGAGTGCCTCGCCGAGCGGGCCGGCACCGACCACCAGATAGGGAGACGCGGCGAGGGTCACCGAGCCGGGGCCGGTACGCTCGGCGGGAATCTGGACGACGACGGGAAGGATGCGGTCAGGGCCTGTGACCAGCGAGGTGACCGGCTCGCGATGCTCGACGCCATTTTGCAGGACGGCGATCTTCGTTGCCGGGCCAGCCAGCGCGCTGAGCCAGGGCGCTGTGGAGGCCACCTGCTGCGCCTTGACGCAGAGCAGTATCCAGTCAACGGCGGGGAGTCCGGCAGGTGAAGTGCGGACGTCAGTGGGCAGATCGATCGGTACGCCTGTGGGGAAGGTGATGTGAAGCTTCGTGAAAGCGGTATTTCCGCAGAAGAAAACGCGGTTTTGTGCAGCCTCAACAAGCGCCGCACCCACGGAGCAGCCGATGGCCCCGGGGCCGATGATGGCGACGCTGAGCATAGGAGAGTACTCCCTGTGAGGACGAGCGGTACGGTCCTGATTGTATCGGCTGTGCCTGGCCGGGAGGGGATTGGCGGGTGGGAGTTCCCGGACATCCTGCTCGGGGCTGGGCCTTTGGGCTAGAGTTAAAAGATGGGCGATGCAACAGAGATTGAGGTTGTGGACAGACCGCTGGGCACGGGGATGAACCAGTTGGAGCTTGCGGCTTCTGCCTACCTGCGCTCAGCGCGGCACCAGCCGGTGGCGTGGATGGAGTGGAGCGAGGCAGCTTTTGACCGGGCAGCTCAGGAAGATAAGCCGATTCTGCTGGATATCGGCGCGGTGTGGTGTCACTGGTGCCATGTGATGGATCGCGAGAGCTACGAGGACCAGGCGACGGCGGCGGTGATCAACGAGCATTTCGTAGCCGTGAAGGTAGACCGCGACGAGCGGCCGGACGTCGACACGCGCTACCAGGCGGCAGTCGCGGCAATCAGCGGGCAGGGAGGCTGGCCTCTAACCGCGTTTCTGACGCCGGAGGGTAAGCCGTTCTTCGGCGGTACCTATTTTGCCCCGCAAGATGGCTACGGTCGGCCGGGGTTTCGCCGTGTGCTGCTGACGATGGTGGAGGCGTTCCAAAAGCAGCGCGATGAGGTGGAGGAGACGGCGGCAAGCGCCCTCGCGGCGGTCGAGCAGAACGAGATGTTTTCCGGGCGAGCGGCCGACCCGGGCGTGGCGCTGGTGGAGAAGCTGGCGGGCGCGGCGTTGCAGCAGTTCGACCCGCGTCATGGGGGATTTGGCTCGCAGCCCAAGTTTCCTCACGCTGGGGCGATCAGCCTGCTGATTGATCTGGTGTCGCGCCAATCCGCCGCCGAGGGCTTGGGCGGACGCGCGGCCACGGTGGCGCTGGTGACGCTCGACAAGATGTCCAAGGGCGGCATCTACGATCAGCTTGCGGGTGGATTCCATCGCTACTCCGTGGATGAGCGCTGGGTGGTGCCGCATTTCGAGAAGATGGCCTACGACAACAGCGAGCTGCTGCGGAGCTACATCCACGCTTTCCAGACGTTTGGCGAGCCGGAGTGTGCGCGGGTGGCGACGGACATAATGCGCTGGATGAATGAGTCGCTGAGCGACCGGGAGCTTGGCGGCTTCTACGCCTCGCAGGATGCGGATGCCTCGCTCGAGGACGACGGCGACTACTTTACCTGGACGCGGGAGGAGGCGGCGGCGGTGCTGACGCCGGATGAGCTCCAGGTGGCCGCGCCCTTCTATGATATTGGCGAGATCGGTGATATGCACCACAACCCGCAGAAAAACGTGCTGCATGTCACGAAGCCGCTGCAGACGGTAGCCGCCGCGGCGGGGATGCCGGCGAGCGAGGCGGCTCGGCTGCTGATTGCAGCTCGCCAGAAGCTTTATGCGGCACGCAAACTGCGGCCTGCGCCCTATGTCGATAAAACGATCTATGTGGGCTGGAACGGGATGTGCATTTCCGCCTATCTGCTTGCCGGACGGGCGCTCGGGGCGGAGGCGGACACGATGTTTGCACTGAAGACGCTCGACCGGGTGCTTGCCTCGGCGTGGAGCGAGGCCAAGGGGCTGGAGCGTGTGGTGGCCTACGGCGAGACCGAAGCGCGCGGGCCGCGCGTGGCTGGGGTGCTCGAGGACTATGTCTTTTTGGCCACGGCCGCGCTTGATGCGTGGGAGATGACGGGGGAGATGCCTTACTTCACGGTGGCCGAGGCAATGCTGCATTCTGCGGTGGAGCGCTTTTACGACCATGCGCAAGGCGCGTTCTTCGACACGGAGCCGGCGCGCGAGGGTGACCGCCGTCTAGGTGCGCTGGCGTCGCGGCGGAAGCCGATGCAGGACTCGCCCACGCCTGCGGGGAACTCCGTGGCGGCCATGCTGCTGCTGCGGATGGAGGCGCTGACGGGCGAAGCAGAGTACGGGGCGAAGGCGCAGGCGACGCTTGAGCATTTTGCCGGCATTGTGGAGCACTTCGGGCTTTACGCCGCAAGCTATGGGCTGGCGTTGCAGCGTTTGGTCCAGGAGCCGGTCGAGGTGTGCGTGATCGGCGCAGACGCCGAGGCGCAGGAGCTTGAGATGGCGGCGCTGCGAACCTACGCGGTGAACAAGAGCGTCGTGCGGTTGCGGCCTGAGCAGCTTGCGGCGCTTCCGCCCGCGCTCGCGCAGACGCTGCCTTTTCTTCCGAAGATGGCGGGCAGCTTTGCCGTGGTGTGCAGCGGAAACGCCTGCCGGCCGCCGGTTACGACCGTTGAGGCTCTGCGGGCGCTGCTGGCGGGGTGAAGCCGTGCCAGACAGCGGTGCGCCGGAGCGCCTCGGCGAGCGGGATGTGCTCTCGCAGGCCGAGTTCCTCCTGCGCCCGCCGGGTGGATGGCACATAGCTGGAGATGGGGGCTCCGGCGGTAGGCGCGCGGCCGATCTCGACGGGCAGGGTGGGCTGGAGCGTCTGTGCAGTGAGGCGGGCAAGGTCGGCGATGGAGAGGGCGTGCTCCGAGCCGACGTTGTAGGAGCGGCTTGCAGGGGCCTGGAACAGCATGGTCCAGAGCCAGAGGGCGAGATCGGCGGCGTACAGGTAAGAACGCAGCGGCGTGCCATCGCCGCCGATGCGCAGGGGTGTCGCGGCCATGGCGTCGCGGATGAAGTTGCCGACGGCGAAGTGTGCATCCAGCGGCAGGTGCGGCCCGACGAAGGCGAAGCAGCGGGCGATGGTGCAGGCCAGGCCGGTGCCGTGCGCGTACGCGACGCAGAGGTGCTCGGCCATGCGCTTGGCCTCATCGTAGGAGCTTTCCAGCAGCAGGGGGTCGGGCGCGGTGGGCTGGGTCTCGGCGATGTGGGTGAGGCCGGTGAGATTGCGCCCGTAGACGGCACCGGTGCTGGTGTACAGCAGCCGCTGGGCGCCGGTGCTGCGGGCGAAGTGCAAGACGCGACGGGTGCCTTCGAGGATCGACTCGGCCAGTTCGTAGGCGGGCCGCTGCGCCTGGCGACCGCCGGAGTCGGTGGCGGCATGGACGATGTACGCATGCGCTTCTGCCGGGAAGGCGAAGGTGCGAATGTCTCCTTCAAGCAGTGTGATCGTGGGGTCATCGGCGATGTGGGGTGACTTGCGGCGGAAGGCCTGGGCATCCCGCGTGAGGACCGTGGCGTGGGCCTGGAGCGAGAGCGTGCGGTTGGCGTAGAGGAAGGACTCAAGCAGCCAGTGGCCGAAGAAGCCGGTGGCGCCGGTAAGAAAGATGCGTCGGCCGCGCAGAGCGGGGAAGATCTGCCCGGTGTGAGCCAGGATGTGCTCGAGGTCCGCGAGGGGGATCGGCCGGATGGGCATGGCCGTCTCAGGGTACAGGAGCGATCCGGTGGTCATAGAGTGGGCACCCACCACAGCAGGCGAGAGAGGGCGGGATAGAAGAGACCGACGCGGATGCCCGCGAGCGGCGGCTGTCTCTGCCGGGTGAGTTCATGGATAGTGCGGGCGTAGGCGTTGAGCTGCGGGCTGTAAAGGGAGCGCTGATCGTCGAGGAACGCGTCCAGGCCGCCGGGCCCGTGGGTCCCGGTCTTGTAGTCGACGATCCAAAGGTACTGCTCACCCGGCTCGGTGGGTGTGGCCCCGGCGCGGAAGATGCGGTCGAGCCGCAGGCCGGCATGGCTGCCGGGGTCAGCGGCCAGGGCGAACTCGCTGGCGGCTTCGGGATGGGCGGCGAGGATCCATCGACCTTCCGGGCTGGCAAGTGTGGCGGTGAGGGCGGCGATGACGCGCTGGCTGGCGCGGGCGACGATTGGAGGGGCCAGGCCGGCGGCGCGCAGGACGGCCTGGCCC
>CAXUNW010000073.1:0-11272 GCA_964252505.1 uncultured Acidobacteriaceae bacterium
CCACTATACTTATTGAACCTGCCCCGGCGTTCACCACATACGCCCAGCGCCCCGTACCCTCCACCGCAATCGAGACGGGCCCACGCCCTACGGCGATCGTCTCCACCACCCGCCCCGCGTTCGCGTCGATCACCGAGACGCTCGCCGAGCCGGAGTTCGCCACGTAGACCTCGTTGCGCACCGTGCCTGCCGCCAGCGCCAAGGGGCCGGCTCCCACCTGGATCGTCCGGTCGGGCCGCACATACACCAGGTCCAGCACAGAGACCGTATTCGCCCCCGCGTTGGCCACATAGGCACACTCGCGATACCCGGACGGCGTCGCCGGGAAACCCGGGTTGCGACAGCCCGCGGCCACCAGGCAGACAAGCGCCGCACAAAGGCGAACGTGGCGAAAACCCGAAGCAGAACGATGCAGGGACACTGTTCCCGAGTCTAGCCGCCGCTCCTCAGGCTCGCAAGCCGCGACAAAGATTCGGCAAGTGCCGAAACTTTCCGGCGCGCTCGGTGTCCACTCTCATCAGCACGCGCTCCTGCCACTGGCGGAGCGTGACAAAGTCCTCCTCGGACAACGAAGCCGGTAGTCTTTGTATCGGCTTCGTTGCTTTTTCTCTCCGCCGTGCATAAAGGGAACCTCTCCCACACACAGCCGGGGCAGGGAAGCGGCGATAGAATAAGCGGAGACAAGCCCAGGCGCCCGCCGGGCCGGAAGGGTCTCCCGAACGATATGCACCGCTGGTCCAGGCTCTTCATCCCCACTCTCCGCGAAGCTCCTGCCGACGCCGAAGTCGCCAGCCACAAGCTCCTGCTGCGCGCCGGCTACATCCGCCAACTCGGCGCCGGCATCTACAGCTATCTCCCGCTCGGTCAGCGCTCCATCAACAAGATCGTCGCCATCATCCGCGACGAGATGGACAAGATCGGCCAGGAGTTCCTCCTGCCCACCATCCACCCGAAAGAAGTGTGGGAGCAGTCAGGGCGGTGGTCCGGCATGGGCGACAACATGTTCCGGCTGAAGGACCGCAAGGGCGCCGAGTTCTGCCTCGGCATGACCCACGAAGAGGTGATGACCGACATCGCCCGCAACGAGCTCCGCAGCTACAAGCAGCTTCCCCAGATCTGGTACCAGATTC
The DNA here is from genome assembly GCA_964252505.1 of uncultured Acidobacteriaceae bacterium. GTDB lineage: Bacteria > Acidobacteriota > Terriglobia > Terriglobales > Acidobacteriaceae > Edaphobacter. The sequence continues at coordinate 1,131 of CAXUNW010000073.1, forward strand.
AGACCAAGTTCCGCGATGAGCCCCGCCCGAAGTCCGGCCTGCTTCGCGTCCGCCAGTTCCTGATGAAGGACGCTTACTCCTTCGATCTTGACGAGGCCGGCCTCGACCTTTCCTACCAGAAGCACGATGCGGCCTACCGAGCCATCTTCACGCGCTGCGGGCTGCAGTTCGTCGCGGTCGAGGCAGACTCCGGAGCGATGGGCGGCTCGCAGTCGCAGGAGTTCATGGTCTACACCGAGGCAGGCGAGGACCTGATCGCCTCGAGCGCCTCCGGCTACGCCGCCAATCTCGAGAAAGCCACCAGCGTTCTCGCTCCGGTCGAAGACCTCGCCCCCACGGGCGACGGCCTGCCTGAGCTTGTCTCCACCCCGGGCAAAGCCTCCATCGCCGATGTCACCGCCTTCTTCGGCATCCAGGCCTCACAGGACATCAAATGCGTCGCCTTCATGGGCACGCCACCGGCGAGCGAGCCCGGCGCGCCTCTGCGTCCGGTGATCGCCTTCCTGCGCGGCGACCATCAGGTGAACGAGACCAAGCTCCAGGCCATTGCGGGTGTCGCGGAGCTTCGCCCGATGACTGCGGACGAACTGAGCCTGCATATCGGCGGGCCTGCCGGGTTCCTCGGACCCGTCGGTATCGCGCAGGTTATGACGCAAGGCTCTCTGAACGGCCTGAACTCCGGCAAGGCGCTTGAAAGGCTTAAGGGCGTTCAGCGGGATCTTCCCGCCGAAGGCCTTCGGGCCATCGTGGTGATGGACCTTGGTCTTGAAGGCCGCAAGAATCTCGTCGCTGGAGCCAACCGCCTGGACTTCCATCTCCGCAACGTCACGCCGGGCCGCGACTTCACTGCTACCCTCACAGCGGACATTCGCAACATCCTCGAAGGCGAGCTCGACCCCCTCGGCCACCAGCCCATGCGCCTTGGCAAAGCCGTCGAGATCGGGCACATCTTCAAGCTCGGCAGGAAGTACACAACCTCCATGGGGGCCACCGTGCTCGACCGCGACGGCAAGGAGATCACCCCGATTATGGGCTCGTACGGCATCGGCGTGGAGCGCATCCTCACCGCCGCCATCGAAACCTCAGCCGCCGCCAACGGAGGCGAAGCCTATGCGCTTCCGGCCGCCATCGCCCCGTTCGAGGTCGTCGTCACCGTCACCAATATCAAGGACGCCAGCCTCCTGGCTGCCGGCGAACAGGTCGCCGCCGACCTGACCCACGCTGGCTTCGACGTCCTGCTCGACGACCGCGACGAGCGCGCGGGCGTTAAGTTCAAGGATGCCGAACTCATCGGCATCCCGTACCGGATCAACATCGGCCGCGGCGTCGCCGAAGGCACCGTCGAGCTTGTCGATCGGCTGCGCGGGCAGACGGCTACCATCCCGGTCGCCGAAGCGTCAGGAAAACTCAGCGAGCATGTGCACGGCCTGTCATAGAGTGCCTCAGGCGACTTCGTCTGTCGCTTTCGGGAAGGAATCCGCTTCTGCTTTTACATTGCCTAGCTGGAGGAGGCCGAAACTATCTGTCAACCCTGGGAGCATCTATCTTCATCATTCCAAATGAATTAGACTTGGCGCACCAGTTATGCGCGATTCTTTACAATGGAAGTTGGACATAGAGCCAGGAGGAGCTGATCTCCGCAAACCTCCAAGCCGGGCAATAAGTCCTTTGTCTGGAGGATTTTAGTCGCAAAGTCTTTCTTTTGAGCAGTTTGCAGCGGGTTCTTACGTGTAAGTTACTCCAGAGAAAGGACTTACGCGCGAAGAGTAGGGGGCACCCCATACGCAACCCTAAACGTCACAGAACGCACGGCAGGGGAGAGTACAACACCGCGTGGCAGTCAAACTCAAATACGGCAGCCCCACCCGCGGTCGGCGTCGCGGCGGCCTTCTCTCCGGCTTCTTTCGCGGGATCCTCGTCCTTGCCCTTGCCGGCATCCTCGTTGGGGCCGCCGTCTTCGCCTTCTACTACAACAAGTACCAGAACGTCGTCGACGACCGCCTTGCCTCCGGCCCCATCTTCGCCTCGGTTGCCCAGATCTACGCTGCGCCCCGCGAGATTCGCACCGGTCAGCACCTCACGGTCGGCTACATCGCCCAGTCGCTCCGGACCGCCGGCTACAACGCCAACCCGGACATGGGCTCTTTCCAGGTCAATGGCGACTCCATCCTCATCAAGCCTGGCCCGCACTCCTTTCACTCCACGGATGGAGCCACCATCAACACCGAGGGCGAGATCGTTCAAAGCATCACGGCAGAAAACGGGGTAGCGCTTCGCTCCTACGAGCTTGAACCTCTCCTGATTACCGCTCTGTCCGAGGATAAAGGCCGCGCCAAGCGCCGTCTCGTCACCTACAAAGAGATTCCCGCGGGCCTCGTCGCGGCCGTCACCGCCATTGAAGATCGCCGCTTCTTTGAGCACTCGGGCGTTAACTTCGTGCGCATCGCCAAGTGCGCGGTTGAGGATCTGATGGCCCACCACATGACCTGCGGCGGCTCCACCCTCACCCAGCAACTCGCCCGCGGCTTCTTCCTCTCGCCCGACAAAAACATCACCCGCAAAGTGCGCGAGATCATGATCAGCTTCCAGCTTGAGTCGCACTTCACCAAGCAGCAGATCTTCGAGATGTACGCCAACCAGATCAACCTTGGCCAGCGCGGATCGTTCGCGGTCAACGGCTTCGGGGAGGCGGCGCAGGCCTACTTCGGCAAAGACCTGAAGCAGCTTGATCTCGCCCAGGAAGCTCTTCTCGCCGGCATGATCCAGCGCCCCAACTACTTTTCGCCCTACAAACACCCGGACCGCGCCCTCGAGCGTCGCAACCTCGTGCTCGACTCCATGGTTGAGACCGACTCCATCACCCCCGAGCAAGCGGGCCGCGCCAAGGCCGAGCCTCTCCGCCTTGCCCCGCCCAACGTCGACGCCTCCGAAGCTCCCTACTTCGTCGACCTTGTCCACGACAAGCTCGTTCAGCGTCTCGGCGACCAGGATCTCACCCACCAGAGCATCCGCGTCTACACCTCGCTCGACCCTGAACTCCAGCGCGTGGCGTCCGAGGCCGTTGAGGTCGGCATGCGCAATGTCGACGACCTCGTCCGCAGGAACCGCAAAAAAGGCGACGGCGGCACCACGATGCCACAGGTCGCGCTGGTTGCCCTGAACCCGCACACCGGCCAGATCCTTGCCCTCGTCGGCGGCCGCAACTATGGCGTCTCGCAGCTAAACCACGCCATGGCCGAGCGCCCCACCGGCTCCATCTTCAAGCCCTTCGTCTACGCCACCGCCTACAACAGTTCCCTCCACGGAACTGCGCTCGACGGCGACGGCCCCTTCACCGCACTGACCCGTCTCAACGACGACCCGCAGGACTTCGGCAACGGGTACGTCCCCGGCAACTTTGAAAAAGGGGAGTACCCCGGCATGGTCACGGCCGCGGATGCACTGGCTCACTCGCTCAACATCGCCACCATCGCCCTGGCGCAGAAGGTTGGCTACGAGAATGTCGCCGCCCTTGCTCGTTCCGCCGGAATCGTCAACGCTCGGGCCACCCCGTCGGTCGCCATCGGCACCTACAACGCGACCCCCATCGACATGGCCGGAGCCTACACGGTCTTTGCCAACAACGGCGTTCACCTCAACCCGTGGGTGCTCGCCAGCGTCCGCAATCCCGCCGGGGATATCGTCGCCGACTTCGCGCCCGTGGCCAGCCAGGTTCTCGACCCGCGCGTCGCCTTTCTCACGCAATCTCTGCTCGAAGGAGTGATGGCTCGCGGAACCGCCGCCGCCGTCCGCGCCCACGGCTTCCACGCCCCTGCCGCCGGTAAAACCGGAACATCGCACGATGCCTGGTTCGCCGGATACACCTCAAATCTCATCTGCATCATCTGGGTCGGCAACGACGACTACACCGACGTTAAGCTCGAAGGCGCCAAGGCTGCCGCCCCAATCTGGGCCGAGTTCATGAACCGTGCCATCAAGCTCCCTCAGTACTCCGATACCAAGCCCTTCACGGCTCCCGATGGCGTCCAGAACCTGCGGATTGACCGCACCACCAGCCTGCTGGCGGACATAAGCTGCCCGAACGACCTTAACCTCGCCTTCCTCAATGGAACCGGCCCGCAATCGACCTGCAGCCGCATGACGGAATCGACCCAGACCCTCGTGCAGGATCTCTTCGGCAACACAACGCCTACGCCGCCACCCGTCCCGAGAGACTAGGCCTATGCGCGCCCGTTGACCTTCGCCCACCACCAGCGCAGCCCAACAAACAGAAACCGGTAGTCGGATAAGAACTCCGGACGTTTGCCCTCAAACGCGTGTCCGACGAACTGAAAGATCCACCCCACCCCAAACATGGTCACCGGAACCCACCAGAACCCCGGCCGAACCAGACAAACAAGAAATAAGGGCAGCGAGACCGCGATCATCGGAATGCCGACCGTGTGGCAGACCCGGTTCACATCGTTTTGATGGCTCGAAGAATACTGCGAGACCCACTGCTCCCAGGTTCGACCACCCATCATCGCAAGCCTCCCCATTCAGGCTGCGAAGCAGCGTATCACATTCCACCCGATGCTGAATACTCATTCAGCAGCTCCCCTTGCGCCTCTTCTTGAGCGGCTTCACCACTCCCCCCACAGGCGCATCCCCCGCCGCAAGCCACGGTTGACACTCCGGACACCAGTAGGTCGAGCGCGCTTGTTCACCCTGCTTGCGCATCATGACGGTCGCGCCGCAGCGCCGGCACTCCTGGCCCTGTCTTCCATACACCCACAGGCGCTCTTCACGGTTCATCGAGTGCGTTGTCCGGCGATTGCCCGCGTAGGTCACGATCCCGTCGCCGGAGCCATCGAGCACATTCGCCTGCATATACCGCTGCGAGACCTCGGCCATCACCTCCATCTCACGCGCCGTCACGCTGCCGATCGCGCGAAACGGATTAACCCCGGCCGCAAAGGCCACCTCGCTCTTGTACACATTGCCCAGCCCCGCAAGCACCCGCTGGTTCAGCAGCACCACCGCGGTCTCCGCCTCAGGATGCTCGCCCGCATACCGCCGCAGCGCCGCAACACCGCCTTCCACCGTGTACTCGTCCGACAGGACATCAATGCCCAGCTTCGGCAGCTGTGTATGCCGCTCGAGCGATCTCGCCGTATGGAACTCGCACACCGGAATGTTGAATCCGACAGCTTGCCAGCCCTCAACCGCAATCGCCACCCGCATTCGGTCGCGGCCCATCCACCACTTCTCGCCCGTCCGGTAAAGATGCCAGCTTCCGCTCATCAACATATGCGTCAGCAGGATCAGGTCACCGGAGAAGTGCAGCAGACACCACTTACCCCGCGCCTCTACGCGTTCGACGGTCCGCCCAACCAGCGGCGTGTCGTCGTTCACCCGCGCCAGCAGAGCCAGCCCCGTGTCGAACCCGGTTACGATCTTGCCCGTCAGCGCCTTATCCAGCGCACGCGCAGCCCGATAGATGGTATCGCCTTCAGGCATCGATTCCAGCCGCCTTGGAGCTCATCCTACAGCCCGCTCTGTAGAGGAATGGTGGACGCGGTAGGGATCGAACCTACGACCAGTCGATTAAGAGTCGAATGCTCTACCAACTGAGCTACGCGTCCGTTTTGCCTTGTACATGGGCTGGAGTCGGCTTTGGTTGGCCTGACTTCCTTGTTCCCCACAGGCACAATTCTAGCATGGCTGAACGGTCGAGCTCGCCATGCCGGGCTAAGCTTCTGGGGTTTACCCGACGAAATCCACGTTGGCGCGGTGAGGAATAATGCCGCGCTCGAAGCCCATATCGAGCAGCTTGTGAATCGCCAGCCGACCATCCTCGCCGAAGTCCAGCGTCCGCTCATTCACGTACATACCGACGAATCGGTTCGCCAGATCCGTGTCCAGATCGCGCGCGAACTGCATCGCATACTCAAGCGCGGCCTCGCGATGTTCGAGCGCATGCTGGATGCTGTCGCGGAGTGCCTTCGTGGCAATCTCCTGGGTCTCGCGCCCCAGGCTGCGACGGATTGCGTTGCCTCCCAGCGGCAGGGGCAGGCCCGTCTGCTCCCTCCACCAGACGCCAAGATCCAGCAGCTTGGTGAGTCCGTCCTGCGCGTAAGTCAGCTGCCCTTCGTGGATGATCAGCCCAGCATCGAACTCGCCCGCAACGACCGCGGGAATGATCTTGTCGAAAGGAACCGTGACTGTCTCGATCTCGGGGCAGAAGAGCTTCAGCGTAAGGTACGCCGTCGTCAGCGTTCCGGGCACCGCAATCCGCGTCTTCTTGGCGTCCTCGAGCGACACACGCCGCGGCGCAACGATCATCGGACCATACGTCTCCCCGACGCTGCCGCCGCACGCCATCAGCGTGTAGTTGTCCTGCAGGTAGGGATAAGCGTGGAAGCTGATCGCGGTCACGTCGTAGAACGCTTCGTTGATGGCGCGATGATTGAGCGCCTCGATATCCGTCAGCACATGCGTGAACTTGTAGCCGGGAACCCGTATCTTGCCGGTCGCAAGCCCATAGAACATGAACGCGTCGTCGGAGTCGGGGCTGTGCGCAATGCTGATTTCCTTGATGTCTGCTGAGGCGGTGGTCATGAAGGCTGAGATCCTTTGCTGCTCGTTGCGGAGCTGCGGGTCAGGGCGGAGACGATGCCGGCGGCGGCAAGAACCTTGACCACCTCGCCGGGAATAAAGGGGGCGACCGCAAGCGCGAAGGCGCTTTGCACCCCGGCCTGGTGCCAGTGCGCAAACCAGGAGGCGCCGCAGGTGTAGATCACAACGGCAGCCGAAACAAAAAAAAAAAGCGCTCTGCTGAAGGGCACCGCGCCCGTGGCGGAGCGGCGTGCCAGCGCACCGGCGACCGCGGCGGCCAGAGGGTAGGAGAGCAGAAAGCCGCCGGTCGGCCCCAGCAGCTGAGCCACACCGCCAAGCCCGTGAGGCGTAAACACAGGAAGGCCAAGTGCGCCCTCAACCAGATAGAGCGCCAGCGCGGCAAACCCGAGGGCAGGGCCCAGCACCATGCCTACCAGCAGTACCGCGAACGGCTGCAGCGTGAGCGGCACAAGCGTAAACGGCAGCGGTACCGATAGGTGCGCACAGGCGGCAACAAACAAGGTCGCTGCAACCGTCAGCGTGATCCTGCCCGAGGCCGCGCGCCGGAGAGAGACTCCTGGTGCCTCGGTGAAGCTGAGAGACGACGTGGTTTGCATCGCGAGCAATCCTTTCCAGATCCTGTTGCTTTCAAGTCCTGTCACCGTCGAAGCGTCGCATCGATCAATCGGAAGCACGCTTGCCCGGAAACTGGAGGCGTGAGCGGGGTGTCCGCCCAAACGACGAGCCGCCTAAGCCGCCGGTTTCTCTTGTCCTCGCTGCCCGCGGGAAGGCTGTTGACGATGCCGATGCGCGAACGACGGACCCCTTAGATCCTCATACATGGGGTACCGCGAAGCCCGTTCGCGGGTGCCGGGTGCAACCGGGTTCGAGGCAACGCCCGCAGTGTCGCCACCGGCGCGAACGTGGCGGGCAATGGAAAAGGAAGCCCAGAGCAGGGCACAGAACGATGCAACCGAGATCGCGAGCAGGACATTCATGGGCGTCTCCAAGAATATCAAGGCCGAGAGGTTCGTGCGGGACGTTGTTGATCCCGCAGGCATTTCCAGGCTGGGCGGAAGGGGTGTAGAAACGTGGTTCACGCCCACGAAGTCGGACGTTTTCGCTTGACGCATCCGGGGCGAACCTCATGTACTGATCCTGTGAGTCATTCAAATCCAACCATCCTGCACGGACGCGCCTTCCGCTATGCCGGCCATGGTCTGCGCTCGGTCTACGGCATTCGCCGCAAGGTCGCGACGGCCGCCGCTGCGGTTCTGGCCGTGGCGCTTGGCTACCACGTCGTCTTCGGCCAGAATGGGCTGATCGCGTACAAGCAGAAGCGTGAAGAGACGCGAAGCCTTGACGCGCAGCTTGAGACCCTGCGCCACGAGAATGAGCAGCTTCGGGACCATACCAGCCGCCTGCAGGCCGACCCGGATGCAATCGAGCACCAGGCCCGCGAGGAGCTGCACTATACCCGCGCTGGCGAGGTCATCTACACGCTTCCCCTAAAGCCGGACGCAGCCAAAGCGGCTCCCCTTCCCGCCGCGCGCCCGTAGCGCAGGTCGTACCGCTACACCAGCCGTCCATCGCGAAGCCGCAGCACGCGGTCGCATCGTTCCGCAAACTCCATGTTGTGGGTCACTACGACGCTCGTGAGCCCCTGCTCGCGGTGCATCTGCTGAATCAGCGTAAAGACCGCATCCGCCGTCCTCCCGTCGAGATCGCCCGTGGGCTCATCGGCCAGCAGAAGCCTTGGCTGCGTCACCAGAGCCCGGGCCAGACTCACGCGCTGCTGCTCTCCGCCGCTCAACTCGCCCGCCCGGTTCTCTGCCCGTTCGCCCAACCCCACGGCAGCCAGCCACCTGCTCGCCTGTTCCAGCGCGGACAGTCGCCTTGTCCCCCGCGCCAGCAACGGCATCGCCACATTTTCAAGCGCCGAGAACTCCGGCAGCAGATAGTGGAACTGCCAGACATACCCGATCTCCCGATTGCGATACGCGGCAGCCTCGGCAGGAGTGAGACCGCTTACCCGCCGGCCGCCAAACCAGACCTCCCCATCCGTAGGCCGGTCCAGCGCCGCAAGCAGATGCAGCAACGAGCTTTTGCCCGCGCCGCTCTCGCCCACGACGGCCACCATCTCCCCGGTACGCACTGCCATCTCCAGCGCGCGAAACAGTACCACCTCGCCGGCACCCCCGCTGGCCGCCGGATAAATCTTCGTCAGCCGCTCCGCCCGCAACAGCACGGCAGCGCCGCTTCCTGCCAGCAGCGGTTCCAGCCTGTTCACTCCTCCACCGAAACCTTCCCTCCATCATCGTCCTCGCCGGCGGAAGCTCGACCACCGTTGCCAGGCGCGGGCGCGTCAGAGTCTATCCTCCGCCGCTCTGCCCGAAATGCGATCGCCATCCGGTTCCACGCGTTGATGCTGGCGATCGCTACGGTCAGATTCGCCAGGTCCGCCTCGGAGAAGTGCTCCCGCGCGGCCGCGAACGCCTCGTCCGGCACATGACCGACCTGAACATCGGTCACCGCCTCGGTCCACCCAAGCGCCGCCCGCTCCCGCTCCGTATACGCCCCGGACACGCGCCACTGCGCGACCTCATCCAGGCGGCCCTTCGGCTCATGCCGCTTGGCCAACTCATGCGTATGCAGCCCAATGCAGTACTCACATCCATTCAGCAGCGAAGCCCGCAGCCGCACCAGCTCAAGCAGCGAACCCTCCAGCCCGCTCGCGGTGTTCAGAACATGCTCGACGGCCCGTAGAGCTGCCGTCGCCTCGGGTGCAAGCTCCCCGTAATTCAGCCGTTGTGCCATGCCGTCCTCTTTCCGTCACTCATACCGTAAAGCCTCCGCCGGCAGCACCCGCGCGGCCGATCCCGAAGGGTACAACGTAGCCAGCAGGCTGACGCCCAGCGAGACGGCCGCCACAATCACCGCATCCACCACCTTCGGCGCGAACGGCAGATGATCAATCGAATACACCGAAGCATCCAGCGGCACAAACCGGTAGTGCACGCCCGCCCAGCTCACCGCATACCCCAGCGCCAGACCCACCATGGTCCCCACCAGGCTAATCAGCAGGCCCTGCAGCAGAAAGATGCGACGAACCTGCCCCGCTGTCACCCCGAAGCTCATCATCACCGCAATATCCCGGGTCTTCTCCATCACCATCATCGTCAATGCAATCAGGATGTTCAGCGCCGCCACGCAGACAATCAGCGCCAGCACAACAAACGTCACTACCTGCTCCAGCTTCAGCGCACGGAACAGCTCCCGATTCTGCTCCATCCAGTTGGTCGTCTGGAAGCCCGTCCCGGCCACAGCCTCGATCCGCTGCCCCACGGCCGCCGCTTTATAGAGATCGGCCACCCGAAAGCTGATGACCGAGATCAGATCAGGCTCCGAGAACAGTCGCTGTGCGTCGCTAAGCCGCATAAACCCGTAGGTCGAGTCGTATTGATAGAACCCCGAAGCAAACACCCCCACCACCCGGAATCGCGCAAACTTCGGCACCACTCCAAGCGGGGTCAACTCTCCCTGCG
>CAXUNW010000074.1:0-11142 GCA_964252505.1 uncultured Acidobacteriaceae bacterium
GCCGGACTTAAGCGTGGCGGCGGAAAATTCGAGGGGGGTGGGGCGGAGGGCGTCTCCGTTGGATTGTCCCGGCGTTTGGGGGCAGTTGGTGGCCCGGAGAGGTGTTTCAGGGCGACTTGATGAACACTTGCCAGGTGCGAGGCCAGGGAGCCGAGCGTCTGGTACTCAAAGAGGAGCGTTTTGGAGAGAGGCCCAAACGTCTCCTCAAGCCGGGTAGTGAGCTTCATCACCAGGATCGAGTCGATGCCGTACTCATCGAACGGGACATCCGGTCGGATGCGCTCCGGAGGGATGCGGAACAAGGCCGCAACCTGCTCGCGAAGGTGAGCTTCGGCGATCTGTCTCATTGCGGACCGCTGCTCGGTTGCAGGCAAAGGCGTTGCGGCGACCTGCGCTTGGACAGGTTCCTCAAGCGCCGGGGACGATGCGGTCAGCGCGGCGCGCATGCGCACAAGATCGCCTTCAACCACCATTGTCTGAGCTTCCGGTCCGTATAAGCACTGGTACAGCGCACGTAGACCGTTCGCGGTTTGAAGCGGAGCCATACCGGTCGTAGCAAAGAGCTGCTGCTGCGCATGCGCCGGCATGGTCATACCGCCGGCTTGCCACAGCGGCCAATCGATGGAACGGGTTGCTCCGTGTCGCACGCCGGCGGCAACCTGCAGGCTGCGGTATGCGGCGAAGCGGTCCATAAACCCGTTGGCAGCGGCATAGTCCGCCTGTCCGGGATTTCCGGTGACGCCGGCAACCGAAGAGAACAAGGCAAGAAAGTCCAGGGCCACCTCTTTGGTGGCGTCATCGAGGTTCACGGTGCCCGCAACCTTCGGTTTGAGGACGTCCGCGAATTGCGCGCTGGTCTTGGTGCGCAGGCGAGCATCAGCGGTCATACCCGCACTGTGCAGGATGCCATCCAGGCGGCCGTATTTTGTGAGCACGTCCGCGACGAGAGCATTCACCTGCTCACGATTTGACAGGTCTACGGGTTGGTAGGCGACTCGCTCTGCATGCGGCCACTGCTCCAAGTGGGCCCGCCGCTCTGATGAGAGTGGGAGACGCCCGGTCAAGACGATGCGGGCACTTTGGGTCCGCTGAAGGAGGTCCTGGGCAAACAAGGTGCCCAGACCACCCAGACCGCCCGTGATGAGGTATACGCCGTCATCGCGCACAGCCAGGAGCGGTGAAAGGGTGAAGTCAGCCATTTCGCGCCAGCGAAAGACGTCTCGGCGATCTCCTTGATGGCGGACGAGCACATCAAGCTGGCCTTTTGACTCGGCAAGCAACCTGCGGTTGAGGTCTGCGGCGGCGATGTTATGGGGCAGAACAAGCATCTGTGCCCGGAGACCCGGCTCCTCGAGCATGGCAGTTTGAAGCAGCCCTGTAAGCCCGGTAAGAACAAGGCTTTCCGCATCGTCGGGGAGGACTACCTGTACCAGCAGGCTTTTGCCACTTCGCCGCGCGAGGAGCGACTTCAGGTAGTCAAAGCACTCGAGGGCTAGGCTTGTGTACCTCTCGGACAGTGCGGTGTCTGCTGCCTGAGAGAGGTAGGTAGAACTCTCGATGCAGGCAAGATCCTCGGGTGAGCGAGGGGCGCGACCGTAGAGGAAGAGATGGCGCTCGTCAAAGGCGACCGCACGCGAGGCGGGCAGAAGCGGAACCGGCTGCCAGGCGGGAGCGGCAAACAGGATGCTCTTGCCGGGAGGAGACGAGGGAACATGATGGGGGTCCGGTGCAGATGGTAGAGTGCGTGCCAGGCCACGCACCATGAAGCCCTGGACCTGGACGCAAACGTTACCGGAAGAGTCACAAAGATCGATATCAGCGGCGTAGGCGCTGCTTCCCTGGGCCGCCCCATGTGCGGGCTTTACAAGAGCGAACATCTCTGACGGGCATGCCCTCAGGATGACGAGATGTTTAAGACCAACCGGTACGAAAGGCGCGGACGAAGACGGGGTGGCAGCGGATTGACCCGGCCCCATGAGTAAGGCGCATGCCTGAAATGCGCCGTCCAGCAGTGCCGGCGGCACGATCCATCTTTCATCTCTGGCGTTTGCCGGCATCTGAAGATGAGCGAGCACCTGACTGTTTCCTGCGAGGACGGTCTGCAAGGTGCGGTGGGATGGCCCGAAATGCAGACCCATCGCGGTGAAGCGATCGTATATTTCAGCGGACTGAAGGGTCGTATGCTGCGGCGCTGCGATGATCGCGGCGCGCACCTCGTCCAGGGGAATCACCTTTGGAGCCGCTGGGGGCCTGGTCCAGGCGGCGCGTCCCTCACACAGCAACGTAGCGGGTTGGGCGTCTGACCGCTCCACCCGATAGGTCAGCGATTGGTCCTCGTCGCCAAGGATCGCGACCCGGATCTCGGCGCTACCCGCCACAGCCAACGGCTGTAGCCACACTGTGTCACTGAGAGAGAGTGCCGCGTTGGGGAAATCAGGCGGCAGCGAGAGCTCAACCGCGGCCCGCACCATCTCCAAGAAGGCCGCTGCGGGAAGAACACTGGTGCTGGATGCAATTCCCTGCTCGACGTCTTGGGTCTTCCAGACATGATCAGCAAGAAAAGGCTCCTGGCCTGTGAAGGTGGAGGCAAAACACTGCTCCCGCAGATCGGAGATGTTGCGGTGCAGCAGGGGATGAAGCATTGAGCCGGGGGCAGTAACCACCCGATCGCGACGAACATGGCTTGTATCAAGCCAGAAGCACTCTCGGGAGAAGGGGTAGGTCGGCAGACTCATCCGCTGCGGCGGTCTGCCGGTATAGGCACGCCCCCAGTCGAGTTCTACGCCTTGCACCCAAAGCTCCAGCAGACGCACGAAGCGGCCCTCTTGAAGCCACTTATCGAGTGTTTGTTGGAGATCCACGTCTGTATTGAAGAGCTTGAGCGCCTCGTCTCCGCGGCGCTTCTGTCCGCGGTACAGTTCGTCATCGTCCTGTCCAGCCAGGAAGGCTTCCAGCTGTCGATCCAGCTGTGTCCATGAGCTTGCTGTGAATGCGAGCCGTTCCTCCATGGGCTCGCGACCTTGCTGCAGGGTAAAGGCAAGACGCAAGAGGGAGGTGTCTGGAGCCTGCTCGCGCACAAAGGCAAGGAGGTCGCGCGCTTTCTGTTCCAGTTGCTGGCTCGTGCGTGCGGAAAGCACGATCGCTACAGTGGTCGGGGTGGCAGGAGCGGTCGCATCAGGCGCGCCAATCGGGGGCTCCTCCACAATGAGATGAGCATTTGCACCTCCTGCCCCGAACGAAGAAATGCCTGCCATCCTTGGGAGTGGCTGGCCTTCATGAATCTGGGCTTGCCAGGAGCGGAGAGTCTGGTTTACCAGAAAGGGGGAGCGGGTAAAGTCTATGTACGGGTTCAGCTCCGCGGAGTGGAGGGATGGGACGATCTCTCTATGGCGCATCTGCAGCAAGACTTTTGTGAGGCCGGCGATGCCTGCTGCCGATTCACAGTGCCCGATATTCGATTTGACCGATCCGAGAAGGCACGAGGACACCGCCGTGGCGCCGCCGAACGCACGTTCGAGCGCTGCTATTTCGATGGGGTCTCCAAGCCGCGTGCCGGTCCCGTGGGCCTCGACGTAGGAGATCTGGCTGGGCTGTACCTGAGCATCCACCAGGGCCTGCTGGATGGCGCGGGTCTGAGCGTGAGGGTTCGGCACAGAGTAGCCGTTGGTTCTGCCGCCGTGATTGATTGTCGAGCCCCGGAGGAGACCGTAGATGTGGTCGCCATCGCGCTCGGCGTCCCTCAGCCGCTTCAACAGGACGACACCGACACCTTCTCCGGGAATGTAGCCGTCGCCTCCAATGCCAAAACTCTGACAGTGGCCATCGCCTGAAAGAAACTGTCCGGCGCTCAGGCATAGGTACTTGTTGGGATGGATGCTGACATTGACTCCCCCGGCAAAGGCAGCGCTGGTCTTGCCGAGTCTGAGATCCTGACAGGCAAGATGGATAGCGGTGAGAGAGGCCGAGCACATGGTATCCACCGTCATGCTGGGCCCGTGCAAATTGAGCGTGTATGAGACCCTGTTGGCTACGCTGGCCGCGCTGCCCGCGACGCCCAGTGGCCGCCCCTGCAGGCTTATCTCCGCACCAAAGAGCTGATATTCGCTATACATCAGACCGACATAGACACCGACTTCGCTAGGCCGGCCATCAACGGAGGTATGCAAACCGGCACGCGTGTACCCGGCATCTTCCATCGCCATCCAGGCATGCTGCAGAAATAAACGCTCCTGCGGATCGATGAGCACGGCGTCGGAAGGCGAGACGCTGAAGAAGAGCGGGTCAAACTCGGCGACACCGGTGATGAAACCGCCCCACTTGCTGAAGTGTCGGCCTTCCTGGCTGCGATCCTCGCTGAGGAACGTACGCCAATCCCACCGATCCGGCGGCACCTCGGTGATGCAGTCTTTGCCGCTGCGGAGGTTGCGCCAAAAGGAAGCAATGTCCGTAGCTTCCGGGTATCGCCCGCTTAGCCCGACGACGGCAATGGGCTCGTGCGGCAGTTCCCTGCCGGAAGATGCGGCTGCGGAAGAGCGCGACTGCACCGGGCGCGGGTGACGGCGAATGGACGATGTGGGCTGAGATGCAGCCGGTAGAGTAACGGGGCTGGGCGAGACCGAAGAGAGCGATGGGGACAACAGCGTGGTGAGGGGGGGACGATGCTGCTCGAGAAGATACGCCGTGAGTTCGTTGAGCGTTCGATGCTCAAAAAAAAGTGTTTTCGAGAGAGGGCCCAGATCTTTTTCCAGCTCATTGGTAAGCCGCATGGCGAGGATCGAATCCATGCCGTACTCTTCAAGCGGCGTAGCTGTGTCAATAGTCCCGACGGGAACTTTAAGTACTCTTGAAAGCTGCCGGCGAAGATAGCTGTGTGTCTTCTCCTCTAGATTGCCTGCCGATGGGACGACGTCGATGGGGAGCTTCTCGTTTGAAGATTCCGGATGACCGTTCATCGCAGAGGAAAGTGCTTTTCGCATGCAAGTGACGTCACCTTCAAGGACCGCGAACTGATCGCAAGGAGAAGCGAGTCCCTGATAGAAACCGGCCATTGCCTGTCTGGTTTGCAGCGGTACAAGTTGAAGACGCTCGGCCACGCGGCTCACCATGCGATAGAAAGTGCCCATCGCGTAGTCTCCAGCAGTATTTGGGTCGCCTGTGGATTTTCCTACAATGTGCTGCATGGGAGCGTCGAACCCCATGCCCCCTTCCGCCCAGAGCGGCCAGTTGATGGATCTCGTTGCCCCATGCCGAAGACCCGCAGCTACGTGCCGATTGCGAACGGCCGCGAAGCGATCCATAAAGGCATTGCCCGTCGCGTAGTCTGCCATTCCCATGTTGCCCAGGGCACCAAGTGAGGAGAACATGACGAAAAAGTCGAGCCGATCGTGTTGCGTAGCGATGTCCAGCAACTCCAGGCTGGTCACCTTTGGTGCAAGCACGTTTTGGAACTCGGCAGGCTCCTTGTGGAGAATGAAGTTGGGTACGACCATGCCCGCACTATGGAGCAGACCCTTGATAGGTCCGAAGCCGGCACGAATGTCCTCCAGAGAAGCCTGGATGCTTGCACGATCGGCAAGATCCATCTGCCTATAGACGACGCGAGTTCCTCCTTTGGCCAACGCGTCCATCGATGCTGCTTTTTCCGGCGTGAGGGGAGAGCGGCCGGTTACGACGACTCGGGCGGTTGTGTTTCGCTCGAGGATCTCTCGCGCAAAGAGAAGGCCAAGACCACCGAGACCACCGGTGATGACATACGTCCCCTCATTCCGAAAAACGGTGGCCGCTGAGCGGCCGGGTACGGCGGATGATCCATCTAGTTCATCCCAGACGAGGGCCTGTCGGGTCAGCGCGCCGGACACGCTATCACGCACATAGCGAACCAGGCTATCGTGGCCGCTGCGGCGCTCCTCAAGGAGGAGGCTGCCAACGTGCGGCACCGCAAACGAACCCGGCAGAAGGACGACGGTGCCTTCGATATGGGGATTCTCAAGAGTAAGTGTTCGTAAGAGGCCATTGAGGCCGCCGATCACTTCATCATCGTCTTCAGAGCCGAAGCCCACTATCTGCACCGAAAACGCCTGACCAGATGACTGCATGAGCAAGGAACGCAGGCGGATGAAGCAGCCAAGAGCGTAGGCTGTGTAGCGCTCGGCCGGTGACGTCCCAGTTGAGCCTGCGACCACCTCGCAGAGGCTTTCGGGAAGCTGCCCTCTCAGCGCGGCTGCGTCAGCATCAGGGATGCCGCACAGAAGCACGCAATGCTTGACGGCCCCGGTCCGGACAGAAACGATGTCGTCAGGCTTGATCTTGAGGGTCCGGTCGACCCATCGCGGAGCTGCAAGAAGGAGGTCCGTCTCTTGCGGCGCGGGGATGTTCGCGGGGCGTCCGGCTGCTCGCGAGCAAAACCCGCGCATTTGGACACAGATCCTGCCATCCAAGTCGGAGAGATCCACATCCACCTTGGTGACCATTTCGTTTGCACGGGAGCCGGCCGAGAAGCGGACCCAGGCGAGCATCTCCGTGCCACACGGATGGAGCACGCGCAGCTTCTCGAGCGCGAAGGGGACGCGCAACTCGGTTGATCCATCCTCCGCAAGCAGGCCGACGGCAGCCTGCAAGGCACCATCTAGCAGAGCAGGCGGCATGACACAGGCTTCAGAGGCGGCAGTAATCCTGGCGGGCAGGCGCAGGCTGGCGAGCAATTCGGCGTCCCCTCGCCATAGTTGCTGGACGCTTTGAAAGCCCTCGCCATACAGCAGGCCGACGGCGGCAAATCTGGCGTATAACTCTGAAGAGGACAACGTGCCTTGCTGCATTCGCAACCTTAACGCCGTAAGGTCGAGCGAGGGTGCGGGCTCGGAGGGTTGCCATAGCGTACGCCCCTGGCAGTGCACGACATCGTCCCCGTCTCGTGACGTATAAATCTCGAAGTCAAGGGTTGGCTTCTGTGCTCCTTCGGCAGGGAGTACAGCGATGTGTACGGTCATTTTCTCCGAGACGACGATAGGCTGCGCCCAGGCCACATCCACGAGCTCAAGGAGATGACCTTCTGCCCGGCCGGCGTCGGCAAAGGTCACAGCTGCGCGAGCCATTTCCAGACAAGCGGCAGCTGCCAGGACCGGGTGCGCCTTCCCGGGAGAAAACTGGACCTTATGGTCCGCGAGAAAAAACTCCGTGCCCGAGAAGGTGGAGCTATAGCGTTGTCCTGACAGGTCCGATGTGTTTTGCTGGACAACTGGGTGCAGCCACACAGGGCTTCCTGATGGCTGCAACTGCGAAAACTGCTTCACGAGCGAAGTGGCGTGGGCCCGAGAGAGCCGTTTGCTTTTAAGCTCGCCGACGATGTACTCAATGAGGTCGATCATCTAAAGCTCCAGTAGTTTGATCGACAGTGCAGCAGTGGACGCCGGACTATGCACGCTAAACCAGTTGCCGAAGCGCCCGCACAGCAGCCGTGGTTTCCAGAAGATCGTCTTCGATACCGTGCATAATATCATCGATAGATTGCATGATCGGGTCGAACTCCTGTTGCTGTTCACCACGAGGTTTTACTGGACTTATATCGATCCAGCACCGTTCCCGCGCAAATGGATAACCGGGAAGACTCATTCGCTTTGGTACTGTCTGGTACAGTTCACTCCACTCGACTGCGCCACCTTTCACCCAGTGGCCGACAATATCTTCGAGTCTGCCCTCGGCCAGGCTTCGCCGCATGGCCGACGAGCCCATGGCTTGCCGCGCAAGGGAGTGACCCTCATCCAAGCTCGCCTCAAGCCGTCCGC
Source organism: uncultured Acidobacteriaceae bacterium (assembly GCA_964252505.1). Classification (GTDB taxonomy): domain Bacteria; phylum Acidobacteriota; class Terriglobia; order Terriglobales; family Acidobacteriaceae; genus Edaphobacter. The sequence goes on from CAXUNW010000074.1 coordinate 7,782, forward strand.
CTTCGTCTCTTTGGGGGGCGCGACTGAGGAATACTTGTAAATCTGCGATGAGCTGCTCAGCGGAATCAACAACAAGTGCCAGGCGCTCCTGCATGGCTTCGCGTCCCGTCTGGAGGGTAAAGGCCAGCGAGTGAAGATCGAGTTCGTCGCGTGTGTGCGGCTGCAGAAGGTAGTGGATCAGTTGCTCGACTTGCGCCCGCAGTTGGGACTGTGTTCTTGCGGAAAGTGGAACAATGACCGGTCCGGTGCGTGCGGGGTGTGCGATAACCCTTGTGGGACGGTACTCCTCGATGACCATATGGGCGTTGGTGCCGCTGAATCCAAATGAGCTTAGGGCGGCACGGCGGGCATGCCCGTCTGATACGGTCCACCGCTTTGATGTGCGATTTATGTAAAAGGGCGAATCCTCAAGCTGCAACCGGGGGTTCTCTCGATGTACATGAAGGGATGGAACCAGGGTCTCGTGGCGCAAGGAGAGCAGCACCTTTGTGAGACCGGCGATTCCGGATGCTGCGGTTGTATGACCTATGTTGCTTTTGACCGAGCCGAGGGCGCAGAAGTTCTTCTTTGTCGTCCGTTCTTCAAAGACGGCACGGAGCGCAGCGACCTCAATAGGATCACCGAGCGGTGTTCCCGTGCCGTGCGCTTCCACATACGAGATGGTTTCTGGGTTGATGCCATGCCGTGTGTATATTCCGCGCTCTAGCTCGATCTGACTCTTCACGCTTGGCGCTGTTATGCCATTCGTCTTGCCGTCCTGATTAATTCCAGAAGCTAGAATAACGCCGTATATGTTGTCGTTGTCTCGTTCTGCGTCTTCAAGGCGCTTAAGCACCACGGCTCCGACACCTTCGCCATTCACGATGCCGTCTGCCTGTTCATCAAAGGTCCGGCAGAGACCTGTTGGCGAAAACATGCCGGCCCGGGACATGGCGACGTAAGACTCCGGTAATAACCATAAGCTCACACCGCCTGCTACGGCCATATCAACTTCACGTTGCTCGAGAGCCTGGCAGGCAAGATGGACAGCAACCAGCGAAGAAGAACACGCGGTGTCGATTGAGATAGCAGGGCCCTTCAAGTTGAGATGATAGGCGATACGTGCGGCTGCAATCGCGTAGCTGCTGCCTGTAACGGAGTCCGGCATTAGACCGCTACGGACCTGTAACAGCTCGTATTCGTTGGTGGATATGCCGAGATAGACGCCGCAGTTTTGTTCGCTGAGCGCTTTTCGTGCGTAACCTGCGTCCTCAAAGGCGTGGTAGCTGGTCTCAAGAAAAAGCCGGTGCTGCGGATCCATCGTCTCCGCTTCTTGCGGGGAGATGCGGAAGAAGAGCGGATCGAAACGATCAATGTCATCCAACGATCCCAACCATTTCGAGTAAGTCTTGTCTTTGGCGGCCCGGTCCGGATGGTAATAGTCTCTCGTCTCCCAGCGTTCGTCAGGCACTTCGCGAATAGCATGTTTACCCGCAACAAGGTTCTTCCAGAATGCATCCAGGTTGCTTGCTCCCGGGTAGCGTCCGGCCAGACCGATGATGGCGATACCTTGGTTCTTGTCTGATTGAACCTGATTGGACTTGGCTTCGGCCAAAGATGTGTCCAGGGGCTTAGCTGATGATGGCGATTCAGCAGGCTTGGCAGCAATGCGGGAATCGTTCTCGGGCAGCTCGTAGACCTGAGTGGAGAGGAAGGCAGCCATGTCTCGGATGGTCGGGTGATCGAAGACCAGCATCTGTGTCAGTTCTAAATGGAAGACCCTGTTGACTTCCGCGATGAAGGTCAAACCCAAAAAGGAGTCAAGCCCATAGTCTATGAAAGGCTGTTCTGGGTCCAATTGTTGGAGAGACATTCCCAAGACCGATGAGAGGATCGATGTCAGAGCAGGCTCTAAGTCTAACGCGTGCACCTTTGAATAAGCGGCCCCTTTCGGTTCTGCCTGGTCCTGCAGAATGGTCGGTTCGAGTGGACCCGAATCCTGAAGGTATTGCCGGGTTCGCGACCCATCGCCATGCACGATGAGCACCTCCCCCACGCGGAGTTCCAGGCATCGACTAAATGCTGCTAGGCCGCTCTCCGTATCCATCGGCCTCATCCCTGTCTTTGCCAGCATCAGGTCCTGAGTTTCTCGAGCAAGCGACATGCCTCCATCGCTCCATAGCGGCCAACTGAGAGCGCACGTTTGCCCCGATCGCTCCCGATTGGCAACCAAACTGTTGCGATGTTCGGCAAACGAGTTTAGAAAAGCATTGGCGGTGGCGTAGTCAGCTTGACCAATATTTCCAAAGACCCCAGCGATCGATCCGAAAAGAGCTATAAAGTCAAGCGGGACAGCCTGGGTTGCAAGATCAAGGTGTATGGTTCCGCTTACTTTAGGCGCAAGGACCTTATTGAAGTCCGCAGAGGCCTTTTTATGGAAAAAGCTGTCCGCGGTCGTGCCGGCGCAATGAAGAATTCCCTGCAGGGTTCCCTCTTGAGCGAGCACGTTCAAGATCATCTCCTCTACCTCTGCCAGCTGCTGCAGGTCGGCGGAGACATACCTGACTCGATTGGTATTACCCGCGAGTTGATGAAACCTCTTGAGCCGTTCGCCGCTGAGGGTGCCGCGACCCGACAGCACGACAGCGGCGCTCTTTGTGCAAGTGAGTATCTCCTTGGCGAAGATAGATCCGAGCCGACCTAGACCGCCCGTAATCAGGTAAACACCATCCTGCTTCCACGGAAGCTTAGGAGAAGCTGCCTTTGCGGAGGGCGGTGCGTCGACCCATCGCAGAGCCTGGCGAGTGCCCGCTTTATAACGGACTTCGGAACAAAGGTCACCTGACATTTCCTGAAGGAGGAGTGTGGCGAGATCTTTGCTGCTCGTTGAGGCGGGCACCTGAATAAGCTGCGCGGTGAGGTGCGATGCCTCTAGGATGGCTGTCTTGAGAAGTGCGGCTAGGGCTTTATAGCAAGGACCAGACGGCTCGTTGGGAACAACTAATTGGACCAGTAGTTTGCTGCTGGTTCTTTGTTGCAGAAGTGCTTGCAGTATCTGAAAGCACTCTGAAGCCACGGCCGCGAATCCATGCTCGAGTGGAGCTGGTGAAAGGAGACGGCAGGAGCTTGCGGGCAGATCTGATTGTAGGGCGGTAAAGTCGAGTCCGGACATTCCAGCAACAAGAACTTGATGGATGTCGAACGCCCCATGGGACGTTGAACATAGCGGCACACTGTTCCAGGACGGAACCAGAAGACGAGTTTCTAAGTGTGAGCCTGGTGTGGAGGAGGAAACGTCGGGCGGTACCGTGAGTGGAGAAGCCACAAGCTCCGGATCGGCCGGCACCCAGAAGTGTTGTTTTTGGAAGGGGAGGGTTGGGAG
>CAXUNW010000075.1:0-11100 GCA_964252505.1 uncultured Acidobacteriaceae bacterium
GACGATGCTGACGCGAGACACACTGGGAGATGCGGTAGAGTACCTGACGCCGAACCTGTCGATCGATGTGAGCTTCCATGACGGGAAGGCGGTGGGGATCGAGCTGCCGACGGCGGTGGTGATGACGGTGATGGAGACGGAGCCTGGGATCAAGTCGGCGACGGCCTCGTCGGTGACGAAGCCGGCGAAGACTGAGACGGGGCTGGTGGTGCAGGTTCCTCCGTTCATCAACGAAGGAGAGAAGATCCGGGTGGACACGGCGGAAGGCGCGTATATGAGCCGGGCCTAGGCACACACGCTGCAGCGGCTTGCGACAGATGGAACTTATGGTGCGTCATTACCTGGTGCAGGGAAGAGTGCAGGGTGTCGGCTTTCGGTGGTTTGTCCACCGGGAGGCGGCGGAGCTGGGGCTGCGCGGGTGGGTGCGCAACACCGCGGATGGGCATGTGGAGGCGGTTGCGGCAGGGGAGCCGGAGGACCTGGCGGAGTTGGAGGGGGCGCTGCGGAAGGGATCGCGGGGCAGCCGCGTGGATCGGATTGTGCAGCACGACCTGGTCGAGGCGGAGGGCGCTCGGCTGGGGCCATTTGAGATTGAGGGAGCCTGGTAGACGACGATGACGATGAAAGCAATCAACTGTGAGCCTCTGAAGGAGCTGATCCGGACGGTTCCGGACTATCCGAAGCCGGGCATTTTGTTTTACGACATTACGACGCTGCTGAAGGATAAGAACGGGTTTGCGCGGTTGATCGATGCGCTGGCGCAGTACTACATCGGCAAAGAGATCGACCTCGTGCTGGGGATCGAGGCGCGCGGATTTATTTTTGGGCCGGCTCTGGCTTACCGGCTGAACGCCGGGTTTGTGCCGGTGCGGAAGCCGAAGAAGCTGCCGGGGCCGGTGGCGCGGGTGAACTACGACCTGGAGTATGGCAGCGACGCGCTGGAGATCCATCTGGACGCGGTGCAGCCGGGACAGCGGGTGATCGTGGTGGACGACCTGCTGGCGACGGGCGGGACGATGCAGGCTACGGTGCAGCTGGTGCGGCAGCTTGGTGGGGAGATTGCGGGGCTGGGATTTGCAATCGAGCTGGATTTTCTGAAAGGGCGGGGGAAGCTGCAGGAGTATGACGTGTTCAGCCTGCTGCATTACGACGAGTAGGCACCGGGACGAGCGGCTTCGGACTTGCTGCGATGGGGAGCGTACTGGTCGTGCGCGCGGTTATTGGCCGAAGATGGGGAGGTTACCGACGCCATGAGCTATTTTGGCAGACCACTCGGCGGGGCCGGTGATGTGGACGCTGGTTCCCATGGCGTCGACGGCTACGGTGACGGGCATGTCTTTGACGACGAACTCGTAGATGGCTTCCATGCCGAGGTCGTCGAAGGCGAGGACCTTGGCGCTCATAATGGCTTTCGAGACGAGGTAGGCAGCTCCGCCGACGGCCATGAGGTAGACGGCCTGGTTGTCGCGGATGGCGGCGATGGCGTCGGGGCCGCGCTCTGCTTTGCCGATCATGCCGAGAAGGCCGGTTTCTTCGAGCATCTGGCGGGTGAACTTGTCCATGCGAGTGGCGGTGGTGGGGCCCGCGGGGCCGACGGCCTCGTCGCGCACGGCTTCGACGGGTCCGACGTAGTAGATGAAGCGACCGGTGAAGTCGACAGGCAGGGACTCACCGCGGTTGAGCATGTCGGCCATGCGCTTGTGGGCGGCGTCGCGGCCGGTGAGGAGGCGGCCTGAGAGCAGGACGACCTCGCCGGGCTTCCAGGTCTTGATGTCTTCGCGGGTTACGGTGTCGAGGTTGACGCGGCGGGCGGAGTGGACGTCGTAGGTGAGTTTTGGCCAGGCATCGAGCGAAGGCGGTGAGGCCATGACGGGGCCGGACCCATCGAGGCGGATATGCAGATGGCGGGTGGCGGCGCAGTTGGGGATCATGGCGATGGGCAGGTTGGCGGCGTGGGTGGGGAAGTCCATGATTTTGACGTCGAGGACGGTGGTGAGACCGCCAAGGCCCTGGGCCCCGATGCCGAGGCGGTTGATTTTCTCGTAGAGCTCGATGCGGAGGTTTTCGACGTTGGTTTTTGGGCCGCGGGCGATAAGTTCCTGCATGTCGATGGGGTCCATGAGGGACTCTTTTGCCATGACCATGGCTTTTTCCGCGGTGCCGCCGATGCCGATGCCGAGCATGCCGGGGGGGCACCAGCCGGCGCCCATGGTGGGGACTGTTTTGAGGACCCAGTCGGCGATGGAGTCGGATGGATTGAGCATGGCGAACTTGCTTTTGGCCTCGCTGCCTCCGCCTTTGGAGGCGACGGTGATGTCGAGGGCGGCGCCGGGAACGAGCTCGACGACAACCATGGCGGGGGTGTTGTCGCCGGTGTTGCGGCGGGTGAAGGCGGGGTCTGCGAGGAGGCTGGGCCGGAGGACATTGTCCGCGTTGCGCCAGGCCTGGCGGACGCCCTCATCGATCATCTGCTGCATGGACAGCATGCCGAAGGCGGCGGAGGCTTGCCAGGCGACCTCCATGCCGACTTTGACGAAGGCGGTGACGATGCCGGTGTCCTGGCAGATGGGGCGGTGGCCTTCGGCGCACAGGCGGGAGTTGATGAGGATCTGCGCGATGGCGTCTCGGGCGGCGGGGGACTGCTCAAGCTCGTAAGCGCGGCTGAGATTGGTGATGTAGTCGACGGGGTGATAGAAGCTGATGTACTGGAGGGCGTCGGCGACGCTGCGGATGACGTCGTCCTGGTGGATGATTGCCATTTGGGGGTCCTCATCTTCAGCTTGCGTGGAACGAGGATCGGGCCGGCGCAGGGTGGCCGGCCCGATCGGTGGTGGCCCCGGGGCTAGTGGGGGAGGCGGCCGAAGCGGTAGACGATTCCGGCGTTGACGCCCAGATTGTTTTGCAAGGTGCTGCCGAAGGTTGTGCCGACGTAGGTGGGGGTAACGCGGAAGGCGAGATTGGGATAGAAGTTGTAGTCGTAGCTGAGGCCGGCCGAGAAGACGGGCCGGTTGGAGGTGGGCCACATGCCGAGCAGGGGGGCGGGGATGGATTTGGAGCCACCGTCGAAGTTGCCGAGCGAGTAGCCGCCCATGACCTGGACGCTGGCGGCGTTTTTCTGCTTGGCGTAAAAGCGGTAGGTGGGGCCGCCCATGAAGGTGTATTCGGTGATAAGCGGGTTGTAGACGCTGTAGATGTTGTTGCCGACCTTGGCATTGCCGTAGCCGCCGCGGGCGTCGGCGATGATGCCGAGCCGGGGGTTGAGCATGTAGGCGCCGCTGGCGGCCCAGGTAACCTCGTTGTTTTTCTGCAGGTACTGGCCGCTGCGGAAGCGCAGATAGCCACCACCTCCGAAGAGCTCATAGCGGTGCGTGTAGGTATCGTCGATGGCTTTTTCGATGCGCGCCCGGCGATTTGCGCTGGATTCGCGCCGGGAGCGCCGGGTCATCTGCGCCGCGGCCGTGCCTGCACCTGCATGGATCGCGAGCAGGAGCAGACCTGCCGCCACAAACTTCATCTTCCGTTCAATACCAGACATCAACCGTTTCCCCTGCTTCATCCCTGTTGCCAACGTTCGCCGCGTCCATGCGGATGCGCGACCCCTCTTATTAGAACATCCGCCACAGCCTAGGCGCGTGGGGCAAGCGGTTTGATCGCTCAAGGGTTCGACGGTCAGGCAGCGCGCCGGTTACCCGTGGCGTCAGCGGAGGGTGTAGCTAAGCGCGGTGACGAACTGGAAGCTGTTCTTTCTGAAGCCGAGGGCGGGATCGTTGAGGAAGTTGTCGGTGGTGGTGAGCGTCATGCTGAAGCGGTGGATGACGGGGAAGGCGAGGATGAGAGCCGCGTTGGCGGAATAGGCGTTGAGCTGGTTCCAGGCGGGAAGGATGCTGAGGTCTTCGGTAAGCACGATGTTGCGGGGCAGCGTGCGGCGGTAGGCCTCTGCGAGTGTGGAACCGATGAGGTTAGGGCTGGGTGCGGCGGCGGCGAACTGCTGTTTCTCGAAGTGGGCGTCGGCCTTCAGGTCGAGTTGCTAGAGGAGCGATTGCAGGGGGGGCCAGCCCAAAGCCGCCACCGTAGATCCGCTGCAGTCCTCCGCAAGGATGTTCCCATCCCGCAGCAGCCCGTGATACCAGGCGCTTTGCTCATCGCGGCCACTTCACTCACCGTCCTTCACCCCGCCGGCGCTCAGGCGACGGTCAGCCTGAAGGCTGCCGGATGAGCGGAGTTCCTTTACTTTGTCGAGGCTGACGGTGATCTCTCCGGCCATAGCTTTTAAAGACGATTTGTCTCGCCGACGCCACGCACGAGCGTTCCCTGGAGTTGGTGGCCGTTGGTAAAGATGAGGAGATCGGGCTTTGAGTCAGCGGCGGGGTTCTGGGCTGGGGTGGGCAGGATGCAGAGACAGGAGGCGACTGCCAGCATCACCCCGTGGAGGTGCTTCTTCATGGATTCAACATAAATCAGCGAGGCAGGAGAGGGGGGCGGATTGAGGTGGGCGGCCGGTCATCCCGTCGCCGCGGCTCTGGTTCTACCACTTTGAACGAGGGGGCGGTACAGAAGAGAGCGGGGCGACGGCCGGCAAAACCCTAGAAAAGCCAACGTTCCGGCGCTTGCAGGCAGAGGTGTTGAATCTGTAGAAGAAGTTGTTGCCAATTGCAAGGTAAGTGGCATAGTATCCGTTTCGCGCTCGGCAAAGTCAGCCTTCTCAGCAGATACGCCAGAGCCATCGACCCAGAGATTTGCTGGATGGACTGTCGGTATACACATTACCCTGCGCTGGGGAATAAGCCCGGTGCGGGTTCGCTGGAGCGAATCATGGCATGGTACGCGTATTGCATTGCAGAACGGCAGGCATTTCCTGAGCTTTGCCGGCACCGTCGTCCGATGCCCCTGAGCGGGGTGGCTGGTCTGTTCAGCAATCAGACGTTTTTATTTCCGGCCAGCGAGCTGGCCGTCATTGTGTCTGAACATAGTGACGAAGAGATAGCCGCAATGGATAGCAAGTTCGCGCGGGATCATGCGCGGGTGGTGGCGGATTGTTTCAAGCTGTCGACGGTGCTCCCTTTCCGCTTCGGCACGACGTTTGCGGATGACGACTCGTTGCGCCGCTCGGTTCGCTCGAACCAGAGACATTTCCTGGCGAACGTGGAGCGGCTTCGGGGCAAAGCCGAGATGCATTTGAAGGTGCTGGTGGATGACACCTGCCCGGGGAACTTCAGCCGGGACCAGGCAGTGCGGGAGACGGCGGTGGGTCAGCAATACCTGACCAGCCTGCGGGATAGTGCGAGCCGACAGCGGGAGCGCCAGTCAAGGGCGCGAGCGCTCTCGGTGCAGATGCATCGGATGTTTATGCCGATTGCAGAGGAGATAACCTGCAAGCGGACGGATTCGGGGAAGATGCTGCTGGATATCGCGCACCTGATCGACCACAAGACGGTGGAGCGGTACCAGAATAAGTATTCATCCGCTACGCAGCAGATGAAGGAATGCAGCATGCAACTCTCCGGGCCGTGGCCGCCGTATCACTTTGTGCAGCGGCAGACGACGATGCAGCATGCCTAAGTACGAGCGGTCTCCTCGTTCCCAAAGGTAACCGAGCTCCGGCCGCGATGGACTACCTTTGTCCAGGCACAGGCATCGGAATCTATAGCGGGAGAGGGCTGCGCCTCGATGTCGTGTCCTCCTCGCCGCGGGTTTCGAGGAGAACGGCCACTCATGTTGAACATTTCCCAATCGTCCTATTCCAAGTTGCGCTCCGGGTCGTCTCTGATCCCGGCCGCGGTTGCATGCGCGTTCCTGATGGGTCCATGTCGCGGTGCGCAGGCGCAAGAGCCAAACCCGACCAGTGTTGCCGCGCCGCAGGGTGCGGTTGTGGATCAGAACGGCGACATTTTCTTTTACAAGGTTCAGGTCGTTCGGAGAGACATCGACGCGGTGAACTACCTGCATCGCAGCGGGGCCACGCGGATCGACTTTACGGGCACAGAGCTTTTGCCCAACGCGTCCGGCAAGGCGGAGGTCAAGAGCGAGCGCGGGAAGCTGACAGTAAACGCCGAGTTCAAGGGGCTGACGCCCGCAAACGGCTTTGGCGCGGAGTACCTTACCTATGTTCTGTGGGCGATCAGCCCGGATGGAAATCCGAAGAACCTTGGCGAGGTGCTGCCAGCGGGAACGAAGAACAACCTGAGTGTTTCGGTGCCGATCCAGGCGTTCGGTCTGATTGTGACCGCGGAGCCGTACTACGCCGTATCGACACCATCCGACATCGTGGTGCTGAAGAACGTCTTTTCCGACAAGACGAACGGCGTTCTGGAACATGTGAATGTGAAGGCGACGCTGCTGCCGCGCGGGATGTATGTTGCCGAGACGGACGGGGCGCATACCGTGTCAAGGCCGGTAACGAGGAATGAGCACTCCCCGCTCGAACTGTACGAGGCGTACAACGCGGTTCGCATTGCGGACAGCGCGGGCGCGGAACGGTACTCGCCCTCCATTATGGAGAAGGTGAAGACAGACTTGACGAACGCCTCGGCGATGGATGAGAACAAACATCGCGACGAGAAGATGGAGATTACGTTTGCCCGCTCGGCGGTTGAGGGCGCGGAGGATGCCCGCACTGACACGCTGCGCAAGAAGGCGGCGGAACGGCAGAAGAACGCGGAGATTGCCCGGAACGAGGCTCAGGACCAGGCGGCGCAGGCCCAGATGCAAGCGCAGCAAGCACAGATGCAAGCACAGCAGGCACAAGCCGATGCAGCCCGTGCGGCGGCGGCAAAGGCGCAGGCCGATGCAGAGCGGGCACGGGCCGAGGCGGAGGCGGCCAACGCGCGGGCACAGGCGGCTGAGGCGAATAAGAGCGTTCAGGATGCGAATGCGATTCGGGAGAAGCTGCGGGAGCAGCTGAACAGCGTCTTGCAGACCAGCGAATCCGCGCGGGGCCTGATTGTGAACATGTCCGATGTGCTATTCGATACCGGCAAGTACAGCTTGAAACAGCCAACACAGATTTCGTTGGCGAAGGTGGCCGGTATTCTGCAGGCGTATCCTGGACTGAAGCTGCAGGTGGAGGGGTATACGGACAGCGTGGGGACGCCTGAACTGAACCAGAAACTTTCTGAGAATCGTGCGGGTGCGGTGAAGGATTTTCTGGTGACCCAAGGGGTTCAGGTGAACAACATCAGCGCCGCCGGGTATGGTGAAGCCAAGCCGGTAGCCGACAACGCAAGCGCCGCGGGACGGGCGCAGAATCGCCGGGTGCAGCTGGTTGTTTCAGGTGATGCGATCGGGATTGCGACTCAGGGCGCCCAGTAACGCTGCATTGGAGCGCCTCCGGGGCATCATGCGCGGGGCGCTCTCCTTGTGAATGACGTTGATCCGGTTGGGCTGCGGGTAGGCTGTGGTTGGAGGATAACTTGGCTTCTGTTCGTGATCGGATTGCGTTGGTGACGGGTGCGAGCTCAGGGATTGGACGAGCCACGGCACACGCACTCGCGGCCGAGGGTGTTCACTTGCTGCTCTGCGCGCGGCGTCTGGAGCGGGTCGAGACGTTAGTGGATGAGCTACGATCGGCACATGGCGTTAAGGCGCATGGTTTTGCACTTGATGTGCAGGATCGCGCGGAGGTTGACCGCGCCCTGGGAGGGTTGCCGCCGGAGTGGGCTGAGGTCGATATCCTGGTGAATAACGCGGGACTGAGCCGGGGCCTGGTAAAGGTCTACGACGATGATCCGCGAGACTGGGACGAGATGATCGACACCAACGTTCGTGGACTGTTGGCGGTGACGCGCGCCGTCGTGCCTGGCATGATTGCACGGGGACGCGGCCATGTGATCAACCTCGGGTCGATCGCCGGACATATGACATACCCCAATGGCGCCGTCTACTGTGCGACCAAGGCAGCGGAGAAGGCGATTAGTGAAGGGTTGAAGCTGGATTTGATGGGAACGCCGGTGCGGGTGACGTCGGTTGATCCGGGGATGGTTGAGACGGAGTTCAGCGAGGTGCGTTTTCGCGGGGACACGGGGCGTGCGGCCAAGGTGTATGAGAATGTGACGCCGTTGACGGCGGAGGACGTGGCCGACGCGATCCTATGGGCAGCGACAAGGCCCGCCCATGTGAATATCCATACGATTGTTTTGACAACGATCGACCAGGGAAACCCTTACATGCTGAACCGGCGCAGCGCGGGCTAGGCGTGGACCGAGACGCCGCCGAAGGTAAGGATGACACGTCCCGGGACCGGCATGCCGAACACGCTTGCCGGCTTGAAGACAGAGAGCAGCAGATGCTCGACGATCTGGTTGCGGATGGCCGGATCTTCCGGACCTCCGGGACCTGACACGACAGCATAGTCGTAGACACGGCCGTCGGCGTTGACAAGCGCCTCGACCACTACGGTCGAGTTGGCTGCGTCGCGGTTCATGACGATCGGCTCGGGGCTGACCGCGGAGTAGAGGTAGTGAGGCGCGGTGATGGCGCCAAGGGGCTCATCGTTGGCGAGCACGGCGTTGGGCGGGGGGACAACCCCAAGCAACAGCGTGATGGTTCCGATGAGCGCGATGGCGCAGGCGACGCCGCCGGCGACCTGAAGAGCCACCGGGCGCAGCGTGTTTTGCCAGGCGAGGGAGAAGGCGTCGCGCCAGCTTGAGCGTCGGGCAGCCTGCTCGTGCGAGATGGCCAGTCGCAGCCGCAGACCAAGGTCGACGGGCGGCTTTGCGGTTTTGAGGCTGGCCAGGGTCTGCTGCAGGGTGCGCCATTGGGCGAACTCGCCCCGGCAGGCCTCGCATTGATCGAGATGCGCCGCAATGGCCTGCATCTGGCGTCCGCTGACGGCGCCATCGAGGTAGTCAGAGAACGAGGTGCGGGCGGTTTGGCAGTTGAGGGTGTTTGACTGGAAGAGAGTCAATGGATACCTCCCTTGATGGGTGCGGCGAGCGATCCGTCGTTGGTCAAGAGCGCCCGCAAGGCGGCGCGGCCGCGGGTGAGGCGGGACTTGACGGTTCCCAGGTTGACCTGAAGGATGTCGGCGATCTCCTCGTAGGCGAAGCCCTCGATCTCGCGGAGAATTACTACATTGCGGAAGGCTTCGGGGACTTTGCGCAGGGCGGCCTCGACGCGCTCACGAAGCTGGGCATGTGCGGCCTGATCGTAAGGGGAGTCGCGTCCGTCGGCGAGGGTGGCGCCAAGGCATAGGCTTTGTCCATCGTCGTCTCCGTCGAGCGGGGAGTCGATGGTGATCTCCTGCCGCTTGTGCCGGGTCCACCAGCGGCGCTGATTGGAGGCTTCGTGGAGGGCGATGCGGTAGAGCCAGGTGCGGAGGCTGGAGTCTCCGTGGAAGCTGCGGATGCTGCGGAAGACCTTGACGAAGACGTCCTGAGTGATGTCAGCGGCGTCGTCGGGATTTTGGAGGGATCGGGCTACGAGGGAGTAGATTTGCTGCTGATACTGGCCAATGAGCAGGTTGAAGGCAGCCTCTGAGCCGGCCTTGAGTTCGGCGACCAAGGCGGCGTCGTCGGAGCGGATTGCGATGGCGCTTGCCAGATTCCCCACGCTGATGCCCGCCTGCATTTCGGGTGCTCCCTACCTTACGCGGTTGATGCCATAAGCGGCAAGAGCGAGAAAAACTGCGCCGCCGGCGGCCGAGTGCTCGCTCACTCTGCATGATTTAGACACCTGCGGGGCTGGTTTGGTTCCCATCGGGTCGCATTCGAGCGGCCTTTTGCCGGAGAGGAGGGGCTGTGCTAAACTCTGGGCTTGTGGACGTGGGTGGTGCTCGATGCTTTCCTTGCGGGTTGGCCGCTTTGGCATCGCGCAGCCCGTGCCGCAAGCCTGGGTAAGCTGGCGTAGCTCAGCTGGTAGAGCATCTGATTTGTAATCAGAGGGTCGGGGGTTCAAATCCCTTCGTCAGCTCCATTCCGTCTGAGGCTTCAGCTGACATGCATCGGGCGGAGAAGCGGTTGCTTTTCTACTGCGGCGCTGCCTGGATCAAGAAGCCTCGCTCCCCCCTTTTGACCGACAGTCCTTCGATGGGCTCCGTCTGTAGCGGCGGCAGGTTGACCGGGAACGTCTTGTACTGTGCACAGGTGGCCGAGTGGTTAATGGCAGCAGACTGTAAATCTGCCACTCTTCGAGTTACGGAGGTTCGAATCCTCCCCTGTGCACCACTTTCTTTAGGCCTAGCGTGGAGGGTGAACTGTGCGCTTTGCTCCGGGCAGCGATGGTCGGCTCGTTGTGGCGTTTGGGGTTCTTGCGGCGCTTGCCGGATTGGTCTGGTGGACGATGGATCCGGGCCGATTTCGGTATGTGGCCTGGCTGATGCTCGGTTTTTCTGCGTTTCGGATGATGATTTTGCGCTTCCGTTCGCGGTACAGTAGTAGTGGGTCGCTTTCGCGTCGTCTTGACTAAGACGCAGGAGTGACAGGCTGGCGTAGCTCAGTGGTAGAGCACTCCCTTGGTAAGGGAGAGGTCGAGAGTTCAAGCCTCTCCGTCAGCTCCAGATTTTGAGTGTGCCGGTACGGGCGGGAGTAACTCAGTGGTAGAGTCACAGCCTTCCAAGCTGTTGGTCGCGGGTCCGATTCCCGTCTCCCGCTCCAAATCATTCATTCCGTTTGTTGCAGGAGCCGTGTTGAGCATACGTACTCAGAGCGAGAGGTATCATCAGGCGGGGATTCCGGTGGCTGATCCAGAGGCATTCGAGGCGATTCATTCGGCTATCGAGTCCTCGTTCTCGTCGGCCCAGGTTGCATCGTTCCTACGCTCGCTGGAGCGGGCCAAGCTGCGGATCCGGGATTTCGAGTTGGTCCTGCGAAAGGGCATGCTGGGAGGGAGGACCGAGATCGAGTACACGCGACTCGGCCATGGAGATCAGGGCATGATCCGCGAGCAGTACCTTGCGGCTTTGGAGCGGGTAGCGCCAGAGCTGCGGCAGAGATTTTTCAAGTTGTACGCCTACTACTGAGGCGCGATCCTTTGCGTCGTTCGTTGGCGTAAACAAGTTTGAACAACGAGCCGGTCATGCTGCCGGCCACTAACCAGGAGATAAGCGCATTATGGGCAAGGAAAAGTTTGACCGGTCGAAGCCGCATGTGAATATTGGGACGGTGG
>CAXUNW010000076.1:0-10878 GCA_964252505.1 uncultured Acidobacteriaceae bacterium
GAAATACAAAGCCTGCCATGGAGCGAACGCCTGATGCTCTTACTACTTACGTATCCGCAAAAAGAGGGCGACGAAGATGTCCAACGAAACAAAGCTTACGATTAACGACTCGGTTTCGCACAAAGCTAAAACAGCCTCCATTGGAGCTATCACTGCTTTCATCCTAGCGGTTGCTACTCTTCTTCATGTCCCAGCGATTGACAGACTAATGAGAAAATTAGAGCCCGCTCAAAAAGCGGACGGTGCCACTAAGCCTCCCAGTCAATTTCCCCCTGATGTTGTTGAGTCACAATCGCAACTACCTACAACAGGTGCACCACCTGACAAAAAGCTGTCGCCCACAAGCAACCGCAAGTCTTCTCCTAATACTGTTCGGTTTGAAGCATCGCAAAGACCGTCTCAGGTAAATTTGGTCGATCGGAAGCCTCTCAATGACAGTTTGCAACACTGCGAAGTTGGCAGCGTGTGTATAGGACGCGATAACAATGGCCTTGTCGACATTCATCTTGACAAGGCTAAGAAACGAGCGTTTTCACCTGAGTCGACCAAGCAGTTGCATGATGACCTGTTAGCCGGATCAAGCGGCCACCTGACGGTATACCTGCCAAATGCACCCTCCTTAGAAGAAGCAACGTTTGCTGACCAAGTATCGAGTATTTTTAGTGCTAGTGGTTGGAGCGTGGATAAAGCTCATGGTAGTTTCGCGTATCGCTCAATAAGCGGGACTTCTTGGGTATGGGAAGGAAGAGGCTTCGTCTGTGCCCTTTATCTCAGTAGTGACCGAGACGCCGCTGTAGCAATAAGGGGCCTTAAGAAGGCCGGTTTTCCATGTCACGAACGACCGGGAGACGCCGGTGTGGAGGCTGACGGACTTTCACTTCTAGTCGGCAGCAGGGGATCATCAACAGAAGAAGATGAATAGCCACCGCTACAAAAGCCAACTGAGCACCCCATTCTAGAGGTTCTATGCTTCCGCCCGAGATCAGCCCCCAGGCCTTCGCCGCCCTCGATCCGAAACCCGTGCTCGTCGATGTCCGCGAGCCATGGGAGTTCAATACCGCCCGTATCGAAAACTCGCTCCTGATGCCCATGGGCGACGTGCCGGCGCGCGCCCATGCGGAACTCGACCCCGATGAGCCTATCGTTGTCCTCTGCCATCACGGAGCGCGCTCGCTCAATGTCACTATGTGGCTTCGCCAGCAGGGCTTTGAGCACGCCCAATCGCTCGCCGGCGGCATCGATGCCTGGTCCCGCACCATCGACCCGGCCACCCCGCGTTACTAAGGCACGGCCCGGGCCAGGCACGCGGTAATCCGCGACGTAAGCTGCGGAATCGTAAAAGGCTTGGTCAGGTAGTCCATGGCCCCGGCCTCGAACGCCTCCCTGGTGTGCGCCTCGTCGCCCGAGGCGGTCAGCACCAGCACCGGCAGCCGTGCCAGCCGGCCCATCTCACGCAGCCGCGCCAACACCTGGAACCCATCCATCCGCGGCATATTCAGATCCAGCACCACGATATCCGGACTCTGCGACTCCACCAGCTCCAGACACTCCCTGCCATCCTCCGCGGTCAGCACCCTATAGTCCCGTTCGAGCGCCATCTCGGCCAGCATATGGATGTTCGGATCGTCATCCACCACCAGCACCTGCAACCGTCCTTCCGGGCGAGCCGCGCGGCTCTCCTCCACAGGAGTCTGCATCTGCGCGGCGGAGCTTGGGGTCACCGCCAGCTCCACCCCTTCGCAGGCACAGAACACCTCCGGCGGGGTCGTCGTCGTCGCCGCAAAGGCGATCGCACACCGCTCGATCTCGTCCATCGCCGCATCGTCGTGCAGAGGATCGTGGTGGATCAACGCCAGCTTCTTCACTCCTGCGGCCGCCGCCAGTTCCACCGCGTACTCGTAGGTACTATGCCCCCAATTCTTCTTGGTCACGTATTCGTCCGGCGTGTACTGGGCATCATGGATCACCAGGTCGGCCCCTCGCATGAACTCCGCATGCCGCCGGTCGTTCGCGTGGAGGATCGACTCGATCTTCCCGGGGACCGCGTCGGTCCGCCAGAGCGTCTCGGAAAAAGGCTCATGGTCCGTCAGGTAAACCACCGCGACCCCATCCGCCTCCACCCGGTACCCCAGACATAGCGCCGGATGGTTCAGGTACTGCGCCGTCACCCGAACGCCTTCGATATCGTGTAATCCCTCCGTCAGCTCCCGGTAGTGGATCGTGCCGGGAAGCTGACTCAGTTCGACCGGAAAATAGGTAAACTCCATCTGCCCGGCCAGCACATCGCAGAGGGATGCTCCCACCCCCGCGGGCGCACAGATCGTGAACTCGTTACCCGGAATAAAGAGCGGCGCAAAGAACGGGAAGCCCTGGATGTGGTCCCAATGCGTATGCCCCAGCAGAATCGACGCTTTCAGCGGCTTCGGGCCGTTCTTCATCAGGTCCATGCCCAGCAGCCGGATTCCCGTTCCGCAGTCGATGATCAGCCGCTGCCCCGCATCGGTCGTCAGGCCGATACAAAGCGTATTCCCGCCAAACCGTACCGTCGTCGGCCCCGGCGTCGCGATCGACCCTCGTGTGCCCCAAAACTGTACCCGCATCGTTTGCGCTCCTTCGTGCCGCCTACGCCACAACCCTCACCTGGTCCAGATACGCCGCAAGCTCCGCCACCGCCACGCCTATCTCCGGCGCCGTATGCGTCTTTGCGGCTGCCTCCATCCGCGCTCCAAGCTCCGTGATGCGCGGAAAGCCGAAACTTGTTCCGGTGCCGTGAAGGTTATGCCCAATCCTCTGGATCGTAGCGTAGTCTTCCCCATCCCGTGCCTCTAAAAGCGACTTCAGCTCCCTCGCCATGTTCTTCAAGTAACGTGGGGCAAGCGCGGCGACAGAGGCATCCACCCGCACCTCCACCATCGTCGCAGGCTCCGGCGCGTCGACCTGTTCGCACACCAGTGCATAGTGCTGGATCGCACCCAGCAGCGTCGTCTTGCTGATCGGTTTGGTGAGGTGTGCGTTGAAGCCCGCCAAAGCGCTCTCCTCCACCGACTCCTTGAACGCATCCGCCGTCAGCGCCAGAATCGGCACCGGTGGCCGTCCCTCCCGGCTTTCCCAGCCGCGCATCATCCGTGTCGCCGTGTAGCCGTCCATGTTCGGCATGTGCGCATCCATCAGGACCAGGTCGAAATGGCACGTCTGCATCTTCTTCAGCGCAATCTCACCGTCCTCGGCAAACTCCAGCCTGCAGGGCGAGCCTTTCAGGTACTCCGCGACCAGGAACCGGTTATCCTCCGAGTCGTCTGCCAGCAGAAGATGGCCCGCTCGCACCGCGCCCGCGGGACCGGCCGCAACCTGCGCCCCAGCCGGCGCCGTCCGAGCCGAGACTCCGAAGCGCGCCGTAAACAGAAACGTGCTTCCCTCGCCCACAATGCTCTCGACCCAGATTCTTCCGCCCATCAGCTCCACCAGCCGCTTGGAGATCGCCAGCCCAAGCCCGGTGCCGCCGTACTTGCGAGTCGTCGAGGTGTCGGCCTGCGAGAAGTTATCAAAGATACGTCCCAGCTTCTCCGCTGCGATGCCGATCCCCGTGTCCTTGACCCGAAATACCAGCACACCGGCATCCTGGCGTGTCGTATCGCGGGCCACCTCCACCGTCAGCCGCCCCGTCTCGGTAAACTTCATCGCGTTTCCCAGCAGATTGAGCAGGATCTGCCGCAGCCGCAGCGGATCACCGATCAACACGGAAGGCAGCCCCTCCGCGAGCGTGAAGCCCACCGCCAGCCCTTTGCTTGCGGCCTTCACCCGCGTCAGGTCCAGAACCCGTCCGATCACCTCACCCAGCTCGAACTCCACCGCCTCCAGCTCCAGATGGCCCGCCTCCACCTTCGACAGGTCCAGAATGTCGTTGATCAGCCCCAGCAGGTTCCCCCCCGCACGCTGAAACACCTCCACGTACTTCCTCTGTCCGGCGGTCAGCCCGCTCTCCGCCAGCAGATCGGCCATGCCGAGGATGGCGTTCAACGGCGTGCGAATCTCATGGCTCATCGTCGCCAGAAAGTCGCTTTTGGCCCGGTTCGCCCGCTCCACCTCGCCGTTCAACCGCGTAATCGTCTCGTACTGCATCACCATCTCATGCGCATAGAGCTGCAGCTGCTGGTGCTCCACATAGGTCGCGTCCGCGCGCTCAATGGCCAGAAAGCATCGTCCGGCGAAGATCATCGCATACGCCAGCAGGTGATACTCCAACCCCGCCGCATCCGTCTCCGTCCAAAAGTCCGACTGGAGCCGCTCCGCGGACCCGGTCGCCCAGAACTCCTCCGCCATCGGCAGAAAGCCCTCCAGCGCGGGAAACATCGCCGTCAACGACGAACCGTCCTCCATGGCGGACCCGCCAACCAGTTGCAGCAGCCAGGGTGGCGAGCGGCTCACCGCCGCCAGCTCGCCGGCATCATTCCTCTCGTAGACCGCGAACTGCATCGCCAGGAGCAGAAGCTCGGCAGCATCGGCACGCTGAACGCCCGGCGTCTCAGCCATCGCGTCCTCCCAGCATCCGCTCCGCCAGCCCCGCAAACAGCTCCTCGACGCCATCCCCACTCTTCGCGCTGGTCAGCAGGAACTGCCACCCACGCGCACTCAGGCCCGCAAGCGCCGCGTCATCCACCTCCCAGCTCGCGCGCAAATCCAGCTTGTTCACCACGCAGGTAAACGGCACCGCACCAAGCTCTCCCTCCACGCGCACCTGCAGGTCCACCGCCGCCTCCAGTGTGCTCTTCCGGCACCCGTCCGCTACCAGGATGTACCCCGCGGCCCCGCGCAGGTGGCTCGCCTTCACCTGCGTGAGTGCATCCTCGCCCGCCAGATCCCACAGCATCAGGTTCACCTCTTCGCCCGCAACCGTCAGCACCTTCTTATCGATCTTTACCCCCAGCGTCGTCAGGTATTTGTCCGAGAAGATGCTCTTCACAAACCGCGCCACCAGGCTCGTCTTGCCCACGCCGAACGTACCCACCATGCAGATCTTCTTCTGGATCACTCCTGAACCCCTTCGTTCGTCCCGATCACGCGAAAGGTAACGCGCCGATCCAGCTCCTGCGGATAGCTCTCAATGCCCTGGTGCTCCGGGCTGCTGTCCGCGATCCCCCGCGCCATGAGCATTCCCGCGGGAATGCCACGTTGCATCAGGGCAATCACCACCGACTCCGCCCGGGTCTGGCTCAGCTCTATATTATGGCTCTCCTTGCCCGTCCGGTCCGTATGGCCGGAGATCTCTATCCGGATCGAAGCCTTGTTCGCCTCCGCAGCGCGGCGCAACGTGTTCACCGCCTCCTCCACCGTCTCGAGCGCGGCAAACTGATCCATCGGCAGCTTCGCCGAGTTCAGCTCGAAACGGATAATCTGCTTCTCGAGCGTCTCCTTGGCAGCCGCAAGCCGTCGCCTCTCCGTAAAACGTGGATCGAGCGACAAATAGGGCTGCCACTGCTCCGCAACCCTGCGCGCCGGAACCCGCGTCTCTGCCAGCAGCCACGCAGGATCGGCTGCCATCGGATCGCGCAGTCCGCTGACTGCGTAGCCAAACCAGAGACGCTGCGCCCGGATGACGACCACACCCGGCTCCTGCTCAAGCCGTTCCACGTACCGCGCCCACCGCCGATTGTCTCGCACCCTCACCACCGTCGCGGTCAGCAAACCCAGCAGCAGCAAGCCGGCTACTACCCACATCGCCGCCTTCGACCTCACCTTTGCCTGCTGCCTTTGGCCACCGAGCAGGCACCGCCGGAGAGCCATCTCCGTGCCCGCGAGCGGTGACGCATCGCCATTGAACTCCCCCAACGCCGCGCCAAAATCGCGGTGGATCGCCTCTACCTCGCGCACCAGCACCTCGCGCAACTCCGCCGGAGGCTGCCCGCTCACCACCGCCGCCATCAAAGCCTGGGGGCCATGCTGCAGCCACAGCTTGAACTCCCCTACCACCATCACCTCCAACTCATCGGACTTCTTCGGCCCGAAGGAGTCCCGCACAAAATCCTGGATCGCCGTCAGCATTCCAGACACCAGGTCCGCGTCCTGCACCACCCCGTCACTCACCGACACATGCCCGATCAGCAACCCGGTCTCCCGGTGAATCAGGAAGACCTGCTCCACCCGATAGCCCAGGCTGCGCGTCAATGCGATCTGCCCATAGGACTTGCCTGTTCGCCAGGCCTCAAACCGCCACCGCCAGCTCTCGAGCGAAAATCCGCGATCGAGCATCTCGTTCAGCGAGTCGAACATGCCCTGCAACGCATGGGCCACCGCCTTCCTCACCGCTTCGCCGATGATCGGAAACAGCGCCGTCGCCAGCATCGCCGGATCGCGCGCCACCGAGATCCGCAACGCCTCCTCGATCAACGGCTGCAGGGTCGCCTGCAGCTTGCGGTCCTGCTTTGCGCGTATCCCAATGGCTTCTGCGATCGTGCGGCTCAGCTCCTCGGCGCGTGCCGCCGGATCGTCCAGCCTTGCCCGCAGCGCCTCAATCTGCGCCTGCTCCGGACCGATCAACAGCCTGCGAAGCTGCCGTAAGCGCGCAGCGTCTTCCTCCGCCACATCCGCGGCGGGTTCGGCCAGGCTCGCCTGTCTGGATGCAAGGCTCATCGTTCGCGCGGCTGCCTCCCTGCTCCACTCACCCCAAGGATTCTCAGAACAAGGATCGTCATCACCCCGCTCCGATCTCTAGGAACCCGCCTGACCGTTCTCCCCGCGATGATCTGGATGGTTATCCTCCGCGATATGCCCAGCAATCTCTGTAAAGAGGGCCGAGAGCAGCGCGCGATCCGTCTTCAGGTGGCGCAACTCGGCAACCCGCCGCTCCAACAGCGACCGCAGACTGTCGTGCCGCTCGCTGATCTCGTCCAGCAGCTTGCGCGATTCGGCCATCAGCTCCTTCCGGAGTCCGCTCTGCGCCTCTGCCGTGGCGGCATCCAGCTCATGAATCTTGCGGCTCAGCTCCGCATGCGCCGCCTTCATGTCGTGTTCGATCGTATGGTCGTTGCTCGTGCGCTCCTCGCGCTCTGCCTTCAGCCGCGCCGCCAGAGCCTCGGTCTCGCTCTTGAAGAAACCTTCAAGCGACTCGAACCGGCGTCGCATCGTCTCCTTCAGCTCCACCGTCTCCCGCACCAGGTTGTCCTCCAGCCGCACAAACCGTGCCTCGTAGTTCTTGATGTGCGGTCCAAAGAGAATGTCGCGGATCTTATCCACGCTCGCGCCGGACTCTGCCCCAATCGCCTCCACTCCTGTGTGGTTGGTGTCCTTCTGCTTCACGTCCTGCTTCGCATCGCTCATCGTCTTCCTCTTGGACATCCGTTCGTTCCTTACCACAGCAAGGGCCAGGCCTTCACCCTCTGAAAAGCTGCCGTCCGTGGGACCTCTTCTGGAATCGTCGCAATTCTACAGCCTGCCTCACCTTCCGCGGCGAACAATCCCATGCCCTTGCTGTCTCTTAGCGCCTTCAGACACGGTCACCCCGCGAAAACCGCGGCGGCTACCCGCAAGGAACTTACGTTTCATCCACCACTCCACTCGTCGACACAAACCATGGTTATCTCATGCCTTCTTTTCCCTTCTCACAATGGCTGACCAAGCCGATAATGTCTCCAGTCAGCGACTTCAACCGCCTCAAACCGGAAGCACCTTGCCAGCGCCTCTGTTTCTATTTCCCAGTCCGTCATGATCATTCAACCGTCTCTCACTGAAAGCATCGCAGCCATCACGTCCGACGCCGTAGCTCTCCGCGACGCGGACCACACTCTCACCTACGGAGAGCTCAACCACGCTTCGGCACGCACCGCCCATTGCCTTCGCTCTCTCGGCGTCACGCGCGGAGCCTCCGTAGCGATCTGCATGGAGCGCTCCTTCGCCCAGATCTCCGCTGCGCTTGGTGTCCTCCGCGCCGGCGCAGCCTATGTCCCCATCGATCCGGAGTGGCCGCCGCAGCGCATCCTTCACGTCCTTGCGGACTCCGGCTGCGCTGTTCTGCTCGCGCCCGCCGCTGTGGCCGCGACGCTCCAGCCTGGCGTCCCCACCTTCGACCCCCAAGCGCTTCTCGACGCCGTCCATGAACCCCGCCTGGAAGCAATCGAGCCGCTCGCACCCGCGGACCTTGCCTACATCATCTACACCTCCGGCTCGACCGGTGTTCCTAAGGGCGTCGAGATCACCCACGGCAACCTTGCCCACCTCGTTGCCTGGCACCATCACGCCTTCCAGGTCTCCGCGGCCGACCGCGCCACCCACCTCGCCGGTCTCGGCTTCGACGCCGCCGTATGGGAGCTCTGGCCCTACCTTGCCCTCGGCGCCGCCGTCGCCCTGCCGGACTCCCTCACCCGCAACGACCCCGCGCTCCTGCAGCGCTGGCTCATCGACCAGGCCATCACCATCTCCTTCGTCCCCACACCCCTTGCCGAGCCTCTCCTCGGCATGGCCTGGCCCGCCGCCACCCGGCTGCGCCTGCTCCTCACCGGCGGCGACACCCTCCACACCGCGCCCGCGCCTGACCTTCCTTTCACCCTCATCAACAACTACGGCCCCACCGAGTGCACCGTCGTCGCCACCTCCGGCCCTGTCCCCAGCGGCGTTGTGGGCCTGCCTGCCATCGGCGCCGCCATCGCCGGCACCGCCGTCTATCTGCTCGATGAAGACCGCAGCCCCGTGCCCGACGGACAGCCCGGCGAGATATACATCGGCGGCAGCGGCGTTGGTCGCGGCTATCGCAACCTGCCCGAGCAGACCGCTCAAAGCTTCCTCCCCGACCCCTTCTCCAACGTCCCAGGCGCCCGCATGTACCGCACCGGCGACCTTGCACTCCGCCTTCCCGACGGCCAATTCTCCTTCCTTGGCCGCCGCGACACGCAGCAAAAGATTCGCGGCTACCGCATCGAGCTCGACGAGATCATCCACATCCTCAACCGCCACCCCGCCGTCGCCTTCAGCACAGTCGCGATCCGCACCAGCCCGGCCGCCGGCAAGGTCCTCGTCGCCTACATCGTCCCCGCGGACGCGCCCCTCAGCGCACGCGAACTGCAGGATTTCGCCGCCCGCTCGCTGCCGGACTACATGGTTCCCGCCACCTTCGTCCGCCTCGCCGCCATCCCCCTCTCCTTCAACGGCAAGGTAGACCTCAGCGCCCTCCCCGAGCCATCCCCCGACAACACGCTCACTGATGCCGCCTCTCGCGAGCCCGCCTCCGAGGTGGAGCAGATCCTTCTCGGCATCGTCCGCAGCCTCCTCCACACAGAATCGGTCGGCGTTGAAGACGACTTCTTCCTCGCCGGAGGGCACTCCCTGCTCGGCACCCAGGTCGTGCTGCGCGCGCGCGAGACCTTCGGCGTCATGCTGACCCTCCGCGACCTCTTTGAGGCCCCCACCGTCGCCCTCCTCGCCAACCGCATCGAAGAGCTCCTCATCGAGCAGCTTGACTCCATGACCGAAGACGAGGCCCTTGCCCTCGCCGAGCAGAACCCCGCCGGGGATCCACTCGCATGAGAAAAGAAGCCGCCCTCAGCCTCTTCCGCCTGCTGGAGCCTGGAGTCCTCGCCGACCCCTACCCCCTCTACCGTCCGCTCCGCGAGCACAGCCCCGTGCATTGGGACCCCTATCTGCATAGCTGGATCGTCACCGGCTACAAAGAGGCCGTCACCGTCCTCACCCGCTGCAAGGCGGCTCGCACCCCCACACCCCAGCAGCTTGAGAGCATGGGCCTCTCCGTCCTTGCCCCGCACGCCGCCATGATGCTCCGCCAGATGCTTTTCATGGACGCGCCCAACCACACCCGCCTTCGCAGTCTCTGCGCGACCGCCTTCACCCCTGCCCGGGTGGCCCATCTGCGGCGGCAGACCGAGGACATCGCCAACGATCTCATCCATCGCGCGCTGGAGCGCAACCCCGGTCGCCTCGACCTCGTCGAGGACTTCTCCGATCCCTTCGCCGCCACCTTCCTCACCTCTTTCCTCGGCTGCCCTGCTGAAGATCGTCACCACCTCAAGCGTTGGGCCATCGACCTCATCGACCTGCTCGGCAACTCCGAGCACGACCCCGGCCGCCTTGCCCATCTCGTCGCCAGCGTCGGAGAGGTCCACACCTATCTCGCCGCGCAGGTCGCCCATCAGCGTACCGATCCCCGCGACGGCCTCATCGGCGCGCTCCTGCACAAAGCCTCCGGCCCCGACCGCCTCAATGAGGAGGAGATTGTCGCCAACGTCATGCTGATGATCGCAGGCGGCTTTGAGGAGGCAGCCAACCTCATCGGCAGCGGGATCTTCTCGCTCCTCTCCCAGCCGCAGGCGCTGGCCGCCCTCCGCAACAACCCGGAGCTCGCCCCCGCCGCCATCGAGGAGCTGCTCCGCTTCGAATCCCCCACCCAGCACACTGGCCGCATCGCGGCGGAAGATGTCGTCCTCGCCGGCAAGCAGATCCGCAAAGGTGCCTCCTTCACCATCGTCCTCGCCGCCGCCAACCGCGACCCGGAAGAGTTCGCGGACCCCGACATCCTTGACCTCACCCGCACCCCCAACCGCCACCTCGCCTTTGGCTGGGCCGCCCACTACTGCCTTGGCGCCCCCCTTACCCGCATGATGAGTCAGGTCGCCTTCAACGCCCTGCTCCACCGTCTCCCCGGCCTCGCTCTCGTCACCACCCGGCCGCAATGGCGCGCGCTTGCCGCCATGCGCGGCCTCCACGGCCTCGAAGTCTCCTTCGATGGCCACGCTGCTCTCTCCCTGGCAGCGTCGGAGGCCGCATGCCGTTAGAGACACCCACCGCGCCGCCCGCCCTCTCCGACGCCAAGCGCCGCCTCCTCGCCCAGCGGCTCAAAGGGCGCTCCGCCTCCGCGCAGCACGCGGCGCGCATCCC
>CAXUNW010000077.1:0-3161 GCA_964252505.1 uncultured Acidobacteriaceae bacterium
CCCTCGGCGAACCCGATACCCAGTCCTACCCCCTCATGTCCGCCATCAACGGAGCCTCTTCCCGCTTTAAGCTCTATGGATGGTTCGAGCCAACCCTGAACTTCAGCACCTCCAAAAACTCCAACTTCCCCGAAGCCAACGACGCCACCGCCAACCGCCTGGAACTGAACCAGTTCGTGGTCTATGCCGAGCGCCTGCCCGATACCGTCCAGCAGGACCACTTCGACTATGGCTTCCATCTCACCTCACTCTTCGGGACCGACTTCCGCTTCACCACCGCCAAAGGCGTCCTCTCCTCGCAGCTGCTCGCGCACAACAACGCCTACGGCTTTGATCCCGCTCTCGAGTACCTGGACCTCTACATCCCCAGCGTCGCTCAGGGCATGAACATCCGCATCGGCCGCTACATCTCCATCCCCGGCATCGAGGCCCAGCTTGCCCCCAACAACTACACCTTCTCCCACTCCCTGCTCTACGCCATCGATCCCTTCACTGACATTGGCGCACTCGCGACCGTCAAGCTCACCAACCAGTGGCTCATCCAGGCCGGCATCTCCGCCGGCCACGATATTGCTCCATGGGCCTCCGGAGCCAAGCCCTCAGGAACCGCCTGCCTCAACTACACCACCCAGACCGTCAACGACAACTTCTACGTTTGCGCCAACGGCATCAACACCGCTAAATACGCCTACAACAACATCCAGCAGTACGACGCCACCTGGTACCACAAGTTCTCAAAATCCTTCCACATGGCCACCGAAGGCTATTTCATGTACCAGCGCGACGTCCCCGCCCTCGGCGGCCCCGTCCTGCCCATCACGGGAGCCAACCCCGCCACCTGCCATCCCGGCCTCACCCGCTGCACAGCCCCGGAATACGCCACCGTCAACTTTCTTCAATACGAGCGCAATCCCCACAACTTCTTCTCGCTTCGCACCGATTTCCTGAACGACAAAAAGGCGCAACGGACCGGCTACCAAACGGGCTACTCCGAAGAAACCCTATCCTGGACCCACTGGATCGGTACGACCATCCAGCTCCGCCCGGAACTGAGGTACGACCACGCTTGGGATCGCCGGTCCTACAACAACGGCACTCGCCAGAATCAGCTCACCCTTGCCACAGACCTCATCGTCCACTTCTAACGGCCCTTGGGGCAACACACCCCAGAGCCGCTACGGGTACAGCCCGCGACGGAAATCCCGAATCGTCGAATAGCAATCGCACGCCAGGGCCTCCATCTTCTTCCGGTCCAGAATGCGGATGTGGCCGCGCCGATACTCGATCAGCTTCTCCCGCTGCAGCTTCCCCGCCGCAGCGGCAATCGTCACCCGCTTCGTACCCAGTAGCTCGCTCAGCACCTCCTGCGTAATGTCGATCGTGGAAGACTCCGTAAGGTCCTGCGCCGTCAGAAGCCAGCGCGTCAGCCGCTGCAGCGCCTCGTGCGTCCGGTGACACCCTGCCATCTGGCTCAGGCTGTGCGTCTGCACCTGCACATACTCCAGAATCCGGTCGTGAAACTTCTCGTCCTCATCGAACGCCTGCTGAAAATGGTTGAACGGAACACGCAGCGCGGCCCCTTCAAGCTGCATGCGGCAGTGCGTCGGCGCATCCGCCGGGCCAATCAGATGCAGGCTCCCGATCACTCCCTCGCGGCCCACCACACCCACCTCCGCAGCGAGACCGGCCGTCGTAACCGCGAGAAGCGATGCGAGCCCGGATGTCAAAAAGAAAGCGTGCGACGGTCGGCTCATCGACTCGTGAAGGATGCTGGTTGCGGAGAGCGAGACCTCACAGGAGTTCGACAGCAGATGCTTGCGGCTCTTCTGAGGAATAGCGGCAAGCAGGTGATTCCGATGCGGCTTCGATTGAGGCATAGTGCTCCGGGGTAGAGGGGATTGTCCATCGTAAGGCGCTGCGCGCCAGACCAGATTCGGGGTTGGATGCTTCAAACCGCCAAACATGTTCAGAAGTCACGTGTGCCGCCTTCCATTGCGGGCGTCTCGCTTCTTATGTCAAATATTTGACATAAGGATGCAACTCCCCTTTCAGCCCCGGCAACCTATTGAATGCGCGAACGCTTCAGGTACCGACCCGAACGCGATGTGGCGCTGGCTCTCACCCATCCCCTGCAAAGGGAGATCGCAGTACTTCGGAAAAAGGAAAAATTATGTTCATTCTTTGGTGGATTATCGTCGGGCTTATTGCAGGCTTCATCACCGGAAAGCTCATGAAGGGCAGCGGCTTTGGCCCCATCATGGATATCGTCGTCGGCATTGTCGGGGCCATCGCCGGAGGCTTCCTCATGCAGGCGCTTGGCTTCGCCGGGCAGGGCGGACTCATCTACACGATCTTCGTCGCTGTCGTCGGGGCTGTCCTGCTTACCCTGCTTCTGCGCCTTGTCACGCGAAAGGCATGACGTCATCTCAACTTGCGTAGCGGCACGCCTAATCGCAGTCTCTACGCGTGCACCAACTGTCTCCGCCGCGGCCTCAATCGCGCAGAGATCACACCGAGGTTTTCAAATGTCCTTTCCGAAGCAAGGTCTTCTTTCCGCGCTCGCTCCTGCCTGCATCCTGTTCGTTTCGTTAGGCTGCTCGCAGGCCCTCCTGGGCCAGGCCCAGGCTGCGCCCGACAACTCGGGCACCAACAAGACCCAGAATCATCCCGTCACCGCCGACCAGCAGAAGAACAACGCCTCGGACCGGGAACTCACAGCGAAGATTCGCCGTGCAGTCATCGCCGACAAGTCCCTCTCTACCTACGGCCACAACGTCAAGATCATCGTGGCCGGCGGCTCCGCCACACTCAAGGGCCCTGTTCATTCCGAAGCAGAGAAACAATCGATTGAAAAGAAAGCTACCGACATCGTGGGACCCGGCAAGGTCTCGAACGAAATCACCATCAAGCCCTAGTCAGCATCCACCACCAGCACGCGCACTCCAAGGAGAATCATCATGGCAGGCAAAAACACAGCAGCATTCGCTATCTTTCCCTCTCGTAACGCAGCAGAGACCGCGGTCGATCGTCTTCGCGCCGCAGGCTTCTCCCACGACGATGTCTCTGTCCTCATGGCCGACAAGCAGGGCTCGAAAGACTTCGCAGCGGAAAAAAACACCAAGGCGCCTGAAGGCGCCACCGCTGGCGTTCTTGGCGGGGGC
>CAXUNW010000077.1:3171-10845 GCA_964252505.1 uncultured Acidobacteriaceae bacterium
GGGCACCGTCGGCGGCACGCTTGGCCTGCTCGCCGGGCTCGGTGCGCTGGCCATCCCCGGGGTCGGCCCGCTCATCGCCGCTGGCCCGATCATGGGTGCGCTCGCTGGCCTCGGCATCGGCGGCGCGGTCGGTGGGCTCGTCGGCGCCCTCGTAGGCATGGGCATCCCCGAGTACGAAGCAAAGCGGTACGAAGGCCGCTTGAACGACGGAGGAATCCTCGTCTCGGTGCATTGCGAAAGCTCAGAAGAGGTAGCGCGCGCCAAAGATGTTCTCAAGCAGTCGGGCGGCGAAGACATCGCATCGTCTGGAGAAAAAGCTGTTAGCACCCACACTGAAAACACCGCAACGCTCAATGACCACGCCGCTGGCACCCACCCCTCAACCAGAACCTACTAGATCCAGAGCTTGCATAGGCTGCCACGTCCGGCAGCCTATGCAGGCAAGGTTCCATGTTTCCTAAGTGCGCTCCGCAAAAAAGGTCTGCTTAGCTGCTGATCATATGCAGCGCCAGCCCTGCGAGCAGCAATGAGAGTCCGTCCTCCGCCGCAGCCACCGGCAGATCATGCCCGCATCGCTCGACAAAAAAACCGCGCAGCATGAACCCCACAAAGGTTCCGGCCGCCGCGCCAATCATCCCGAGCAGCAGACCTTCAAGCAGCGGCCCCTTCATCGCTGTCGCTGCCAGGGAGCCCGTCAACCCTCCAAAAGCAAGTCGTCCCAGCAATGGAAGCAATTGCGTTCGGTCCGGAGTCCGGGGCAGCACATCTCCAATCCACTCACCTGCCGCCAGCACCGTAAACACAATAGCGGACACCAGCATCCCTGCCCAGAAGCCCCATGTCCCGCTCAGCGGTAGGTATTTCAGGTACGCGAACCAGCAAAGGACGGCAATCGGTGTCATTGTGCGAAGGCCCGTTGCAAACCCCAGAATCGGGAAGGCGAGAAGCCAGGTCATCAAGGTAATTGCCATCGGTTCTACTCTCCCCAGCCGCCGTGTGCCAACCCCAAAGGTACACCCCGGTTGGTTCCGGAAGAGTATTGCGTCGAAACGCACCACATTAGCCATACATTGGCCCACAACGAACCAGCCGTTTTACCGTAGAAAACCGTACAAAGGGAACGCTTCCGCCATCTCCCGCACCTGCCCGCGGATGCTTTTGAGCCGGCCCGCATCGTTGCGATGTTCGAGCGCCTCAGCGATCCACCCAGCAATGACGCGCATTTCACCTTCCTTCATCCCTCGCGTCGTGAGCGCCGGCGTCCCCAAGCGCACGCCGCTGGGCTTCATCGGAGGGTTTGTGTCATAGGGAATTGCATTCTTGTTCACCGTTATCCCTGCAAGCCCTAACGCTGCCTCGGCCTCTGACCCTAACATGCCCCTCGCAAACACATCAATCAAAAGGAGATGCGTGTCAGTTCCACCTGAGATCACGCGGTAGCCGACACCCGCCAAAGCCTCCGCCAACACCTTTGCATTTGATACGACCTGTTGTGCGTACACCGCAAATTGAGGCTGTAATGCTTCATGAAAGGCAACTGCCTTTGCTGCAACAACATGCATCAAGGGTCCGCCCTGCTGCCCAGGGAACACACTCCGGTCGATTCCGGCCGCAAACTCTTGCTGGCAAAGGATCATGCCGGATCGCGGACCGCGCAGCGTCTTGTGGGTGGTCGTCGTCACCACATGTGCATGGGGGATGGGCGAGGGATGTGCCCGCCCTGCCACAAGTCCTGCAAAATGAGCCATATCCACCAACAAATACGCGCCCACTTTATCCGCGATCTCGCGCATCCGCACAAAGTCGAATTGACGGGGATAAGCGCTGCCGCCGCCTATGATTATCTTTGGCTTTTCACGTTCGGCCGTATCCAAAAGCTCCTCATAATCAATGACTTCCGTATCCCGACGCACCTGATACCCGGCCGCCCTGTACAGCTTGCCGGAAAAGTTGAGCTTATGCCCGTGGGTAAGATGTCCACCATGCGCGAGATCCAGCCCCAGGATGGTGTCACCAGGCGAAAGCAGAGTCATGAAAGCGGCTGCGTTAGCCTGCGACCCGCTATGGGGCTGAACGTTTACATGGTTGGCGCCGAAGAGCTTTAAAGCGCGTTCACGCGCAATATTTTCTACAACATCGGCGTATTCACAGCCCCCGTAGTAACGTTTTCCCGGGTACCCCTCGGCATACTTGTTTGTGAAGACGCTACCTGCAGCCTCCAGAACGGCGCGCGAGACAAAGTTCTCCGAGGCTATCATTTCCAGCCCCTCGTGCTGCCGCTCGACCTCGCACGCGATCTGGCCTGCGATCTCGGGGTCGGACGAAGCAATGGATGCGGTTAGGTCTATCGACATAGAAGCATTTTATGATGATTCAGGTTGAGGTATTGCGCCAAGGCCCTTGAAGGCTCTGTAGATAAAGGAACCAAGAAACCAGCCGTCTAAATATTTATAAGGGCTTTCCCCGGTGGTGTAGTGACCGCAGGGGAGCACCTTGGAAACGTAATCCACATGGTGGCTGTCAAAGCTGCGCAGCACATCAAGCGAAAACTCCCGCAGGAAGGTCAAGTCATAGGTCGCGTGTACAACCAGGACCCGCTTAGGGTTGGCCGCAAACTTTTCCATAAACGCGCTGGGGCTAACTCCAAGGAACAGCTCACGAACCTGTTCCTGGGTAAGACCTGCCTGTTCGAAGGCAGCTCGGATGTGACGCGTACTTTGTCCGGTCCAAACGACGTCGCCGAACCAGGTTGAGGCGTGGTTGAACGCGCATACCTGGAGGCGAGGATCGTGGGCGGCGGCGATGAAGGCGTAACAGGAGCCAAGACTGGTTCCGAGGATGCCGAACTGCTCATACCCTTGCTGTTGGAGCCAGTCGAGGCAGCTACGAATATCCGCTACCGCCTGGCGACAGGCCGCGAGAGTACGGCCTATGTTTGCGGATACGGCATAGTCCGATCGTTCCAGTTCTGCCGGACGCCGAATATCGTGATAGGGCTTGGAAAGACGTAAACAACTGATTCCAAATTGGTTGAAGAGTGTGCAAAGCGCGTTATGAGAGAACGCGTCGGCGTTCCATTGAGGCATTACGATCATTGCGCGGCGCGGTTTTCTCGATAAAGCGGCGTCCACGATCGGATACCAGCGTGCATTGACCACATCATTCGCGGGGTAGGGTGATGCAACCGGCGAGCTGAAGCGCAGGAAGCTTGCTAATCGGAGCTTACCGCTGGCGGCAAGTCTCTTCAGTTCAGCATCTTGCCTTTTGGTTTTCTCCCGAACGTTTGTAGGAAAGAGCTCAGGCGCACGTGACTCTAATCGAAAGTCGGTGGGTACCTTGTACGCGAAGAAGTTGTCAGAATTCTGAACAATGCTTTGATTGATCGAGATCATGCGCGAAAGATCCGTGTCGCACTGGTCGTGATCTCGAATCAGCCAGCTAGGAAGCCACTCGGTACCCCATTCAAGAGGGCGCACGATGCGATTGGTGTCACGGGTGGTGAGCGCGGTTTCCCAAGAGATCATCCACTTTGCATAAAGCTTGGAAAGCATGTCTGCAGTCTACCAAGCCCGGTATACGTTGGCGACCTACGGAAAGCGAAGACAAGGCGAATAAATTTAGCATGAATCCAGGGCTTCCTAAAGATGTTAAAGATAATCAAATAAGATACTTACGGGGCTGGTTCAAGCCGGGAAAAAATAGCGTTGACACGCATTTCGCGGAGGGCTATAACCTTGAGACTTTCTCTTGGGGAGCGGGGGGACAAACGGGCGGACGAACCAGTTCAGCGCGGAGGGAAGCCTGCTCTCAGTAAGGGTCTATGACGGGTGGATAGGCTGTAGGCATTTGTCTGAGAAGGACTAACAAACAAGCTCCCAGCGTCTGTAAAGGGGCAAGCAGATCCCTGAAAAGATGCGACGGGACTTCACAGCAACCTGAGCGAGCCCCTCCGACCGCAGAAAAGTACCGAGGCTCGCCGGGGGAAAACTTTGCCTGGAGATTTCGAATGAGTGACTTACGCATGGATGTGAAGGTATGTGAAGGGTGCGGCGCGCTATGGCTGCGCACGGAGGGAACAGCTGCGGTGTATTGCCGCGGATGTTCTAGACAGATTGCCGACTTTCCCGCTCCACGGGCTTTGCATGGCGGGGGCCCACGGACCCGGATGGCGGCAAAGATGTGTGGAACGGGACGACGTAAGCCTACCGGAGGCATGCAGATAGAACGTCGGGTGCAGGTGGTTGCGGGGGGTGCTCGATGAGTGCTTTGGCGTTGGTTTTACCGGTAGTCTGGGCGTTTGAGGCGGCAGCGGTGGAAGACAGAAAAGGGCCCCGGCGGGTTGGGGTTGATGGGAGTTCGGCGCTTGCGCTGACGGTCGGACGACTTCGCGAGGCGGCGATGCATCCGGCACCAGCGTTGGACCCTGCTCCAGCGTCGGTCTTCAAGGTGCAACCTATTGTCCCGGTTGAACTTGCGTTCTACCGCAAATACACAGAGGCGCTGCTGCGGCGGTATCTTCGTTTGTCGCTGGAGGCAGGTCGGACGCCATCCTTGCTGGGGCAGGAGATGTTCCGGGGGAAGATTACCTCGTACCGCGTGAGAAGCTTTGAAGATGTGGTGATTTTTGTGCACGATGTGGGCCAATGTCTGGATAAGCTGGACCGCGGACAGCAACATGTGGTGCGACGGATTGCGCTGCAGGAATACACGCAAGGGGAGACGGCGGAGATGGCCGGGTTGAGCTTGCGGTCAGTGCATCGGCGGTATGCCGAAGCTTTGGACAAGCTGACCCGGCTGTTTCTCGACCGAGGGCTGATGGAGCCCACGGTTGGTTGTCAAGGCAACGAAGATTAAGGTGCGGGAGGGGTGATCAGGAAACAGCCAGGAAACTGCTGTCAAGGGGGTAACGGCTGTCTGACATGCATAAGCTACTTCTTTTGTTTTATTTAGCAGCCTAAAATAGTTGGCGTAGTAGTTGTTGCCGGGCTGCTATTCTAGAAAGGCAATGAAGAACTGGCGGGAGCGCTGCTTAGGCAGTGGCTCCCGTTTTTTCTTTGGGGCGGACGGATGTTGGGGTCGCGGGAGGTGCGATGAATCGGAAGCGGGTGGCCGGACGTTTTGTCCGGGAGGAGGCGGAGGAGAGCGAGCCGGAGGAGAAGCCGATGAAGTCGGCAGTGGTGGGAGCTCCTCGGCCGCGGCAATGCAGGAACTATGCCCGGAAGCGGATTGCGGAGGCTGCTCCGGAGTTGGTGGACGTGTTTATGGAGAAGGCGAAGGGAGGAAGCGTGCAGCACTTCAAGTCGCTGATGGAACTGAGCGGTCTGACGAAGGCGGAGGTTGCGCCGAAGGTGAAGCAGCGCCGGGGGAAGAGCCTGGCGGGGCGGCTGCTGGAAGAGCTGAGGGAGGAATAGACGCTCCGGGTGCGGCCGGTTGGGGAAGATCGTTCGGCGAGTTGCAGCGGGTTGAAGGAGGTGGCATGGAGTATGCAGTGGAGCATCCTCGACGGGAAGTCGGGGGTCGGAGTGTTGGTCTGCGGGCGGGGGTTCGTCCGGGGAGCGCGCGGGCCGCGATGGGAGGGCCTGCAGGGATGCAGATGCGTGCGATGGCGGTGGAGTTCCCGGAGGTGCATGGGCATCCGAATCGGCTTCCATTTGAAGGATGCCTGACGCTGGTGGACGTAGCGAGCGACAAGGCCCCGAGCGGCGCGCGGGGGCATCGGGTGGTGCTGACGCGAGCGGCGGCGGAGATGGCGCTGCCGAGCCTTTTGGGAATGGCGGTGGACTACAAGACGGGCTGGGACGGTCATGACGCGCGGCAGAAGTGCGGAATCATTACAGGCGCGGAGGTGGACGGGCGCAAAGTGATGGTGGCGGGGTTTCTGTTTGCGCGGGATTTTCCGGAGATGGAGGCCCGGGTGCAGACGGACGGCCTGATGGGCATGAGCTATGAGCTGGCCGATGCGCATGTGGCCGACATGTCGGCCTCGGTGTGGACCCTGACGCGGGCTACGTTTACCGGGGCCGCGATCCTGCTGCGAGACAAGGCGGCGTACCGGGGGACCAGTTTCCGGGTGCGGCGAGTGGGAGCGGCCTAGGGCTGGGGCTTCGGCGGCTCTCGGTTTGATACCAGATTGGAATTTGTCGGTTGTCAGTTCGACCAGGAAGTGAGGAGAGGGTATGGAGATGGAGATGAGTGTGGAGATGAACGATACGCTGGACCGTTTGGCGGCTGCGGCGGGGATGCTCGAGGCGGCGGTAGCGCGGATGTCGGAGATTGAGATTCAGGCGGTAGGATCGGCCCACGTGCTGGAGGAGAAGCTAGCCGCGGCTGAGGCAAAGATTGCGGAGCTGATGGCACGGGGGACCGCACCGCAGGCCGTTGGACGGAAGACACTGCAGGCCAAAGAGGCCTTGAGCGATGGGATGGCGGCTGGGATTGATGGGGCGCTGACCAGTTTGAGCCTGGAGCAGCGGATCGCGGTGAAGTCGCAGTTGATGCGAGCGGGCTTGCTGGGCTAAGGGGCGGGCGGCGGGGCTCCGCGGAAGCGGCAGGCGACTGTAGAGGCCGCGCGGGTAAGAGAACAAACAAAAGCAGAGGCGGATCCCGCATTAACGGGAGGCCGCCATTTTGGTTTAAGGAGATTGGATGAACGCTAAGTTTACGGAGATCAGTGCGGCGGCGGACTTTATCGGACCCGGCGCAATCGAAGTTCCGATGTATCAGACGGAGATTACGGATCTGGTTCGTCGCCGGGGTGTGTTCGGACAGCGGATCAAGCAGGTTCCGGCTACCGGGCACCCGTCGCGATTCTTTGAAGAGACGCAGATTCCCTCGCCCTCGGCGACGGCCGGGTTTGTGGACCCCCGCAACATTGTGGCTCCTCTGGTGAGCCCGACACGCGTGGAGCGGAGTGTTCCGCTGAAGGCGCTGGTGGCGCAGATCAACTACAACCTGTTCGATATCGAACTGGGCCAGCAGCAGAGTCAGTTTGCGTATCTGCAGGCGAAGGACCTGACGGACACGGTGGATGGCGTGCTGCGGACACACGATGTGGCGCTGTGGAATGGCAGCGACACCAGCCTGAGCGCACCGACGACGGCGCAGTACTTTGGAGCGGCAGCGCAGATTGCGGCGGGTGGCAATTCAGTGACGATCGGCACCGGGCAGAGCATTGTGGATGGGTTCAAGTCGGCGATTGCACAGATGCTGTCGAACACGTCATACGGGGTTCGGCCGACGGCGATCTACGCGAACCCGGTGCTGCTGGATCTGGTTGACCGCGAACTGAAGACTGAGTTCAACGTAGTGTTGAACACCAAGCCGATTGAAGGCGGACTGACTGTAAAGACGCTTTCGACGCAGGCAGGCGACATCCCTTTGATTCCTGAGTGGACGCTGGGATACACAGGGACGCCGGGTTCGGGCAGCGCAGTTCTGCCAGCCTACATTGTGACCGAGGACATGATCGAGTACCACTGGCTGAGCGACCCGAATCCGCGGATCTTCCGTCTGGGTGTTCCGGGATCGCTGGCTTCGCAGTATGTGGTGGTGAAGTTCGGCGGCATGGTGGTGAAGGGGGCGAACTACGCGCACTACCAGGTTCTGGTGGATCGCTAGTCGCTGGGAGGGGTTGCCGCTTTTGGCGGCGGCCCCTCTATCTTCCCGGGAAAGGGG
>CAXUNW010000078.1:0-9781 GCA_964252505.1 uncultured Acidobacteriaceae bacterium
CCTTCCAACGTCCTGTTCTGTTCGCCGGCTTCTCCTTCGGCTCCAACGTCGGACTCCGCGCCTGCTGCGGCGATCCGCGCGTCGTCGGCCTGATCGGCCTAGGCCTCCCCGTACGGGCAGCCGGACGCGATTACTCCTATGGCTTCCTTCCTCGGTGCACCGCTCCAAAGCTGTTCGTCTCCGGCTCGGATGATCAATTTGGCCCTCCCGAGGTCATGCAACATGTGCTCGAGACCGCCCCGGAGCCCAAACGCATGGTCTGGATCAAGGATGCCGACCACTTCTTCCAGGGAACGCCGACCTCTCCTGCGCCCAAGCTCGATCAGATGCAGTCCGCGATACGCGCCTGGCTTACCGAACACTTCACCCTCTAGGCCGCCGATACCTGCGACCCCTTCAGCCATCCATGCACCGCGCGGTTGCATTCCTCCGGCATCTCCTCAAACGGGATATGCCCCGCACCTGGAACCACCACCAGCCGCGAGCAGCGTAGCGCCGCCTGTAGCGGCTGGGCCGAGGAGATCCCCACTGCTCGATCCCGATCCCCCCACACCAGCAACGTCGGGATCATGGCAATCCGTCCAAGCTCGACCTGCAGCTTCCGCATATCGTCAAACCAGTGGTTCACAATCCCGAGGATGTGCTGCACTGTGCCTGGTACCCGCAGCCCATCCGTATACCCCTCCAGAGCTCCCTTTGCGACGCGTCGCGGATCTCCGTACATCCGGCGCAACGAGAGTGCGTGCACTCTCTTTGGCAGAAAAGGAACCGCCCGCGCCAGGGCACGTCCGGTCCGCGTCTGGTAAAACCGCACCAGAAAGTTTCCAAGATCACAAAAGGGGTTAGCAGGCGCGAACAGAATCAGGCTCCGCACCCGCTCTGGATGCTGCGCCGCAAACATCATCGCCACCGCGCCGCCATGCGAGTGGCCCGCGATGTCGGCTCGTTCCACGCCAAGCGCCGTCATCAGCCCGGCCAGCCGGTCCGCCGTTGCGGACATGCTTGCATCAAGCCCGCGCACGCGTTCTGACTGGCCCATATTCGCCAAATCCACGGCGTACACCGTGGCATCCTTCGCCAGTTCATGAATGTTTTGCCGCCAGTTTGCCACGGAACCGACAAGGCCATGAATCAGAAGCAGCGCCGGACCCCGGCCGGTCACCCCACAGTGAACCCGTACCCCATCCACCATCACAAACCGATCTTCTAAACCCGAAGCTATCTGCCGCACCGCGAAATACCCGTTCCCCGCACAGGGACACCCTTCATGCCTAATGTTACGGGACGGTGAACACAATCGCCAGCAAAATCAAGGGCGGCCCGACTTAGGCGGAGACCGCAGCCAAGGGAGCCTCCGCCACCGCCGCCGGAGCATGTTCCGCCAGCAACTCCTCCAGCACATCCAGCGCCACATCCACATGCTCCACCTGCAGAATAAGCGGAGGCAAAAACCGCACCACGTTACCCTGCACACAGTTCAGCATCACCCCATGCGCCAGCGCCTTCTCAACAATCGGCCGAGCCGGAATGCTGAGCTCAATGCCCCGCAGAAGCCCCCGTCCTCGAGCCTCCACCGCCACGTCGAACGTGGCAACCAGTTCCTCCAGCCGCCGCCCCAGATGCTCTCCCGTTCGCCGCGCCCCCTCCAGCAGTCCGTCGTCTTCCATCACCGCAAGAAACTCCAGCCCGAGCCTGCACGCCATCGGGCTTCCGCCCAGCGTGCTCCCGTGCTTGGCTAGTCCAAACGTGTGGAACAGCTCGTCTTTT
The DNA here is from genome assembly GCA_964252505.1 of uncultured Acidobacteriaceae bacterium. Lineage (GTDB taxonomy): Bacteria > Acidobacteriota > Terriglobia > Terriglobales > Acidobacteriaceae > Edaphobacter. Next base: position 1,768 of record CAXUNW010000078.1, read on the forward strand.
ACCAGCAACGCACTCAGCGGCAGCCCCCCGCCCAACGGCTTGCCCAGGATCAACACATCGGGCCGAACGCCAGAACGCTCATACGCAAACCAACTTCCTGTTCGCCCCAATCCACTCTGGATCTCATCGAAGATGAGCAACGCACCGAACCTGTCGGAAAGCCGTCGCGCCTCCGCAAGAAAGTCGTCCGAGCATTCATAAACCCCGCCCTCACCCAACAGCGGCTCCAGCAGAATCGCACATGTGTCCCGATTCACGGCCGCCCGCAGAGCATCCACGTTGTTCCGTTCAATGAAGCTTACTGCCGGGAGCCCGGGCCCAAAGTCGCTCCGGTACTTCTCCTGCCCGGTCACTGAGAGCGAGCCGTAGGTACGCCCATGGTAAGAAGCCCGCAGCGCCACGATCTCGTGTTTCCGTTCGCCTCCGGATTGCCGCCCGAAGCTCCGCGCCAGCTTCAGCGCACCCTCCACAGCCTCCGATCCACCCGTCGAGAAGAACGCGCCAGTCATTCCCGCCAGCTCGCACAGCCGTTCCGCCAGCAGGCTTACGTTGCGGTTGCTGTACTGCGGCGAGAGGTGCACCATCTTTCCCGCCTGGTCCGCCATCGCCGCGACCATCCGCGGATGCGCATGCCCCAGCGCATTTACGCCCAGCCCCCCCATCAGGTCCAGGTACCGGTTCCCATCCTCGTCGAAGAGGTAGACCCCCTCACCCCGCTCCATCACCACCGGGTACCGCGCATACACCGGAAGCATCCGCTCTTCATCCCGCCGCAGGACCCGCCGCGCCTCCGTACCTTGACTGAAATCTTCCATGGATCCAGTTCACCCCACATCGAAGGCTCAGGTCAAGCCTTCGATGGCTTAAAGGAGTACCTCTCAAAGCGACCTCCACCTGCGTCTCACATTGGGAACCGCCAACGCCATATCCCTTATTCTGAAGGTTCTATGATTATCCGGAACTTAGTCCGGCTTCGCCACGTAATCCTTCGTAGAAGCGCCGAAGATCATCCCCTGCCGCACCTTGGCTCCTGCGTATCGTTTGGTGACCAACGTGCATTCGTTTTCGACGAACTATGAAGCAAGCCTTCCAGACCCGCGTCCTAGCGCTCGCCCTTGCCTTCGCGACGCTGGGAGCCTGCGTCCTCGCCGGCATGAACCTCTGGCAGGAGAACCACTTCGATTCGCCCTCCGATGGCATCTCCTGGCTCGAGTCTCCGGCCGGCCTCCGCGCTGAGCACGTGCCCACCGCTTCCCCGGGCGAGCGTGCCGGCATCCGCCAGGGTGACCTGCTCGAAGCCGTCAACGATCATCCCACCCCGCATTTCGCCACCTTCGTCCGCGAGATGTATCGCAGCGGAACCTGGTCGCACGCCAGCTACAGCATCGCCCGCGCCCTCAACGGCTCCTCTGCTAGCAAACCCGCTTACGCCCGGCTCGACATCCAGGTCATCCTGGAGCCCGCAGATCGCAGCGTCAACCAGCCCTTCCGCCTGATCGCCCTCGTCTACCTCTCCATCGGTCTCTACGTCCTCCTGCGCCGTTGGACCGCACCCAAATCCACCCACTTCTTCATCTTTTGCCTCATCTCCTTCATCCTCTACACCTTCAAGTACACCGGGCAGCTCGATACCTTCGACTGGCTAATCTTCTGGTGTAGTACCGCCGCCGGGGCGCTTCAGCCGGCCCTCTTCCTCCACTTCGCCATCGACTTCGCTCGCTTTCCCCAGCAAGCCGGACGCCGCCTCGGCCACCCAGTCTTGGTCTCTCTCCTCTACCTGCCCGGCCTCTTGCTGCTCGGTCTCCAGGTCACCGCCATTCAGTTCTGGTCCGCCACCGAGCTTCTACGTCACCGGCTCGACCAGATCGACCTCGGCTACCTTGCCCTTTACTACGTCATAGCCGCCGCCATCTTCAGCGTCCGCTACAACCGCACTCAGTTCCCCCTCCAGCGCCAGCAACTCAAATGGCTCACCCGGGGAACCCTCCTCGCCGTCGTCCCCTTCACCGCCCTCAACGTCATCCCCTACCTGGCCGATGTCAACCTGCCCCCCTTGATGGTGAAGCTCTCGGGCCTCTCCCTTGTCCTCATTCCGCTTACCTTTAGCTGGGCCATCATCCGCTTCCGCCTTATGGATGTTGATCTCATCTTCAAGCGCGGCGTCAGCTACACCCTTGCAACCGCCGCCATCGTCGGCATTTATTTCGGTGTGGTCGGCCTCACCGCGGAGATCCTCCGCTCCCGTCTCCAGAGCCTCGGCACGTGGGGACTCCTGGCCGCCATCGTCACCACCGGCCTCCTCTTCGATCCTCTTAAACGCATCATCCAGGCGCGCATCGATCGCGTCTTCGATCGCAAGCGCTTTGACTACCGCGAGACCCTCGTCGACTTCGGCCGCAGCCTCAACTCACAGACCGACCTGCGCGCCCTCCTCGATGCCATCGTCGAACGCCTCCCGCAAACCCTCCTCGTCACTCGCGTCGCTGTCTTCATCGACAGCAACGACGACGGCATCCGCCGCGCCCAGCCCTTCCAGCTCGCCGCCGCGCATGGCCTGCCGCACCTGGACTCCGAACACCTCGACCTCGGCTTCTTCGACTTCGATCGCTACGAAGCCGACAACCACCTCTTCCTCGAGAACCCACACCAGGCCTTCGCTCTCCCGGAGCCGCAGCGCCAGACCGCCAGCCGCCTGGACCTCAACTACTACCTACCCTGCCGGGTCGCCAACCGTGAAGGCGCCGGAACCCGTACCGTCGCCGTCATCGGCCTCGGCCGCACCAACGACGGAGACTTCCTTTCCTCTGAAGACATGGAGCTGCTCGAGTCCCTCGCCGGCTACATCGGCATCGCTATCCAGAACGCCAAGCTCTATGCCCGCCTCGAAGACAAAATCACCGAGTTCGAGCGCCTCAAGGAGTTCCACGAGAACATCGTCGAATCCATCAACATCGGCATCTTCGCCGTCGATCTGGACGATCGCGTCGAGAGCTGGAACGCCCAGATGGAGACCATGTACGGCATCCGCCCCTCAGCCGCCCTCCGCCAGCCCATCGCCGCTCTCTTTCCCGCGGACTTTGCCGCCCGCCTTACCGCCGTGCGCGACGAACTGGGCACTCACACCCTTTACAAGTTCCGCGTCATTCTGCCCACCGGCGAGGCTCGCACCGCGAACATCGCGATCGCTCCCCTCGTCACCCGGGACTTCGTCAAGGTCGGCCGTATCATCCTTATCGACGACATCACCGACCGCATCCAGCTTGAAACCCAGCTCACCCAGGCCGAAAAGCTCTCCTCCATCGGCCTCTTGGCCGCCGGCGTCGCCCACGAGGTCAACACTCCCCTCGCCGTCATCTCCAGCTACACCCAGATGCTCTCCAAAAACCTCCGCGACGACACCCGACTGGCCCCGGTCCTTGAGAAGATCACCCAGCAGACCTTTCGCGCCTCCGAGATCGTCAACGGCCTGCTCAACTTCTCCCGCACCAGCGGCTCCGAGTTCACCCCCATTGATCTCAATCAGCTTCTCCGCGACACGGCGACGCTCCTCGAGCATCAGTTCAAGACAGCCCAGGTTGCCTTGGTCACCGACTTCGATCCCAGCCTCCCCCGTATCCATGGCAATCAGGGCAAGCTCCAGCAGGTCGTCCTCAACCTCATGCTTAACGCTAAGGACGCCATGTTCGGCGTTCCCGATGCCACACTCCGCATCGCCACCGGCCACGACCTTACCGTCGGCTCCGGCAAGGTCTTCGCCACCATCCAGGACACCGGCGCCGGCATCGAGCGCGAGCACCTCAACCGCATCTACGACCCTTTCTTCACCACCAAGGTCAAACCCCAGCAAGGCCAGCACAAAGGCACCGGCTTGGGCCTTGCCGTCACCTACGGCATCATCCAGGAGCATGCAGGCAAAATCCAGGTCGAATCCGAGGTAGGCGTCGGCACCACCTTCCGCCTCGAGTTCCCCGCAGCCGGCCTACGCCCCGCCCCTCCGCTTGAAGCGACCGCCGCGAGTCACGCATGACCCATCGCGTTCTCGCCTGGACGATCCTCTGCGCAGCCTGCGGCCTGCATCTCTACCTTGTTGCCAGGGGATGTATCTTGTTCCTCGAACTGGATGCTGTTCTCCTGCCCTTCTGGTTACACAGCTTTTCAAGCTATCTTTTCGCGCATTTCTTGTCGCTGCCTTACTACTACCCCATCTTCATCATCGCGCTGCTTGCACTCGCAACTGTCCTCGCGTGTGTGTTCCTCGGCTTCAGAAGACAGGCCGGCTGGACTCTCGCATTTGTCGTGGACCTTTGCTTTGCGCTCCCATCACTCGCCCTGATTATCCTGTTCAACTACCACCATGCCAAACTGCAAAATAGCCCTGAGATCGTCCTTTTCTTCCTCGCCTTGCTCCATATGCTCATCCTCGGTTCGCCACCGATTCGGACCTTGATCTTTCCCGGGCCAGCAACTCAAGACTTCCATCAAGAGTCAACACTTCCCATCACCTCAGCTAGGTAAATACGCTCATGTCCGCAGCCACACTGCCCGAACCGCCATCCGTCAGTCTCACCACCCTGCCTCGCATCCTCATCATCGACGACGAATCTGCCATCCGCGAGTCCCTCGAAACCCTCCTCACCTTCGAGGGCTTCACTGTCACCCTGGCGGTCGACGGACCCTCCGGCCTCAACACCCTTGCCCGCCACCAGTTCGATCTCCTTCTTCTCGACCTCGCCCTTCCCGGTGAGTCCGGCATCGACCTGCTTCCCCGCATCGTCGAGATGCACCCCGACCTTCCCGTCATCATGATCACCGCCTACGGCACCGTCGGCAACGTGGTGGACGCCATCCGCGCCGGAGCCGAAAACTTCGTCCAGAAGCCGTGGGACAACGAGAAGCTCCTCGCTGACATCCGCACCGCCATCGCCCGCCACAAGGCCGAGGAAGAGGTCGTCCAGCTCAAGCGCACCCTCAAGCAGCGCTACAACTTCGAAAACATCATCGGCAAATCCGAGCCCATGCTCCGCCTCTTCGACCTCGTCGCCCAGGTCGCCCCATCGCGCTCGACCGTCCTCATCCAGGGCGAATCCGGCACCGGCAAGGAACTCATTGCCAAGGCTATCCACGCCAACTCCCCCCGCCGCAATCACCCCTTCGTTCCCGTCAACACCGGCGCCGTCCCCTCTGAGCTCCTCGAATCCACCCTCTTCGGCCACGTCAAAGGTGCCTTCACCTCCGCCAACACCTCAAAAAAAGGCCTCTTTGAAGTCGCCAACGGAGGAACTCTCTTCCTCGATGAAATCGGCACCATGACCATGGACATGCAGGCCAAAATCCTGCGGGTCTTGCAAGACCGCCGCTTCATGCATCTTGGCGGAACCACCGAAATCCAGGTCGACGTCCGCATCGTCGCCGCCACCAACGTCGATCTGCAGCTCGCCGTCCGCGACGGCAAGTTCCGCGAAGACCTCTTCTACCGCCTCAACGTCATTCAGCTTCAGCTTCCGCCTCTCCGCAACCGCCGCGAAGATGTTCCCATCCTCGCCGCCCACTTCCTCAAGCTCTATGCCCAGGAAAACGGCATGGCTGAGCGCGCCCTTTCTCCGGATTGCCTCCGCATCCTTATGGATCATGAGTGGCCCGGCAATGTCCGCGAGCTCGAAAACGCAATGGAGCGAGGCGTCGTTCTCTCCACCGGCCGCTTCATCACACCGGATCTGCTCCCCCCGCAGCTCACCGGCAACACCTACTCCGCCTCGCTCCTCGAACACCGCTCCGATGCCAGCCTCTTCGACCTTATGGAAGAAATCGAGCGCCGCATCATCGCCGACCGTCTCGAACGCTGCCACTGGAACCAGACCGAAGCCGCCGAGTTCTTCCGCATCCCTCTCAGCACCCTCAACCAGAAAATCAAGCGACTCAACGTCGAAGTCAAGAAACGCGGACGTGACTGACGTTTCTACCCCGCGGACACCCCGTCCCTGGCGTGCCTCCCCAGCGTGGTAAGTTGGACTTATCCCTGAGCCGCGCAGTTCACCCGTCCGCGTTCATCCGCTCAGGTCTCTTCGCCCAGGGGTACCCCGTTCCCGTGCAACGCGCCATCTTCATCAGCTATCGCCGCAGCGACTCCGAAGGCGAGGCCGGCCGTCTCTCCGACGTTCTCAGCCATCGCTTCTCCGACCAGGCCGTCTTTATGGACGTCGACGCCATCCTGCCCGGTAGGGACTTCCGCAAGGCAATCGAGGAAAGCATCCAAAACTGCGCCGTCCTGCTCACCGTCATCGGCCCTGACTGGCTTGACGCCAGGAGTGCAACCGGTGAGCGACGCCTGGACGAAGCCAACGATTATGTCCGCCTGGAAGTCGCCGCCGCCCTCACCCGCGACATTCCCGTCATCCCCGTTCTTGTTCGCGGCGCCCGTGTTCCGCCCGCAGACAGACTCCCTCCAGAGATCGAAGACCTCGCCTATCGCAATGGCGTCGAGCTCACACACTCCCGCTGGAAGTCAGACCTCCAGGTGCTCATCCGCGCGCTGGAGCCGTTTATGAGCCCCACCGCGCCCGCCATCTTGTCCCAACCCGCCATCCCGCCTGCCGCTTCGCACCCCCTGCAGCCGGCTCTGCTCGATCACGTCACCCGCGCTCTCGCGCACTACATTGGCCCAATTGCAGAGGTCGTCGTCAAGCGCTCCGCCCGAAAGCACCACACCCTCCCTGCCCTTTGCGACGCCGTCGCCGAGGAGATAGAGTCTCCCACCGACCGCCGCGCCTTCCTCGCCGAGGCCGTTACCTCTCCCAAATAGCCGCCGCCCGCTACTCCTCCAGCATCCGCAGCGCCTTCGCCAAACTCATCTGCATCCGGTTGAACGAGAGCGTCACCGTGGCAATCTCGTCCTTGCCCTCCACCACCAGCGGTGCCACATGTTTCTCTCCCCGGCTGATGCGGTCCGCCGTGTCCGACACCATCTTTAAAGGCCGCAGCACAAACAGATACACAGCCAGATCGAGCGCCGCAATCGTCACCAGCGGAGCCGCCACCAAAAAGATCAACAGCTCCCGGAACGCCCGTCGCGCATTCTCAACCGGCACCGACATCGGCACCGAGATAATCTGCGCCCCCACCACATCCCCCGTCTTCCATCCAAACCCGTGCGTCGTCCCATACACATCGGTCATCGCCTTGGGGGCCGCCGCCGCAACGCTATGGCATTGCAGACATCCCTGCTGCGGCTTGATCGGGTTCGCCATATAGAGCTCACGTCCAAGTTCCGTCTCGCGCTCGCCCACCAGCGGCACGTTCTCCGGGTGCTCCCGCAGCCGCTCGATAACCCCAACCTCCCAGTCCGAGGCCCGGTCCCGTACGTTCGTCGGCTCCAGCGCCGCTTCTTTATAGGTGTACTGCGGGTACTTCGTATGCAGCATCGCAAACGTGGACGTCGCCCCGAACGCCGGAACCACCTCGGCGATGAAGTGCACCTGGTGCTGCGGATTCTGCTGCAGCAGCGGCGAAAGATCGTTCGTCGTGTAGTCCCGCACAGCCTGCGCGCTCGCCATCATCAGCCGCGCCTCGGCCAGCACCTCGCGCCGCGCATTGCCCACCAGAAACTGGTACGCCAGCACGCCCAGCACCAGGCCCCCCGTCCCGAAAATCACAAAAAGTATCAGGTTGAACTTCACCAGCAGCTTCAAGCCATCGCTCCCAACCCTTGCCTAAAAGCAAGCAGACCGCGCCTAGTGTACAACCTGCAACACCCGCCCACCGGCCACCCAACGAACCTCGGTAACCCGTCTTCTCCCCAAACGAGCCCGCATCCAGAATCCGTGCCGAGCGTCCCGCAACTCACCTGCGAAAGCCGTCACCCACGCATTTACCTTCTGTCCAAGCGCGTCCCGGCGGTAAGATTCCACCAAGCGCCGCATCCCGGCGGCGCCTCACCGTTTGCCGGCTCCACGCCAAATCCATGAACCCCCCCCCCCCCCCCCCCCCCCCCCACCCCCCGCGCCCCCGCCCCCGCCGC
>CAXUNW010000078.1:9791-10724 GCA_964252505.1 uncultured Acidobacteriaceae bacterium
CCCCCAACCCAACGCCGCGCTCCAGTCCGCTCGCGCCTTCTTCAACAACGGCGAGTTCTTCCGCTCCTACGACCTCGCGAAAGAGGCCATGGAGCGCTTCCCCGACCAGACCGCTGCCTTCGCTCACCTCGCCGTCCTCAGCCTCGCCAACGCCGGAGCCATCGAGCTTGCTCTTGAGAAGTTCTCGCTCCTCGGCCTTGCTGACCGCCCCGACTCCGAAGCCCAGGCCCTTCTCGCCCGCCTCAAGAAAGATCTCGGCTTCGCCTGCCATGGCGCCGCGCGCCTCCACCTGCACCAGCAGGCCCGTACCCTCTACCTCCAGCTCTACCAGCGCGCCCGCGCCGCCGGCTCACCCGCCGAAGCCTACTACCCCGCCATCAACGCCGCCGCTCTCAGCGTCTGGTGCGGCGATCGCGCCACGGCCACCCAGCTCGCCCAGCAGGTCCTCGACACCCTCACAACCCTCGAAGACCGCGACGACCCGGACGACCGCTACTGGCGACGTGCCACCCAGGCCGAAGCCTGCCTCATCCTGGGCCAACTCGCCCACCTCGAACATCTTCTCCCCCTCGTTCGCTCCCTCGGACAGGGCAAATATGCCCAGACCGCCACCACCGAGCGCCAGCTCACCCGCCTCACCCAGGCCCTCGACCTCCCGCCTGAGCTCCTCAGCGGCCTCGCCCTCCCTGCTATCGCCCACTACTCCGGCCATATCATCCAGGGCCCAGGCCGCACCGGTAGGTTCCCCGCCCACGAGGAGACCACCGTCCGCCGCCACATCGACGCTCTCTTGGCGGCGCAGAACGTCGGCGCCGCCTACGGCTCCCTCGCCGCCGGCGCCGACATCCTCTTCGCCGAGGCACTCCTCGCCCGCGGCGCTGCCCTCCACATCGTCCTGCCCTTCGCCAAAGCCGACTTTCTCGAGTTCTCCGT
>CAXUNW010000079.1:0-10714 GCA_964252505.1 uncultured Acidobacteriaceae bacterium
CCGCCCTCCTCACCGCCTCCCTCCCCGATCCCGCCAACTCCAGGGAGCTCCTCGGCAAGATCCAGATCTTCCACAACCTCAAGCCCTATCAGCGCACCGACCTCCCCTCCGACGATCCGCGCAGCCCCGTCCAGTGCCTCATCGTCGCCGCCATCCTCGACACCTTCAACGAGTCCGTCCTCAGCCCCTGCCTCTCCCGCCACGCCTTCTCCTCGGACGAGGAATGGAAGCGCGGCATCGCCTCCGCCAATCCGCTCGCCGGAAGGTTCCAGACCATCGCCCGCCAGACCGGCCTCCCGCGGGTCGTCATGGAAGATATTGCCCTCGGCAGCATCCAGATCACCCTCGTTCCCTCTGCCGAGCCCGGTGCTCGCATCCTCGTCCAGCTCACCGGAAGCGCCCCCCACCAGTTCTTTGTCCTCAAAGAAGAGGGCACCTACAAGATCGTCGCCACCAGCCAGGGTCTCGGCGAGGTCGGCACCGAAGCCCTCTCTCTGCTCGAACGCAACCGCCTCCCCGAGGCCGAAGCGATCCTGGACTGGAAGCGTGAGCTCACTCCGAAACAAGCCGGAGACGACCCGCTCGGAGGCCTCCTCTTCACTCGCCTCTGGACCGTCGGCACCAGCAAAGGCCAGGAAAAAGTCACCCTGGCCGCCGCATCGCTCCTCGCCGATCCTGTCACCCTCTCCCGCGTCCTTCCCGCCGTCCTCGCCGCCCGCAAGGACGCCAGCGCCGAGCCAGATCAAGACAACCTCGATCTGCTTCTCGCGTCCATCTATCTCCGCCTGCACGACGGGCCCCATGCCGAGCCCGTCGTCACCCGGCTCCTCACCCGCCAACCCGACTCCAACACCGCGCTCACCCTCACCGGCCGCGCCCTCGGGCTGCAAGAGAAGTGGCCCGAATGGCGTGCTCTCCTCGACCCCCGCCTGCGAAAGCAACCTCGCAGCCGCGATCTCCTTCTCCAGGGCGCCGCCGAAGCGGAAGCCGAAGGAGACTTCTCCCGCGCCCGCGCCGGCTACCGCACCCTCCTCGAAACCGGGCGCGCCACCGCCGATGACAACAACGCCTTCGCCTGGCTCAGCCTCTTCGACAGCAAGGCCAGCCAGCAGGCAGACGAACAGGCCCTCTCCGCCGCCCAGCAGGCCAATCTCTCTACCCGCGAGGGGAACGTCGCCTACCTACACACCCTCGCCTGCCTCGATGCAGCCTCCGGACGGACCGCCGAAGCAAGGCAACTCCTCCTCCAGGCCATGTCGCTCGCAGGCCTCGAGACCCCCGACAGCCGCACCTGGCTCGGCTTCGGCCTCATCGACGAGCAGTACGGCCTCAAGGATGCCGCCAGAGAAGCCTATCAGCGGGTCACCGTGGAACCGGGGAACGTCGATCCCGTAAGTTCGTTCGCCCTCGCTCACTTCCATCTATCGGCTCTCAAAACAGACTGAATCATTCACCGTCCAGTCTCATCCTCATCGAGGGTCCTCCGCGTCGCTCGCTCTCCGGCTGCCTATCGACCGCTCATTGGTTGCACCCTGGCGTTCGCCTCCGCTCCGCGCCGCGCGGAAGCTGTCAAGCCCCCCTGCTGCCTATCCCATTCATTCCAAAGGAAATAAACTTGGCGTAGGAGTTATCCCCGATCCTTTAGAATAGAGTCAGCATTCGAAAAGAGCCGTTATGCGCCTCCCGCATTTGGGCGGTGACGCTAACTCCGTTAGATAGAATACTTTAGCCGTAAGCTCTTTGTTTTGACAAACTTAGAGTGGTTACCAAGCTTTAAGTGCTTCAAAATAAAGGACTTCGGCCTAAGGTATAGGAGGGGGGTACCCCCCACCGGATGATTGGCGTACGACCAACCGCACCCCGAGCACACCCCATGAGCACCGCGACCCTCCCCATCCCGGCCCGTGTCCCCGGCAAAGGCACCCAGTACGCCCGCGCCTTCGCCGGCCTTTTCCTGCGCGACCTCTACGTCCTCCGCCGCGAGCTCTTTCCCTTCGTCATCCGCGTCTGCATGAACCCCCTGCTCTTCCTCTTCGTCTTTACCTACGTCTTCCCCCACATGAGCGGGGGCGCCGCCATGAACCCCACCTCCGCTATGGCCGGCTCAGGAGGTGGCTTCTCCACCGTCCTCCTCCCGGGCCTCATGGCCGTCGCCATCATGTTCTCCGGCATTGCCGCGGTGGCCCTGCCGCTTGCCCAGGAGTTTGGCATCACCCGCGAGATCGACGACCGCGTCATGTGCCCGCTCCCCGTCGCTGCCGTCGCCATCGAGAAGGTCTGCTTCTCCGCCATGCAGTCCGTCATCGCCGCCTGCATCGTCTTTCCCCTCGCCACCTACGTCCCGGCCACGCGCCCCATCACCCACATCGCGTCCTGGCCGTTCCTCATCCTGGTCGTCGTGCTCGCGTCCCTCACCGCCGGAGCCCTCGGCCTCGTCATCGGAACCTCGGTCAAGCCGCAGCAGATCGGCCTCATCTTCGGCGTGGTCGTCATCCCCATCACCTTCCTCGGCTGCGTCTACTATCCCTGGGCCGCCCTCCACCCCATCCCCATCCTGCAGTACGGCGTCCTTATCAACCCCATCGTCTACATGAGCGAGGGTCTTCGGGCCGCACTCACCCCCATGGCCCACATGCCCCGTCCTCTCATCGTCGGCATGCTCACCTTCTTTCTCATTCTGCTCACCCGCCTCGGCATCCGCGGCTTCCTCCGGAGGGTTATCGGCTAAGCGCCGCCTCCGGCTCCGCCAGCTTCACCCGCAGGTCGTCCGCGATCTGCCGCCCGTGGAACCGCCCGTTTTCAATGAAGATCTCATTGGTCCGCTCCCCCGCAACGATCACGCCCGCAAGATAGATCCCCGCAACGTTGCTCTCCAAAGTCAACGGGTCGCACACCGGGCACCGGTCGTTGGATTCATCCAGCCGCACCCCCAACGCCTCGATAAATGAAAAATCCGGATGATATCCGGTCAGCGCAAAAACAAAATCGTTGGCAATGATCGTCTCGCCTTCCGGAGTCTGCAAACGAACCGAATCCTCGCTGATCGACACAACCTGACTCTGAAAGTAAGCCGTGATTTCGCCGTTCTTCACTCGATTGTTGATATCCGGCAAAATCCAGTACTTGACATGCCGATGCATCTCCGCGCCGCGATGAACCAGCGTCACTTTCGCGCCATGTCTCCAAAGGTCGAGAGCCGCGATCGCAGCCGAGTTCTTCCCGCCAATCACGAGCACATTCAGCCCGAAGAACGGATGAGGCTCGTGATAGTAATGCTTCACCTTGCTGAGTGCCTCGCCGGGAACCTCGAGATAGTTCGGAAGGTCGTAATATCCCGTAGCAACAACCAGCTTGCGAGCTCGATGTTCCACTCTCCGCCCGAAACGATCCTTCGTATGAACGGTGAAGTCTCCGTCTGAACCGGCAACCGAAGTCACTGTCTCATATTGCCGAATATCGAGTCTGTAATGCTCCGCAACCTTGCGGTAGTATTCGAGTGCCTCAGAGCGAGTCGGCTTCTGATTCGGGCTCGAAAACGGCATATCGCCGATCTCCAGAAGCTCTGGAGTCGTAAAGAACGTCATATGCGCAGGATAGTGAAACAGGCTGTTGCACAAACACCCTTTATCGACGATCAGCGCCTTCAAACCCGCGCGTTCCGCCTCGATCGCGCAGGCAAGTCCTGTTGGACCAGCACCAATCACCACAACATCCGCAGAAACCTCGCTCATCCTTCAATCTTACTCAACTCAGGCGTTTGGATCGACCAGCTTGTGCGCTATGGCAAACAATGCCAGCTCAAGCCGCGTCGAAACGCCCGTCTTGTCGAAGACGTTAGAGAGATGTCGCTTCACGGTCTCTTCGGAGATCTTGAACTGCCGTGCAATGTCCTTGTTCGCGCATCCTTCCACAATGCAGGTCACAACCTCAAGCTCGCGCGGAGTCAGCCCAAAGGTCTTCTTCTCCGGAACTGCCTTGATCGTCTGCATCAACTCATGCAGCGCCTTCAGCAGGTTTGCGACACGTTCGCCACCGATCCAGTAATCGCCGCTCATTACCGTTCGCAGCGCCCGCGACAGATCGCCTGCAACCGCATCCTTCAGCACAATGCCTCGCGCGCCAATCTGCAGCGCCTCGATGATCTCCTGCGTGGTGATCGTGCTCGTCAGCAGCACGATCTTCACCCGCGGCGAACGGTCCATGATCGCGCGCATCGCCTCAAGCCCGGGCAAACGAGGCATCTTCAGGTCAAGCAGCAGGATATCGGGCTCAAGCTCCAGCGTCTGCGTAATCGCGACATCGCCGTCTTCGGCTTCGCCGATCACCTCAAAGTCGCTCTCGTTCGTCAGCATGTTCTTGACGCCAAAGCGGATTACGGGATGATCGTCCGCCACAACGATCTGGACCGCGCTTGCGGCAACCCGCGAATCTCCAGCGCGCTTTGTCTCCTGTCTCATCTCGCCGCCTTGTTCCACCATCCAGCTATACTCAGACGTCGCTTCGCCACCGCGCTTCCAGCATACTCCGCATCCGATCGCAAGCTTGGCTCAAGTCATCCAGAAGCGAGTCGAGTTCCAGTCTGGTTCCTCGGCCGAATTCAGGCTCCTCCAACCTCCCCACCAGCGCACGCATCTCTGTCGCACCAACCATCCCGCAACTTCCATGCAGCGTGTGAGCCTGCTTGCGGAACGCGACCTCATCCTGCAAGCCAAGTGCAACCCGCATTCTCTCCACGCGGTGACAAGTGTCTGCGATGAAGAACCGGTAAAGCTCGGCCATCTGCTCGGCACTCATCGTCGCCGCAAGCTCTGCGTAGACCTTGTCGTTGAGTGGCTTACTGGAAGGCGTGGGGAATCGCTCTACACCAGCGATCTCCGCCTGCTCTGAACCCGCCAATGCCCGCGCAAGAGCACTCATGCAGATTGGTTTACGGAGGAAGCAGTCATAACTGGCAACGACGTCAGGCTCAGGCTCGCTGGCGCTCATGGCGAGGATACGAAGAGGAGATTCGGCGAGGAACTTCAACCTCTCTGCCAACTCGTTACCGGAGATTCCAGGCATCTGAAGATCGGCGAGAACTGCTTGCGGCGAGCTTCCGTCCGAGCTCTGCGTAGTGAGCAGGGTTATAGCCTCCTCTCCACCTGGAACGGCTCTTACGTGGTAACCGTGAGCTTCAAGGAGGACTGTAAGCACCTCGCGGCTGAGGCGGTCATCGTCGACGATTAGCAGAAAGTAGTTTGCTGCCTGGGAAGGAGTCATTATGCATCGCGCACTCAGAGACTAGCAGGGTTCCGGAAAGCGATACAGTGAGATGGGAGCTCTCTTCACGGCATCCTGGGAAAAGCCACATGAACTCCGTTGGCCTCGGCAGACTGTGTTCGTCCTTCGCTGCGTTCGTGCTGTTCAACGTCGCAGGCGGTCGAACGGAACTCCAGCACTTTCGGTACCGGCGCGCGATCCTCGTTCGAGAGGCTGGGCCGACGTGCAGCGTTCTCGATGCCTCAGTCTTGGCTCATGCGTCAGGCTCCTTGAAGGACCTTCGCTTGATCCGTGACGGACATCAGATTCCCTACGCAATCATGGTGAACGCAGCGGCTCAGGTGGAAAGCGAGCAGGCAACCATCGCGAACCTGCAGGAAGGCAGCAACAAGACGGAGTTTGACCTGGTGATGCCGAATCGGACTTACACCCAACTGAACTTGCGGCTGGAAGGACGAGACTTCGTCGCGCAGGCTGCGTTAACGGGCTCCGACGAGCCAAGAAGTGTGAGTGGAGCTTCGCTGGGAACGTTCCCGGTGTTCGACCTGAGTTCGCGGGGACTGTCGCACAGTAGCACTCTATCGTTCCAGGAAAGCAGCTTTCGCTACCTTCACGTGATCCTTCATGGCCAAGGATTCCGCGTGCGAGGAGTTGAGGTTCCTCCGAGCCGAGAAGGCCAGACGCTGTTTACGTCGGTCGCGGAGACGCGAACCTTTAGCCAACAGGGAAGCGCAACGGTCGCGTCGTTCAGCGTTCCAGCGCACGTTCCTGTTGAGCGTGTGGTGATTGTGCTCGATCCAGGATTTGCCGGTAACTTCAGCCGCCAAGTGCAAGTGACGGCGAGAGCAATGATGCCAGGAAGCACAGCGGAACGTGTTGCAGGGACGATCCTGCGGGTGCATGAAGGAGCGATCCAGATGGAGGAGCAAGCAATCCCTGCAAGTCTCGGCGCGAATCTGCAGTCCGATGCCGACGTTGCGGTGGCGATCGAGAACGACGGAAAGCCGCCGCTTCCGCTTGCCTCAGTGATTCTGGCAATGCGCATGCGAACGATCTGCTTTGACGCTGATGGACCATTGGAACTGGTTTATGGCGACGAAGCTGTGGAGGCTTCTGGCTCTTCGTACCAGCCAGTGGGACGATGGAACCAGGCGATGCTTGGTCCAGAGCGATTGAACGGGTCGTTTCAGCCTCAAGGTTTGCCTGAACGGGGGATTGATCGGCACCGAGGACTGTTAGCTGCAGGTTTGGCAGGGTTCGCGTTGCTCTGGGGTGTTTTCGGAGTGCGAAGCATGCTTTACCGAAGGCGCTCTTCGTAGTTCGGCTATGGAAGTCCAGTAACATTGCTGGGATAGTCTTCTAGGTGCCTATGACGACGCGAACAGCCCGACCACGCAGGAGCGCCAAGCAGAGACCAGTCAAAGAGCCTATGCGAAGCCTGTTCTTCAGCCGGGATGAATCGTGGCTTCGGTTCAACCAGCGGGTGCTTGAGGAGGCTCAGGACGACACAAACCCGCTGCTGGAGCGAGTGAAGTTCCTGGCGATTACGGCGAGCAACCTGGACGAGTTCGTGGAGATTCGGGTTGCGAGCTTCCTGCAGCGGATCGAGGAAGGTCACAACGAGGTTCAGGCTCCGGATGAGGGCGGCTTGACGCTGGTTGAACGCCTGGATGCGCTTGCGACCATGCTGCATGAGTTCGTGGAGGCGCAATATGACTGCTGGAACAAGCAGTTGCTGCCTGCGCTGCGGGAGCAGAAGATCCGGGTGCTGCACTGGGCCGAGCTTTCCGAGGATCAGCGGGAACATGCTGTCTCGTTCTACGAGAGTGAAGCTGATCCGCTGCTGACTCCGGTGACGATCGATCCGTCCCATCCGTTTCCGCGGGTGCTGAACAAGGCTTTGTGCATTGCGCTACTGCTGCGGCACAAGCGCAAAGGCAATGTGGTGACAATGCTGGGTGTTGTGACTGTTCCGCGCTCGCTTCCTCGCCTGGTGGCTTTGCCTGCAGCGGAAGGTGAAGGCGGATCGCTCGACTACATTCTGCTGCATGAGCTGATCGAGAGCCAGGTTCAGCGCATGTTTCGGGGTTACGAGGTTCTGGGAAGCGCGGCGTTCCGCGTGACGCGGAACAGCAACCTGTATATGCAGGAAGAGGAATCGCGTTCGGTGCTGGAGAGCGTTCGCGCGGAGCTGCATAACCGGAGGAAAGGGGATGCAGTTCGCCTGGAGATCGAGAGCTCCGCGTTGCCGGAGATTCTGGAGCGTTTACGGACCAACTTCGAGCTCGATCCCTGGCAAGTGGTGAAGACCGATGGTCCGGTGAATCTATCGCGGTTGATGAACCTTTACTCGGAGGCAAATCGTCCGCTGCTGAAGTATCCGGTGTTCAAGGCAAGGAAGTACAAGCTGGGCAAGAAGTCAGCGGACATCTTCGAGGAGCTTCGGCAGAAGGATATTCTGCTGCATCATCCGTTTGAGAGCTATGAGACAGTCGAAGGCTTTATCGAGGCTGCGGCGGAAGATCCCGCGGTGATCTCGATCAAGCAGACGCTTTACCGCACAAGCGCAGATTCACCGATGTTTCGGGCCCTAATTGAGGCGGCGCAAAGCAAGGATGTAACCGTGGTGATCGAGCTGATGGCGCGATTCGACGAGGCCTCGAACATCCGCTGGGCGAGAGAGCTTGAGGATGCTGGAGTTGGCGTGTTTCACGGCATCTTCGGGCTGAAGACGCACTGCAAGCTTGCCTTGCTGGTTCGTCGCGATCCAGATGGAAAGGTTCGTCGCTACGCGCATCTTGGAACAGGGAATTACAACCCTGTGACTGCGCGGTTTTACACGGACATCAGCCTGTTGACCGCGCGCGCGGAGATTACTTCCGGAGTTCAGGCGGTTTTCCGGTACCTGACCGCAGAGGCGGAAGGAGAGAATTACCGGCCGTTGATGGTTGCTCCGCTGACGATGGCAAACGATGTGCTGGAGCTGATTGCGCGCGAGACAGAACACGCGAAAGCAGGAAGACCCGCGGGAATTATCGCCAAGATGAATGCGCTGCTGGACCGAAAGACAGTGGAAGCGATGTATGCGGCTTCGCAGGCAGGCGTTTCGATCGACCTGATTATTCGCGGGATGTGTTCGTTGCGACCAGGCGTGAAAGGAATGAGCGAGACAATTCGGGTTCGCTCGATTGTTGGTCGATTTCTGGAGCACTCGCGTATTTTCTCTTTTGTGAACGGGGGGGAGCCGGCAATGTTCTGCGGCAGCGCGGACTGGATGCCGCGGAACCTGTATGAGCGCTGTGAGGTGTTGTTTCCGGTGCTGGACCCGGCCCTGATCAAGCGGCTGCAGGAGGAGATCCTGGGCGCGTACCTTAAGGACACCCTGAAGGCCCGGCTGCTGAACGCCGACGGGTGCTATGTGCGACCGCCGAAGGGACTGCCTCCGTTTTCCGCGCAACAGCACCTGATGGAGCTTGCCTCGCCGGCAGAGTCTGCGGCGGAGAGTCGTACGGTTCGCCCGGATGGGAATGTGTGACCATGCACGTTACGCATAGGGGGTGCCCCCCCCTACTGCTCGCGCGTAAGCCTTTTTATTTGAGGCAGTTGCAGTCCGAGGCGAGATGCAACTTGTTCATTCTACAATACTTACGGCCTAAAGTCGTCAAAACAAACGGGTTAGCGGGTGTGTCAGGAGGTTAGCCCTCTTTGTTATCTGGCTGTTTCCAGTTTACAAGAACGGGCATAACTGCTGCGCCAAGTTTATTTCCTTTGAAATGAGAAAGATCGGGACTTTTGGGGGTTGACAAGGTTTTTTGGTTCCCCGGGCCAGGCGTGCGATCTGACGTATGAGGGGCCAGAGGCACGAACCAAGGCAAGGTCGGAATGTGGCGGGGTTGCTCTTCTGCGCTTCGCTTCGGTTGGCACGACGCCGAGTTTGGTGTGGTGGGGGCCAGTGGCGAGGGTTGGGTGTTAGAACTCCCACTGGAGGAGGGTGGCGCCTACGGTGAAGCCGGCGCCTACGCTGGCCAGGAGGACGAGACCGCCTTTTTTGAGGCGTCCGTCGTCGAGGGCAGTTTGCATGGCCATGGGAATGGTGGCGGCGGTGGTGTTGCCGAAGCGGTCTATGTTGATGACGACGCATTCCTCGGGCATACCGAGGCGCTCGGCGGTGGAGAGGATGATGCGTTTGTTGGCCTGGTGGGGGATGAAGCAGCCGAGATCGGCACCGGTGAGGTTGTTGCGGGCGAGGAGGGTTTCGGAGGCCTCGGCCATCTTGCGGACGGCGAACTTATAGACGGCCTGGCCGTCCTGGTGGACGAAGTGCATTTTCTTTGCGAGGGTTTCCGGGGTGGAGGGATGGAGGCTGCCGCCTCCGGGCATGTTGAGGGCGGCTGCTCCGGAGCCGTCGATTTCGTGGTGGAAGTCGATAAGTCCGATCTCGCCGGGGTCGCAAGGCTCGAGGAGGACGGCCCCGGCGCCGTCGCCGAAGATGACGCATGTGGCGCGGTCGGTGTAGTCAATGACGGAGCTCATAACGTCGGCGCCGATGACGAGGACTTTACTGTGGACGCCGGACTCGATGAGTTTGGCTCCGACCTGCAGAGCGTAGGGGAAGCCGGAGCAGGCGGCGGAGAGATCGAAGCCCCAGGCTCCGCGTGCCCCGATCTTTTCCTGGATGAGGCAGGCGGTGGCGGGGAAGAACATGTCCGGGGTGACGGTGGCGACGATGATGACCTCGACCTGGGAGGGGTCGACGCCGCGTTTGGCGAGGCAGATACGGGCGGCTTCGGCGGCGAGGTCACTGGTGGCGACGCCGGGCTGGACGATGTGCCGTTCGCGGATGCCGGTGCGCTCCATGATCCACTGATCGGTGGTGGCAACCATCTTTTCGAGGTCCGGGTTGGTCAACAATCCCGGGGGAACATAGCTGCCTACGGCACTGATCTTTGCCCGCAGCTGCAGCCTTGGCTTCAACGTCAACTTCAATCGACTCACCTCACACGACCATGATCAGAATACAAAAGTATTACAAATGAATCACTGTTCACCAAACTTGTTGGCGGGCGCAGCCGTGGCCCTGGCGACGATGCTGGTGAAGCCGTGGACGATGGGCCGGGATTCGTTGTGACGCACGGCCAACTCTATGTGGCTGCGGAGGTTGACGTCGAGGAGCGGGATGCAGGCGACATCGGGTGAGGCAAGGGCCTGGACGCAGGCAGGGGCGACGGAGACGCCGAGGCCGGCACCGACGAGGCGGACGATGGAGAGCCAATGGGTGGCTTCCTGGACGATGCGCGGGCGGAAGCCGTGACGCTCAAAGATGGTGAGGGGCTGCTCGAAGGCGCGGACCCCGGCGCTGCGGGGATAGTAGACGAAGGGGTCGTCGCGGAGGGCGGCGGGAGCAAGAAGCGGGTCGCGGGCATGGGGGTGCGCGGCGGGGAGGATGGCGATAAAG
>CAXUNW010000080.1:0-10629 GCA_964252505.1 uncultured Acidobacteriaceae bacterium
GCGCGGTGAACAGTCTGCGGGGGATGGCGGGGCTGATCGGGCCAGGGCTATTTACCTTCATCTTCAGCAAATCGATCGGCGCGGGGGCTGTTTTTCGCTCGCCGGGTACAGTGTTCTATGTAGCTGCGGGCATTTTGATGGTGTCGTTGCTAGTGGCGGAAAGCGTGAAGCCGCGGGGCAGCCATCAGGCTTTGGCAGCGCGGTAGAGGCCCGTCGTGCCGAAGGTGTAGGACGTCCAGGTGGCCTGGGTGTAGCCAGCTTCCGCGATGAGCTGGAGCATGCGCGGCGGGCGGGGAAAGCGCTCCACCGAGGCGGGCAGGTAGGCGTAAGCGGCGGGGTCGCCGGAGAGCAGACCGCCGAGCCGGGGTAGGATCTTTTTGAAATAAAGCGAGTAGACGGCCCCGACGAGGCCGCCGGGCTGGTTGCACTCAAGGATGCCGATCTGTCCCTGGGGCCGGAGGACACGTTGGAGTTCGGTCAAACCCTCGGCATAGTTGGCGAGGTTACGGAAGCCGAAGGCAGAGGTAATGAGGTCGAAGCTGGCATCGGGGTAGGGCAGGTGGAGGGCGTCAGCCTCGACGAACCTGGCATTGGCGCCGGCGTGTTTGCGGCGGGCGTGGTCGAGCATGCCAGGGGAGAAGTCGAGGCCCGTGACAGGAACATCGGCGGCCGTGTTGGGGCGATGGGCAAGGAGCGCGGCAGTCATGTCGCCGGTCCCGCAGCAGAGGTCAAGGATGCGGGCTTCGGGGCGGGCGAGAACGGGGATGAAGGCCTTGGCAGCGCGTTGCCACCATGTACGGTCGAGGCCAGCTGACAGGATGTGGTTGAGGCGATCGTAGCTGGGGGCAATCGTCTCGAACATGCGCTGGACGTTATCCGCGGCGGCGCGCTCATCTGCGGTGCCCTCCGGGCGCGCTCCGGTCGTCTCGGTGTGCGGGGTGGCGATCGTCTCCGCAGATGGCCGCAGGGCGGAGGCGCGGGGTGGGGTTGTCATCCGGCCCTCGTGATCCGCGTAGAGGCTTGCATGGTGTCAAGCATGGACTGGGTTGCGACGAGAAGCTCTTCATCGGTGACGTCGAAGACGATCTCGGCGGACCCGATGCCGGTGGCCAGGACGAAGGCGCGGCGCCCGCTGCGGTGCTTTTTGTCAGAGGCGGTGAGAGCGACGAGCCTGGCCGCGGTGGCTTTGAAGGCCGGCAGCGGACCGTAACGAAGAACGAGGGCAGACATGCGATCAAACTGCTTCCTACTTATAGCGTTGCGATTGAGCGAGAGGTGGAGGGCGGCGAGGGAGCCCCAGCCGACAGCCTGGCCGTGGAGAAGCTGTTTGTAGCCGGTGGCGGCCTCGATGGCGTGGCCGATGGTGTGGCCAAAGTTGAGGATCATGCGCAGGCCGTTTTCGCGCTCGTCCTGGTTGACGACGTCTGCCTTCACCTGGAGGGAGGCTGTCACGATCCTGGTGAGGGCTTTCGGGTCCGGCCTGTCGTCGAGGATCGCCGGGGCCTTGCCTTCAAGAAAGCGGAAGAGGCTGGGGTCGCGAATAATGGCGGCTTTGATGGACTCCTGGAGACCGGAGCGGAGTTCGGCGGCGGGCAAAGAGGTGAGCAGCTCGGGGTCGACCAGCGTGGCGAGCGGATGGTGGAAGCTGCCGACGAGGTTTTTCCCGGCGGCGAGATTTACGCCAGTTTTGCCGCCGATCGAGGAGTCGACCTGGGCGAGAAACGTGGTGGGGATCTGGATGTAGGGAATGCCGCGCATGTAGATAGCCGCAAGAAAGCCGGCGATGTCGCCGAGGACGCCTCCCCCGAAGGCGAGGAGCAGGGAATCGCGGTCAGCGCCTGCGCGGGCGAGTTCTTCGGCCAGACGTTCTACGGCGGGAAGGCGCTTGTGCGACTCGCCGGGAGGAAGAAAGAGGATCTCAGGAGGCTGCGAGAAGCTGCTCAGGAAGTCCTTCGACCAGAGGTTCCAAATATTGGGTGAGGTGATGACGAAGAGCCGGGGCGATCTGCCCTGCAGCAGCGGGGTGATGCGGCGGGAGAGAGTGCGTAGAAGGCCCGGCAGCACGACGACATCGTAGGCGGCGGAGGGCAGGGCAATGGCGATGACGGACACTGTGGCTTATGGTATCGCACGGCAGGGCAGCCTTTGCCGCGGTGGACGCTGAATCGGTTAGGTGTTAGTACGAGCAGACTTGTTGGCGCTGGATGTGCATCCAATATTTCATGAATACCGAAGCGGCCATGAACCGCGATCCGCATGACCCAAACAAGGGGCTCAACGTACGGAAGTTCTCCTGGGCGGTGGTGCTTGCACTGGCGATCATCCTTGCGGGGGCCTTGTTCGTGATCTTTAAGGCCCGCACAAAGATTCTTCCGCACGCAGTCGCTCCGAGGCCGAACAACTCAGCCTCTCCTCAATAGCGGGGAGCGATCCATCTAGAAGAGTAGAAGCAGCAAAGGCATGACGATGCCAGCGAGCAGGGTGAAGGTTATCGTTCTCGGGTTACGGGCATACCTGTAGGACATGTAGAGGCCGGTTAGGGTCGAAAAAACAAGCCCGATGGAGACGACCAGAAAGAAGATTTTCATGGGGAGCAGGTTGTGGACCCTAACCGTAGGGCTGGGAGATACGGGTGAAGCCTGAGGCGCTGCTGGCGACGTGTTGCCCGGCGTCTCGGGCGCTGACGGCGTTGAGCTTTTATCAGGGGCGGCTTGGCGGTCATGTTTCTGGCCTGGAGCCCCGTCCGTCCGGTGGCCGCTTACATCCGCAGGGTTTATTTTTGCGTCACTTGGTGTCGCTTTTCGTGCGGGAACGACCAGGGTCTGCTTTTTATGAAGCTGTGCCAGTTCGACCAGGATAGCGGGCGGTTTATAGGAGCTGCCGCGCGTGGTCTCGTGCAGGGAGAAGGTCTGTACGCCTCCTGTGAAGGCGAAGAAGAGCAGCGCCGGAGCGAGGAAGACCCCGGAGTAAAGATGGAACAGGCGCGCGGACTTCAGAAGTGTTTGGTTAGTTGCCATTGCTCCCGATGAAGACCGAAGTGGCGATCTGCGCTTTATCTACGAAAGATAAGGTGTAGACCTTCTTTTACCACCAACAGGGCTGTGTTTGTCATGCCGGCTAAAAGTATGTTTTGACAGATGCTGCTCTGCATGCCTATAAGACTGCTGTGCTTTTCTTAGTCACAAATTGGTTTTCTGCTGTTCTCCACTTTGCTTTAAGCCTATGGGAGGCCTGTAAAGCTATGCGCCTGCGTTCCGGACTATCTCTGCTGGCCTCCGTTGCAGTTTGGTTGCTCCTTCTTTCCGGTGGCGGCAATGTTTCATTTGCTCAGGTAACCACTGGCAGCATTCTTGGAACGGTCCACGATGCCTCAGGCGCGGTCCTTCCAAATGCCGTCGTCACGATTACGGATACGGGAAAGGGAACCTCATCGGTTAAAGAGACTGATGCCAACGGAGAGTACGTTGTAGCCTTCCTGATTCCCGGGACCTATAACGTGACCGTGGAGGCGCCTGGTTTCAAACGCAGCGTCTCGAGCAATGTGACCGTGGACATCGACCAGAAGGCGCGAGTCGACTTTGCGCTTGTAGTAGGGGGTGTCTCGGAGACTGTGCAGGTTAACACCGCTCCTCCGCTGATTCGCATGGAAAGCTCCGAACTCGGTGAGGTCGTTGGCAAAAAGCAGGTGCAGAATCTGCCTTTGAATGGAAGGAACTTTGCCTCACTTGTTTATCTCGTACCCGGCGTGACGGCCGGGCAGGCCGGTGAGAACCTTTCAGGCTCAAGCTCCTTCAATCCGCGTGCCGCGTCAAACTTCAACTCTCTGGGTAGTCAGGCCAACACGAACGCCTTCCTGGTGGATGGCATTGTGGATAACGAATGGACCTTCAACACGGTGATGGTCCAGCCGTCGGTCGAGTCGATTGCGGAGTCAAGGTTCTGACAGGCTCGTACTCGGCGGACTTCGGCGGCGGCGCGGGGGTTGTATCCGTTTCTACGCGGTCTGGATCAAACAGCCTGCATGGAGAGGTGTTCACCTACCTGCGCAACAGCGCTGTGGACGCGCGAAACTACTTTGCCCGGGTCGGCTCCAGCGTGCAAAAGCCTGCCTTGCGCCGCGGCCAATTTGGCGGAGCTGTTGCCGGCGCAATCGTCAAAGACAAGCTGTTCTACTTTGCTGATTACTACGGGCAGCGCTCTCTGAAAGGCATTGTCAATCTCAACAGCGTCCCGACGGCGGCCGAACGTCTTGGGGACTTCTCCGGGTACACCAACGCGGCCGGCACCCTGATCCCCATTTATGATCCCCTTACGACCGCTCAAGCGGGCTCTACCTACACCCGCAGTCAGTTCATGGGGTGCGACGGGGCACATCCGAATGTGATTTGCTCCAACCGTCTCTCGCAGGTCGGTCTGAACGTTGCAAGCATTTACCCTTTGCCGCAGCTTCCTGGCAGCTTCAACAATTACACCTCGACGGCCAATCAGGTCATCGACGACAAGGCGGCAACATCCGCATCGACTACCACGCCAGCAGCAAGGATTCTCTATTCGGACGTTACAGCTATGAGCGCTTCATCCAGAGCGCGCCGAATCCCCTTGTGGGCGGCCAGGGAACCTGCTGCTTGTCCACGCCTGCGTCCGCGGCTTCTGCCTTTGATCTGGGACCCTACGTCGCCGGTATCCAGAACACCAAGCTTATCGCGCAAGGCCTCGCCCTCAACGAAACGCATCTTTTCAACTCGTCGCTCTTTAATGAATTTAGGACGGGCTACGCACGCACCAATCCGCTTACGACACAATCGGACTTCGGTCACAACTCGGCTACATCGCTGGGCATTCAGGGGCTGAATATCTCGCAGTTCACAACGGGCCTTCCTAACTTCACGATAGGCAGCGGGTGCGGCAATGAGTTTACCTGCTTGCAGGGCGGCACCGCATTCCTTCCCGCGAACCCTCGCCAGACCAACATTCAGTTTGAAGATACCCTCTCCAAGAGTTTCGGTACACACCAGATGAAGGTTGGCTTCCGGTATGTCCGCGTGCTGGCGTCTCCGTACACCAACACGACGACACGTGGAGGTCTAACGTTCAACGACAACTTCACCAACAGCGGCACGGCTTCAGCGGGAGGCTCTGGCCTGGCTGCGATCCTGCTTGGTTTTCCGAACGCGGGCAGTCGAAACTTTCTTCAGGTTCCTTATTACATCACCAACGTGCAATATGCAGGATTTGTGCAAGACGATTGGAAGGTGAGTCCAAGATTCACCCTCAACATCGGCGTTCGTTACGACGTCTTTACGCCGGATGTAGAGAAGAACGACAAACTGGCCAACTTCGATTTCAACAAGCTGGCCTTTGTATACGCGAATCAAAATGGTGTCAGCCGCTCAGCGGGGATCCAGACCCGCTACGGCAATGTTGGCCCCCGCGTCGGGTTTGCCTATGATCTGACCGGCAAGGGGTCGACCGTGCTTCGCGGCGGATTTGGCATCTCTTACTTCCCCGACCCGTTCTCAGCCTCGGATGAACTTGGCCAGAATCCTCCCTTTACTATCTCCCAGACGTTTTCCAGCCCGGCTACGTTTCCTCTTCCAGCCTCTTTTGCTGCCTCCAATCAATGCACGGCCGGCAACATCTCGGCTACGTGCCAGCCGGTTTTGAGTAACCCCTTTCCCCAGGGAGCCGTTCCACTTTCATACGCGACGCTGACGAACACCGTATCTTTAAATGCCGCGGCGCCGGCGATCGTCGCGCACTCAATGCATAACGCAACGCCGAATATGCAGACCTACACGTTTGGAGTCGAGCACCAGACCCGGGCGGGTCTTGCTGAGATTGCATACGCCGGCAGCCACAGCCTGCATCTGACATACGCCTACAATCCGAACGAGGTGGGGTTGATCCAGCCGGGCGGACCGACCTCGACTACGCTCCGACGCCTCATTCAGCCCCTGAACAACATCTCCACGTGGGTGCAGGAAGATCCTCTGAATGCCTCAAACTACAACAGCTTGCAGAGCAAATACACGATTCGCAACGTTCGCGGCTTGACGGCGCTTGTAAGCTATACGTTTTCCAAGTCGCTTGATTTCGGAGGGTCGGCCGCGTCCGGGGGCGGTTCTGCGGGGAATCCGCAGACGATCACCAACCTTCGGGCTGGTTATGGTGCCTCTGGGTTTGACCAGAAGCATCGCCTGGTTGGAAGCGTCGCTTACGAACTTCCTTTTGGCGGAGGCCGCCAGTTTCTCAATCAGGGCTTTCTAGGGCATGTTGTGGGGGGCTTCGAGATCGATGCCATCACGACTTACGGCTCCGGCGCGCCGTTCACGCCGTCGCTCAACAGTGGCGTTAACAGCGGTTCGCCCAGCTTTCCGAATCGGATTGGAAGTCGTGGCAAGATCGATCACGGCAACCCTCTTCGATTTTTCGACGCGAGCCTCTGCCCGGTGAATACTGTCGCTCTGGCGGATGGCACACCCTGTGCGTTCCAGACACCGGTTGCGAACACTTACGGGAATATGGGCCGTTCTCCACTGTACGGTCCGAGTACGAAGGATTGGGACATCGGCATTCAGCGTCGCGTGAAGCTGTACGAGAACAAGAGCATCAACTTCAAACTGGATGCCTTCAATGCATTCAATACACCGAACTTCGCCACTCCAAATTCTGCCCTCGGTTCTGCCGCTGCCGGCCAGATCACCGGTACGGTGAACGACAATCGAGATCTTCAGGCATCCGCGACGCTCTACTTCTAAGCCCAGCCTGGGCCGCAGCAAGGCCCAAACTTGGCCGTTTTTAATCCCCTTGCTTCGTTGCAGATTGCGGAGTTCCCTTTGCATAGCAGCCGTCGATCATTTCTGTTACAAGCCGCCGCCTCCAGCGTGTGCCTCTTCGCCGAACCGTATCAAGCGATGGCGGACCGATTGCGCAAGAAGGTGAAGATTGTCGACGTAAAGTGCATGATTGTTCGTGGTACCTGGGACTGGAACCTGATCCGCATCGACACGGACGCAGGCGTGTCTGGAATCGGGGAGGCCTATTGGGGACCCGGCGTCAAGGATCTAGTCCTCAATCAGATGAAGCCTCTTGTGGTCGGCGAAGACCCTTTGAACGTCGATAAGCTGTACCGCAAGATGCTGCTGATGAGTGGCGGATACGGCGCGATCGGAGGCATTACGCTCACGGCCGCAAGCGGCGTCGAGATAGCGTTGTGGGATCTTGCCGGACGCCTTCTTCAGGTACCGATCTGCAACCTCCTCGGAGGCCGCTTCCGTGACCGCGTGCGATTCTACCGGACGTTACAGGCACCTGAACACCCTACCGACGTATCCGCATGGCGTGCCCAGGCGGCTGAGGCGAAGTCCAACAACAAGTATGGATTTACAGCCTTTAAGTTCCAAGGCGACAACATTCCAGTGTCTGCCGATCCCGGATATACAGAGCCGGGTCACGACTTCTACAACAAGGCGCTGACCAACCGGGACATTGAGCGGATCGTGACAAAGATGGAGGCGGTGCGTGACGAACTCGGGCCCGTTACCGACTTTGCCATTGAGAATCATTGGAAGTACGACACGCAGGACGCCATTCAACTGCTGAACGCTTTGGAGCCGATTCGCCCCATGTGGGTGGAGGACCCGCTGCCGCCCGAGAACGACGACGCGCTGGCCCGTCTTGCGCGCGCTACGCGGACTCCTATCTGTACGGGTGAGAATCTTTACGGTTTGCATGGCTTCCGCCGTCTGATTGAAACACAATCGTGTGCCGGCGTTCACCTCGACATACCAAAGTCTGGGGGATTACTCGAGTGCAAGCGCATTTCGGATTTCGCCGACCTCTGGAACATCTGGACAGCGGCACACAATCCAGCCAGCCCGATCGGTACGATCGCTTCGGTGCATGCAGCGGCGTCCATGCGCGGCTTCCGCATCCACGAGCTTGCCAAGTGGGTGAACTGGTGGCCTGATCTCGTCACTCATGAAGGTCCATTTTGGAAGGATGGTTACTACACCCTTGAAGACAAACCAGGTTTGGGCGTTGACCTGAGCCCAAACGTTGCCAAAGCACACCTTGTCCCGGGGGAAACATGGTGGGGCTAACCGCTTCTGAACGCTGCACAACAGCCACGCAAAGTGGGAGATCTACATGACCCAGATTTTGACCTCCAAGTACAACCGTCGCGGCATCTTCAAGGGCACTCTCGGTCTTCTCGCGGGCGGCTTGTTGGGCCCTCTTGCGGAGCGAGCAGAAGCTCAGCCTGCGGTCAAGAACGTCAACCGCAACTCCAGTCCATCCACGCTGAAGATTACGGATCTTCGTTACACCATCGTCAAGAAGCCTGGTCCAAGCCCGTGCCCGATTATCCGGATCGACACGAACCAAGGCGTCTACGGTCTGGGTGAGGTCCGTGACGTTGCCAACTACCAATATGCCATGGTCCTGAAAAGCCGCATTGTGGGGGAGAATCCTCTCAACGTCGATTACCTGTTCGAGAAGATCGCTCAGTTTGGCGGTGTCTCGCGCCAAGCAGGAGGCGTTGTGGCGATCGAGATGGCACTTTGGGACATTGTCGGCAAGGTCTACAACATACCTATTTACCAGATGCTTGGCGGTAAGTGGCGGGATAAGATCCGCATCTACGCGGACACGCCGGAAGCGGACACGCCGCAGGAGTTTGCCGCAATTGCCAAGGAGCGGAAGGATCGCGGTCTGACGTGGATCAAGGTGGATGTCGGACCAGATCTGCTGAAGGGCAAGCCTGGGACGATCATGGAGCCTGCGGATCAGCGCTCTATCGAGTATGACAAGCGGCTTCCGCATGCGTTTACGGGCAATGAGCTGACGGACAAAGGGATCGCTGTGTACTGCGAGTACATCTCGACGATTCGTGAGGCGATTGGCTACGAGATTCCGCTGTCGACGGACCATCTTGGCCATCTTGGCGTCAAGTCGATCATCCGTCTCGGTCGCGCATATGAGAAGTACAACCTGGAGTGGATGGAAGACGTGATTCCGTGGTGGTATACCGAACTGCTGAAGGAGATCACGGACGCAAGTCCGACTCCAACGCTGACGGGCGAAGACATCTACGAGATTGCAGACTTCGAGAAGCTGTGCAGCAACCACGCAGTCGACAAGATTCATCCCGACTTTCGACTTCCGGCGGTATTCTGCGGACCCACAAGATCAGCGACATGGCTTACAAGTATGGTGTGCCGATGGCGATGCACTTTGCGGGAACTCCGGTTGCGTGCATGGCCAATGTGCACTGCGCTGCGGCGAGCCGCAACTTCCTTGCGCTTGAGAATCACTCGCTTGACGTTCCGTGGTGGGACAACCTCGTCAACGAGGTCGACAAGCCCATCATCAATCGTGGGTATATCGCTGTTCCTGAGACAGCAGGTCTTGGCGTGACCCTGAATGATGAGGTGGTGAAGCAGCATCTCGCACCAGGTGTTGGCTACTTTGACCCAACTCCGATGTGGGATGAGAAGCAGTCTTTCGACGACCAGCTTTTCAGCTAGTAGCGCGGATGAACAGGGTTTTGAGAGTACATAGAGGAGACTCGATGAAGAGACCGTTGATGGGCATGATGCTTGCCTGCACCTTTGCGGCCGCGTCAGCATTTGGGCAGGTCAAGATGTCGAAGGATCAGATGATGTTCTACACCTCGGAGTGGAAGGGTGATCGCTTTCCGGACGGGCGACCGAAGATCCCGGACGATCTGCTGAAGCGTGCTCTCGATGTCTCTATCGAGGACATCTGGGACTATCTGCGCGGTCTGGGCTACAACTGCCAGTTCGATGGCGGCTTTCAGGCGCTACATCCTGAGAAGGCCTTCGCAGGCCGCGCTTTGACGGCTCAGTATATGCCGCTGCGTCCGGATATGATTCGGGCGATTACGGCTGAGGGGAAGAGCGAGAAGCGGGTAAGCGGCAACAACAGCTGGCCGATCAACGAGCTCCAGATCGGCGATGTTTACGTTGCGGATGGATTCGGCAAGATTGTGGAAGGCACGTTGATCGGGTCCAACCTTGGCAATGGCATCGCCGCGCACACGCATACAGGGTTCGTGTTCGATGCGGGCATTCGCGATGCGGAAGAGAACCGCGAGATTGCCAACTTCAACGGCATGTATCGCGCGTACGATCCTTCGGCCTGGAAGGACATGACGCTGACGGCGATCAATGCGCCGATTCGCATCGGTCGCGCGACGGTTCTGCCTGGCGATCTTGTTCTGGCGAAGACAGATGGCGTTATCTTTATCCCCGCGATTGTGGCCGATCAGGCGATTGCCTCCGCGGAGTTCACTAATCTGGAAGATGCCTTTAACTTCGACTTAAATCGGCAGGGCAAGAACGGCGCGGAGTTTGAAGGAGGGTGGACCCCAGCCAAGTACGACGCGTTAGCCAAGTGGGTGGCGCAAAACCCCGACAAACTGAAGATGTCACAAGCTCAGTTCAATGCATTGCTTGAGAAGAAGAAGCAGCCTCGGCGACCGTGAGGGACGCAGTCAAGTCTGCGCGCGCCCGCGGCGAGGCCCGAGTGTGGCGGGGTATAATTGGGTGAATGCGGGAGTAGTTCAGTGGCAGAACGTCAGCTTCCCAAGCTGAATGTCGCCGGTTC
>CAXUNW010000081.1:0-10445 GCA_964252505.1 uncultured Acidobacteriaceae bacterium
GTCCTGTACTGACAGCCTTCTTTCGGGTGGCTGAGCCTCCTGGCCGCCTTGGCGATCCCGCGACGCTGCCGTATCATGACCACATACGCGCGGCCTGCGGGAAATCGCGGCCGCATCCGAGTCTTTTTACACGCACCGGCCGTCAGATCGATGTGCGGGCAACTTCCATGAGCCTTCCGGCGGTGCAATTCGCCTCTCAGCTTGCCGAAACTCAGCGTGAAAACGCCGAGATCGCCCGTGGCTTGAAGAAGCAGGACCCGGAGATGCTCGACCGGCTGATCGAGCTCTATCAACACCGCCTCCTGCGTTATCTGCTGTTCCTGACCGGAAAGCGCGAGACCTCCGAAGATCTTTTCCAGGAGACGTGGATGCGCGTTCTGGTGCGGGGTGGCCAGTACGACGGCCGTGCCCGCTTCGACACGTGGCTGTTCACCATCGCTCGCAACCTGGTCATCGATCTCTCCCGCAAGCGCACCATGGCTTCCCTTGACGAGATGAGCGAGGGCGGCGAGGATGAACGTCCGTTTGAAGCCGCCATGGATGGCCCTTCGCCCTTCGACCAGTTCCAGATGCGGGAGAACTCCGCGGAACTCGCCGAGGTTCTGCTCTTTCTGGAGCCAAGCTACCGCGAGGTGCTTGTTCTGCGCTTTCACGAAGAGCTTTCGCTTGAGGAGATCGCCAGCGTCACGCGCGCACCGCTCTCGACGGTCAAATCCCGCCTCTACCGGGGCCTTGCCGCACTGCGCCCGCAGATGGAGCGTCTTCGCGCGCTGCGCCCGGCCCGGGAGGCTTCGCGGTGAGTCTCTCGCCCCAAATGCCGCAGTCGGTGCGGCCCTCGGTCATCAACCGGACTCATCGCGTCGTGCGCGAACAGGCTCGCCGCATGCAGGAGCGGCGGAGCCGCAATCGCGCCCTGCTTGTCCCTCTTCTGGTCGCCTCGTCGCTCGTCATCATTCTCGCCTCTGCCTTCTGGGTTATGTTGGACGAGTATGAAGCGGTTCCGGTCGGAGTGCCCGACTCCCGCTTCCAGCTCCCAATTTTGCTTATGTGGTTTCTTCCCGTCACCGGCGCTCTGCTGATTGTGGCGCTGCTGCAGCGCTTTCAGGCGCGTTCCACAGGCACGGGCGCGTCCGGCTCCCATGAGGGCGTCCGATGAATCTCCCCTGGACCCGGCAGACTGATCACCCGCTGGATGCGCCTGGCGGCGATAGCGAACTGAGCCTTATTCCGCGCTGGTCGATCTTGCTTGCCATCGTGGTCTTTGTGGCCGCGCAGTACCTCTTCCACGAGGTTTTACCGCATCAGCGCCACGAAATGCTCCCCATGCGTCTGCTCATGGGCTACTCCTGGGGAACCGCCTTCGCCAGCTATGTCCTGCTGATCGGCTACGTCAGCCGTGACGTCAAGCGGCGCAAAATGTCTGCCGGGCTCTGGATGCTGCTTGTTATCCTCATGCCCGGAGGCATCGGCGCAGTCGTGTATTTCCTCCTGCGACAGCCTGTTCTTTCGCGTTGCCCCAATTGCACCACGGAGCTTGCCGCGGACTACCACTTCTGTCCGCAGTGCCAGTTCCAAATGGCCCCAGCGTGCGGCAAGTGTTTTCGCAGTGTCCAGATAACCGATGTCTTCTGTGTCCAGTGCGGTCATGATCTGGCCCAGGATCAGGCTCCGGCGCGGCTGCGCGCCTATCGTGACTAGTCCTTCCGCCACCCCGCTTCGAGTTCTCATCGTGGACGACGAGCCTCTTGCACGCCAGGAGCTTGCCTATCTGCTTGAGACCACCGGCGGCGTCGACCTTCTGGCGCAGGGCACAAACGGCATCGAGGCCGTCGAACTCATCCGCACGCATAAGCCGGACCTCGTCTTTCTGGATGTGCAGATGCCCGGCCTCGACGGCTTCGCCGTGCTCAAGAAGCTGGTCGAAAAAAAAGCGCCTATGCCGCAGGTCGTCTTTGCCACGGCCTACGATCAATACGCTGTGCGCGCGTTTGAGGTGAATGCCGTTGATTATCTTCTAAAGCCGTTCGACCGCTCCCGCGTGCTGCAAACGCTTCAAAAAGTTCGCGCGCGGGCCTCCGCCGCATCGTCCAGCAGCGTCCTCAGCCGCGACACCCCCGCCGAGGCCAAGCTCGATGCTCTGCTGCGCCTCATGGAAGAGCAGACCCAGGCACAGGCGCTCGCACAGCAGTCGCCGTCCTCTAAGCCGAATACCAGCAAGGTCATCGTGCGCGCCCAGAGCCGGCTGCTGCTCGTCGATCAGCGGGAGATCTGCTTCGCTTCCATTCAGGATGGCACCATCAGCGTCTTCACCCCCGTCATTGAGGGCCAATCCAACTGCCGCACCCTTGAAGAGCTGATGGATCAACTCGATCCAGACGCCTTCTGGCGGGCCCATCGCTCATTCGTCGTCAACATTCAGCACATCCGGGAGGTCGTTCCCTGGTTCAAGTCCACCTATCAGCTGCGCATGGACGATCCTAAGCGGACGGAGATCCCGGTCAGCCGCGGCCAGACGCGCCGGCTTCGCGACCTCTTCAAGCTGTGATGGGAAGGGGATGGTAGGCACGTCCGGATTCGAACCGGAGACCTCTACCGTGTCAAGGTAGCGCTCTAACCAACTGAGCTACGCGCCTAAGCGTTCCCTCTTACTCTAAAGCATGGCGGCGAGCCCGGCAACATGCGCTACCATGGGCCTAGTCGCGACGTGGCCTTCCTTAAACAAGTTCGTGCTGCTCCAAATCTGCTGACGCTGCTCCGGCTGTTCATCATTCCATATCTCGTCATCGAGATCCTGGCAGCCCATTATCGTGCCGCATTTGCCCTTTTTCTGCTCGCCGGCGTTAGCGACGGTCTCGATGGGCTGCTCGCCCGCCTGCTGGAGCAGCGCACAACCCTGGGCCTCTATCTCGATCCCATCGCCGACAAGCTGCTTCTCAGCACGCTTTTCCTGACTCTCACCCACGCCGGCTTGATCCCCCAGTACGTCACCGTGCTGGTCTTCAGCCGCGACTTCGGCATCCTGCTGATCGCAACGCTGCTCTTCGCCACCGGAACCCTGCGCAACTTTCGCCCCAGCCTGTTGGGCAAAACCAACACTGTCGTCCAGATTGTGGCCCTCACCGTCGTGCTGGGGGAAAAGGTCTTCGCATCCGCAACCGCCCAGCCGGGTCTGGAGACCGTACGCTTTGCTCTGATCAAGGCGGTTGCTATCCTCGCGCCCATCTCGGCCGCCGAGTACGCATGGATCGTGATTCGGCGGATGAGTGCGCCGCCGTCCGAGGCTGCAGCTTGACGAAGCCGACGCCGGATTCGCGTTGCACACCCCTTTGTTTCGCCGTACACTGAGAACGATGGACGGACGATAATAACGTTTCTCCTCCCGCACATCAGGATCAACGCTGCAGAGGAGTCAGGGCGTCCGCCCGGGTTCGTACTTTGAGGGGAATCCATGCTGCGTCTGACCAAAAAAGCCGACTATGGTCTGATGGCCCTCAAGTACCTCGCGGAGCAGGCATCCGGAGGCGCGCAAAGCGCAAAAGATATCGCGGAGGCGTACCACATTCCGCCGCAACTGCTTGCCAAAATCCTTCAAACCCTTGCCCGTGGGGGTCTGCTTGTCTCGCATGCAGGAACAAACGGCGGCTACTCCCTTGCGCGGCCTGCTTCGGACATCACAGCCTTTGAGGTCATTCGTGTCATTGATGGTCCGCTTTTCATCACCAGCTGTATCACCATCCACGGAACCTGCGATCTTGCAGGGCACTGCACCATCCGAGAGCCGCTGCGCAAGGTAAATGACAGCATCAAAGATCTGCTCAGTGGCATCAAAATAGCAGATCTTGTAGAGACCGAATTGGTCGAGACTAGGATTGCGGGGGCGCCGCTAGCGGCCGGCCTGGTCAGCATTGCACTCTAGGTTGATCGTGTTTATAGCCGGGGACGCCTGGAAGCAGGCTTGTCCTACCACCGAAGTAGACCGTGCAGGACATCAGGTAGAAGTCAGGGAGCAGACATGAGTGAAGTTTTGGATTCCGCGATCAGCAACAACGGCGCCTTCAACGATATGAGCAACTCGGGTGTCATCATCAGCCAGTCTGCCAAGCCCTTGCCCGCGGGTGTCACCCTGCCGCTCTACATGGACAATCACGCGACCACCCAGATGGATCCGCGTGTGCTTGAGGCGATGATTCCATTCTTCTCCGGCAAGTTCGGCAATGCCGCCAGCCGCAACCACGCTTTTGGCTGGGAGGCGGAGCAGGCCGTGGAGACCGCTCGCGGGCAGATTGCGAAGCTCATCAACGCGACCAGCAAGGAGATCATCTTCACCTCCGGCGCGACGGAGTCGAACAACCTGGCGATCAAGGGTATCGCTGAGATGTACAAGGAGCGCGGCAACCACATCATCACGCAGGTTACTGAGCATAAGGCGGTCCTCGACACCTGCAAGCGCCTGGAAAAATACGGCTATCGCGTCACCTACCTGCCGGTTCAAGCCGATGGGCTCATCGATATCGAAGATCTTCGCCGCGCCATCGACGACAAGACCATTCTCGTCTCCATCATGTTTGCCAACAACGAGATCGGCGTCATCCAGCCGGTCGCCGCGATCGGCAAGCTGTGCCACGAAAAAGGTGTGATCTTCCACACCGATGCGGTTCAGGCGGTTGGCAAGGTTCCCGTCGACGTCCAGGCCATGAACATCGACGTTCTCTCGCTCACCGCGCACAAGGTCTATGGTCCCAAGGGAGTCGGCGCGCTCTACGTCCGCCGCCGCAATCCTCGCGTCCAGATCTCCGCCCAGATCGACGGCGGCGGCCACGAACGCGGCATGCGCAGCGGAACCCTCAACGTCCCCGGCATCGTCGGCCTCGGCAAGGCCTGCGAGATCGCCGGCGAAGAGATGTCCGCCGAGTCTGCCCGTCTCATCGAACTCCGCGACTATATGCGCGCCAAGTTCGAGAAAGCCCTCGACTACATCCACGTCAACGGCAACATGGAGCACCATCTCCCCGGCAACCTCAACATGAGCTTCGTCTATGTCGAGGGCGAATCCCTCCTCATGGGCATCAACGACATCGCGGTCTCCTCCGGCTCCGCCTGCACCTCAGCCACGCTCGAGCCAAGCTATGTCCTTAAAGCCCTCGGCCTGGGCGACGACGTAGCCCATTCCTCTATCCGCTTTGGTCTCGGACGCTTTAACACCAAAGCCGAGGTCGACTATGTCTCCGACAAGCTCATCGACGTTGTCCTGAAACTCCGGGAACTCAGCCCTCTGTATGAGATGGTCAAGGAAGGTATCGACCTCACCAAGATCGAGTGGGCCGCCCACTAAGCCGCTGTGGGTGGAGACGAACCGGACTACTGGGGTTCGTATGTTCCCTACTTCTGTTGTGACTCGCATTAGGCTCTGCGCACCCTTCCCGGCGAACCTTACGGTGCCGGAGTATCATCAAATCAACTGAAAAGTTCCGAGGAAACCACAATGGCATACAGCGACAAGGTAGTAGATCACTACGAGAATCCCCGCAACGTCGGCTCGATGGACAAGAGTTCAGAGTCAGTCGGCACCGGCCTCGTCGGCGCCCCGGAGTGCGGCGACGTCATGCGCCTCCAGATCCGCGTCAACCCCGAGACCCAGGTTATCGAAGACGCCAAGTTCAAGACCTTTGGCTGCGGCTCGGCGATTGCCTCCTCCTCGCTCGCAACAGAGTGGGTTAAAGGCAAGACCATCGCCGAGGCTCTCACCATCTCCAACACCGATATCGTGAAGGAGCTTGCGCTGCCGCCGGTCAAGATTCACTGCTCGGTTCTCGCTGAGGACGCTATCCGCGCCGCCATCGGTGACTGGAAGAAGAAGAACAACCTCGTCGAGACCACTGGATTCACCGAGATCGCCGGCATGGCCGTAGGCGTCGCTACGCACTAAGAAACTTCCCACAGGGCGTCCGGAGCGGCCTTCTGGTCGTCTCGGACGCCCTTTGTCTTGCCGTGCATGTCAGGAGAAAACAGCGATGGCCATGGTCAGCCTCCAAACCGCCGCAGAACGCGACGCCGAACACGCCGCCGCAACATCAAGTGAGAAGAAAGACCCCCTCGCCGGCATGACCGTACTTACCGCTGAGGGACAAGCGCCCGGCCAAAAGGGAATCCAGGTCACCCTCAAGGCCCTCAAACGCATCCGCAACGCCATGGCTAAGGAAAACGTCTCCCCCGAGCAAGGCGGCCTTCGCGTCGGGATTACCGGCGGCGGCTGTTCCGGTCTGAGCTACAACATTCGCTTCGATTCCCAGCCGCGCGAGCGCGACCGCGTCTACAGCTTCGACCAGTCCCCCCTTAGTCTTCCGGAACCCGCTCCGCCAATCCGCATCTTCGTCGACCCCAAAAGCTTCATCTATCTCCACGGCATGGTCCTCGACTTCGAAGAGACGATCATGCGTCAGGGCTTCAACTTCATCAATCCAAACTCCACCAAGAGCTGCGGCTGCGGCTCCAGCTTCTCTGCATAGTCATGGATTACTTCGAGTTCTTCTCCCTCCCCCGTCATCTCGTCCTCGACCTCCCTGCTCTCGAAAAGTCCTTCTACGCCCAAGCTCGCCGCCTCCACCCCGACCGTTTCGCCTCCAAATCCCTCGCCGAGCAGGAGGCCGCTCTCGCGCAGTCCTCCCTCCTCAACGACGCCTACCGCACCCTCAAAGACCCCATCTTTCGCACCGAGTACCTCCTGAAGCTCGAAGGCGTCGAGTTGGAGGAGCAATCCCAGCGTGCCACGGACGCAGCCCGCGCCTCCGGAACCGAAAAGAAGCAACTCATCCCCCCCGAGCTCCTCGAGGAGGTCTTCGAGCTCAACATGCAGCTCCAGGAGATGCGCATGGCTCGCCAGATGGGCGACGAGGACGATCCGCAACTCCGCCAGGACCTCCTCCGCGCCCAGAAGAACTTCGAGTCCATGCTGGCTGCCATCCAGGCCGAGCTTGAAGCGCTCTGGCACCGCTGGGACGCCGCCTTCGACGTCTTGGATCGCCTTGCTCTCGACGCCGTCCGCGCCGCCCTCGTGGTCCTCCTCAACCGTCGCAGCTACGTCCGGAATCTCGTTCGCGACGTCGGCGAAGCCCTCGAACCCGCTGCCCTTTTGCAGGAACCCTCACGAACTAGGCTATGATGCAGCAGGCCACGGGCACGTCCCACGGCATTGCTCATGACGAAACAAGCCTCCTCGCACACTGCCTCCCGCCCAGCCGATCTCCGCCAGCACAACACCCGCGTCGTGCTGGAACTGCTGCAGGCGGTCAGCCCCTGCTCTCGCGCCGACCTCGCCCGCCTCTCCGGCCTCAGTGCTCCAACCGTAGCCGCAAGCCTCTCCGCGCTTGAAGCCTTCGGCCTCCTGGAGTCGCTCGGCGAAGGCGCCTCAAGCGGCGGCCGCAAGCCCGCACTCGTCCGCTTCAACGCTCGTCACGCCTTCCTCGCTGCGGCGGACATTGGCGGAACCCGCCTGCGCATGCTGCTTGCGGACCTCAGCGGCCATGCGGTCGCCGACTGGTCGACCCGCTTCACCTCGCACCAACGCACGCCGCCCGCCGTCTGCCGCGTCATCCGGGAGGGTCTCCGCGAAATGTGCCGCCGCGCCCGCATCCCCGCCAAACGAGTCGTGCATCTCACGGCCGGCGCTCCCGGCATCACCAATGCGACCACCGGCGTCGTCCTGGCTGCGCCCAACCTGGAAAATTGGCACGACGTCCCGCTCCAGGCTCTGCTGAGCGCGGAGCTCGGCTTACCCTGCATCGTCGAGAACGACACCAACCTGGCGGCCGTCGGGGAGCATCACCGCGGCGCCGCGCGCCACAGCCATACCTTTGCCTTCATCGCCCTCGGCACCGGCGTCGGCGCCGGCCTTTTCCTCGATGGCCGCCTCCATCGCGGAGCCCAGTGGTCCGCCGGCGAGATCGGCTACTTCGGCCTTCCCGGCCGTCATCGCACGCACGTCGACGCCCATGCCCTTGGGCAACTCGAGACCGCCATTGGCGGCGCGGGCATCGAGGCTGAATATCATCGCCTCACCGGCCAGGCCATGCGTCCCACCAAAATCTTCGATCTCGCCGAATCCGGAGACCGCGCCGCAAGCAAGGTGCTGCGGTATACTGCGGCCATGCTCGCCAATGCAGTCGCAGACATCACCCTCCTGCTCAACCCGGAGATGGTCGTTTTGGGCGGCGGCATCGGCGCGCACCCGGGCCTCTGTCGAGCAACAGAGAAAGTCCTGAGCCGCTTGACGCTTCACCCCCCGCAGCTTTGCACCAGCGTTCTCGGAACCCAGGCACAGCTCCACGGTGCCCTCTCGTTGAGCCGCACCGCCGCCTTTCAGACGCTCATCGCCTGATCCATCACGCACTCGCAAATCCTTTGCCGCCGGTACGCACGCCCACTTTAGCAACTTCCTTTTGTAAGTATCCTTCCGAGGTCACGCCATGCGCTTTGCCGCTCGCCGCACCGCCACCCCTGCTCTCCTGGCCCTGTTCCTCGCCATGCCTGCCCCGCACGCCGCCGCTCAGTCGCAATCCATCAACGGGACCATCCGCGGTATGGTCAGCGACCCCACGGGAGCCGCCCTGCCCGGTGCTACCATCACCATCCGCAACCTCGAAACCGGCTTCACCCGCACCGCCCAGACTGAGGCCGACGGCCTCTACCTCGCTCCCAGTCTCCCTCTCGGCACCTACTCCGTCTCCGCCCAGGCCTCCGGCTTCGCCCCCCTCACCCAGACGGGCATCCACATCGAGGCCGGCACCACCGCCACCGTTGACGAGCACCTCACCCTCGGCAACACCGCCACCTCCGTCGAAGTCACCAGTGACGCCCCCATCATCGAGACCGCACGCTTCGACCTCGGCCGCACCATCTCGACCGAAGAGACCCAGAATCTCCCCCTCACCTCACGCAACCCCTACAACTTCATCCTCTTCCAGCCCGGCGTTAGCGGCCACCCGAACCCCGAGAACGGCATCCCCCGCACCGTGAACACCAACGGTCTCGTCGACCGCGTCAACTACCAGTTCGACGGCATGGTCGACACCGAAACCGACCGCTACGGCCTCCGTCTCTTCGCCATCTCCGATTCCTACGTCCGCGAAGTCCAGACCATCTCCAACTCCTTCGCGCCCGAGTTCGGCAACACCGCCGGCATCATCTACAACGTCATCTCCGGCTCCGGAACCAACAAGCTGCACGGCCTCGCCCAGTACATCTGGCGCCCCAAGGCCGCCAGTTCCTGCCCCCTGCTCCAGAACTGCGATCTCACCGTCACCGGCGGCAAGCCAAAGCCCGACCTCCACGTCGACGACTACGTCGGCAATCTCGGAGGCCCCATCGTCAAAGACCGCTTCTTCCTCTTCGGCGCCTATGAGCACCTCAAGCGCGCCAACCCCGCCGCCAACACCGTCAACACCACCACCCAGAACGCTCTCGTCGCCTCCGGCGTTAGCCCCTCCGACTTCAACCCCGCGCCTTCGCTCCAACGCACCCAGTGGGTCGATGTCCGCGGCGATTTCATCATCAACCGCAAAAACTCCGCCTTCGTCCGCTACAACTACTTCCGCAACACCTATCCCTTCAACACCAACGCCGGAGGAACCAACGCCATCAGCGCCTCCTCCGACTTCCGCGACCGCGCCCATATCATCGGCGTCCAGCTCGTCACCACCCTCACGCCAAACCTCCTCAATGAGTTCCGCGGCTCCATCCCCTACCGCAACGAGCAGCACATTGCCGGCCCTCTCACCGGCGCCGGACCCGTCATCAACATCTCCGCCGCCTCCTACAACGGAGCCAGCGCCAGCGCCGTCACCTTCAACGGCACCAATGGCGCAGGCGACAAGTTCCAGGAAGAGATCCCCTCCTTCTCCGACAACGTCACCCTCGTCCGCGGCCCACACTCCTTCAAGGCAGGCTTCGCCTTCCAGCAGAATAACGACACCCAGCTCCAGGACATCTACACGCAGTACAACTTCGTCGACATCCAGCACTATCTCGACACCAAGAGCGGCAAAACGCCTACCGGCTACACCAGCCTCTCCGCCTCCATCGGCCATCCCGGAGCCGCCTACCACTCCTCCGATTACGCCGTCTTCGCGCAGGACACCTGGCAGCTTCGCCGCAACCTCCTGGTCAACTACGGCGTCCGCTACGACCAGTACGCCGCCCCGACTCCGCCG
The DNA here is from genome assembly GCA_964252505.1 of uncultured Acidobacteriaceae bacterium. Lineage (GTDB taxonomy): Bacteria > Acidobacteriota > Terriglobia > Terriglobales > Acidobacteriaceae > Edaphobacter. Next base: position 10,206 of record CAXUNW010000081.1, read on the forward strand.
GCCGGAGAGCCCTTCAGCGCCACCCAGGCCTTCCGCACCCCCAAGGCCAACTTCGCCCCTCGCCTCGGCATCGCCTACTCGCCCGTCCCGACCACCGTCATCCGCCTCAACGCCGGCATCTTCTACGAGGCCACCCCCACCAACACCTGGTTCAACCCGCTCTACAACAATGGAGCCGCGGGAACCGGCTCCTTCATCGCCACCGGCATCACCCCGGTAGGCAATCCCAGCCCCCCGCCC
>CAXUNW010000082.1:0-10177 GCA_964252505.1 uncultured Acidobacteriaceae bacterium
CATCACCGCTCACCCCCCAGCCACCACGGTCAAATACGGCTTCGGCCTCAACGCCGAGCAGGAGCTCACCCCCAACCTCCGTGCCTTTGGCCGCTTCGGCTGGAATGAGGGTCAACACGAGTCATACGCCTACACCGAGGTCGATCAGACCATCGAGTTCGGCGCCGACTACTCCCTCCGCGACCACCACCGCCCGCTCGACAAAGCCGGCCTCACCTTCGTCACCAACGCCATTAAGCGCGACCACCAAACTTACCTCAAACTTGGCGGCAAAGGCTTCCTCCTCGGCGACGGAACCCTCCAGTATGCCCGCGAGGATATCCTCGAGGCCTACTACAATCTCCACACCTGGCGCGGCCTCTTCTACGCCCTCGACGCCCAGTACATCACCCACCCCGGCTATAACCAGGATCGCGGCCCCGTCCTCATCGAGTCCGTCCGCCTCCACCTCGACTTCTAGCCGATGCCGCAACCCTCCGCATCAGTCCCACACGGGCTCCCCAAGCGGTCCACGCTCTTCCGTATGATGGGTCCTAAATCAACGCCCCGGAGGCTCTTCAGCATGAACGCAAGCCGGCGAACCTTCCTTCAACACGCAGCCGTTGTCTCCTTGACGGCAAAAGCTCTCCCGGCCCAGACCTTTATGCCACAGCGCATCACCCCGGCCGACCACTCACAGATGCTCGCCCTCGCGGCCTTCACCGCTCAAACCCTGTCCACCGCCCATCCCATGCCCTTCGGCGCCGCCATCGTCAGCACCGCCACCGGAGAGCTCTTCATGCGAGCCGTCAACCGTGTCGGTCCCGACCACGATCCCAGCGCCCATGCCGAGACTCTTACGATCCGTCTCGCGTGCGCCAAACTCGCCTCGCCGAGCCTCAAGGGCTACACCCTCTACACCACGTGCGAGCCTTGCGCGATGTGCATGGCCTGCGCCCTCTGGTCCGGGCTCGACCGACTCGTCTTCGGCGCCACCATCGCCGACGCAGCCCGCTTCGTCTCCCAGATCTCCATACCTGCCGAAGAGGTCGCCCGCCGCACCGACCTGCACTGCGTCGTCGATGGCCCCGTCGAACGCCAGGCTTGCCTCAACCTCTTCACCGATCCCCGCATGAGCCCAGTCTATGAGCTGTGGAAGAGACGATAGACATCTGCCTTTGGGCCCGGCCTCTCCACCCGTGGTCGGCCCCCACTATACTGACTCAGAGTGAGCCCCAACCTCATCTTCGCCGCAACCGCCTTCTTCCTCGGCCTTCTCTTCGGCAGCTTTCTTAACGTTTGTATCGTCCGCCTTCCCCGTCACCAGTCCATCGTGGCTCCCTCGTCGCGCTGCACAGTCTGTCAACATCCCATCCGCTGGCGAGACAACATCCCGATCCTGAGCTGGCTCCTCCTCCGCGCCCGTTGCCGCGACTGCGGGCTTCCTGTCTCCCTCCAATACCCCGCGGTGGAACTCGCCACGGCCCTCTGGTTCACCTACTCTGCAGGCCGCCTCGTTCCGGTCTTCAGCACACCCAACCTGTCCGCGGAAGTGATCGCCATTTCAGCGATTGCCTGCCTCTCGATGGCGGTGTTGGGTTTTCTCCTCATCGGTCTGCTCGTCATGGACTGGCAGACCTTTCGTTTGCCAGACTCCTTCACCTACACCGGCTCCGCCATCGCGCTCTTTCTCGTCTGCACCCAGGCTATCTTCCTTGGCCCTACGGAAGATCAGGTGCTCCTTCGCCACAAAGCCCCCATCACCGCCGCCATGTCAGTCGAAAAAGGCAACGTCTTCCTCACCGGCCCTGAGGCCTTGATCGGGGGTCGTATTTTCGCCATGCTGCTTGCCGCCGGAATCCTTCTCGTCATCCGGGCCGCCTACTGGCGCATCCGCCATCGCGAAGGCATGGGCCTTGGCGATGTCAAGCTCCTCGCTATGATCGCCGCCTTTTTAGGCCTCCGCTCAGCGCTTCTATCGCTCTTCGTGGGAGTCTTCGCCGCAGCGGTCTATGGCACCCTTCTCCTTGTCCAGCGACGGGCCCACGCCGCCTCGCGCCTACCCCTCGGCTCCTTCCTTGCCGCAGGTGGTCTTCTCGCTGCAGCCTTCGGCCCCGCCATCATCGCACGATACACTGCGCTTTTCCCGTAGCACGCATTTGTCCCTGGGCTTGAAGCTCCTGGCTCCTTGACACTTGTCAGGCACCCTCCTAAAGTCGAGCTTGGACACCGATATACCCATGCAGAGCTATCCATACATCTGGAACTACGTCCCTCTCGTCCTGCAGGTGCTGGTCGCCATCGCTATGGCGGCCGGCATGGTTGCGGGTTCCTTCCTCATCGGCAAGCATAAGAACTCCCGTACCAAGCTCGGCCCGTACGAGTGCGGTATGGACCCCGTCGGTGACGCTCGCGGACGCTTCTCCGTCCGTTTCTATATGGTTGCCATGTTGTTCATTCTTTTCGACGTGGAAGCCGTCTTCATGCTTCCCTGGGCAGTCATCTTCCGCCGCCTGCCAGCCATCACCGGCCAACGTATGTTCGGCTTTTGGGAGATGTTTGTCTACATCGGCTTCGTAGCCGTCGGCCTCTTCTACGTCTGGAAAAAAGGCATCTTCGACTGGTCCAACGATAAGGGAGACCTCTAGCATGGAAGCCGCCCCCGACCCGCGCAAACTCACCGGCACGGCCGCAGTCCAGGCCGAATATCCCAATCATGCCGCGGTGGCTGCTCTCAGTCATTTAGCGACGGACGCAAAGTTCGATCGCAAAGAGTTCACCTTCACCGTAGCTCCGAGCGACATCGTAGCCGCCGCCCAGGCCGTTCAGGCCGCAGGCTATAACTTTTTTGAAGATTGCACAGCTGTCGATTGGTACCCGTCAGAGCCCCGCTTCCAGCTCAGCTACCACATCGTCTCGCACACCCTCAAGCAACGCGTCCGCCTCGTCGCCCGCCTTGAGGGAGACTCGCCGACGATTCCCAGCATCACCTCCGTCTGGCCGTCCGCAAACTTCTACGAGCGTGAAGTCTTCGACCTCTTCGGGATCGCCTTCTCCGGCCACCCCAACCTTAAGCGCATCATGATGCCGGAGGACTGGCAGGGATATCCCCTGCGTAAGGACTACCCGGTCGAGGGATACCGCTAAATGGCCCCGCTCGCCGCCCCAGAGATCGCTCCAGACCTCATCGACCCAGGGATTGAAGATGTCGTCGCCGATGCCCGGCATCACCACGACGACACCTCCGCAAAAGACCAGACCATGGTCCTCAACATGGGGCCCCAGCACCCAAGCACCCACGGCGTACTTCGTCTTGTGCTTGAAATCGATGGCGAAACCGTCGTCCACTGTGCGCCCGATATCGGCTATCTCCATACCGGGATTGAGAAAACCTGCGAAGCCAAGTTCTATCAACAGGTCGTGCCGCTCACCGACCGCATCGACTATCTGTCCCCGATGACCAATAACCTCTGTTATTGCCTCGCGGTCGAAAAGCTTCTGGGTCTGGAGATTCCGGAACGCGCTCAGGTCCTGCGTGTCCTCCTCAACGAACTCACTCGCATCTCCTCGCATCTCGTCTGGCTCGGGACCCACGCCCTTGATATCGGCGCGCTCACCATGTTTCTCTACTGCTGGCGCGAGCGCGAAGACATCTCCCGCATCTACGAGAATGTCTCCGGCCAGCGCATGATGAGCTCCTACTTCCGCATCGGGGGCCTTTCCATGGAGCCGCCCCTGGACTTCTACAAACAGGTCCAGGATTTCCTCGATAAAATGCCCTCGCGCATCGACCAATACGAGAACATGCTCACCGGCAACCCCATCTGGATGGGACGCCTGAAAGGCGTAGGCTTTTTATCGGCCGCCGATGCCATCGCCCTCGGCGTCACCGGACCGCCCTTGCGCGCCTCCGGCGTCGATTGGGATCTCCGCCGTGACATGCCCTACTCCGGCTACGAAAACTACAGCTTCCAGGTCCCCGTCTCGCAGGTCGGTGACGTCTGGGCTCGCTACGAAGTCCGCATGATCGAGATGCGCGAGTCGGTCAAGATCTGCCGGCAGGCCATGGACAAGCTCGCCGCCATGCCCGCCAACAGCCGCATCGTCGCCGACGCTCCCAAGATCGTTCTTCCCGACCGCGAGCAGATGAAGACCCAGATGGAATCTCTCATCCATCACTTCAAGATCGTCACCGAGGGCTTCGCCGTCCCCGCCGGAGAGGTCTTCCAGGCCGTCGAAAGCCCCCGCGGCGTCATGGGCTACTACGTCGTCTCCGACGGCACCGCCAAACCCTACCGCGTCCACATGCGCAACCCCAGCTTCGCCACTCTCCAGGCTCTTGAAACGATGTGCAAAGGCCGCATGCTGGCGGATGTTGTCGCCGTAATCGGGAGCATCGACATCGTTCTTGGCGAGATCGACCGCTAACGAACCGATTCAACGTGATGCATTAGAGCAGAAACATTGAGGTAAAGGCTGATCGCCCAACTCTATACCGAACTCTGGACCTCCTGGGCCTCCCTGCTCCGCTCCTACGCAGCCGCCCACGGCCTCAACTCCCCCCAGCACGCCGTCGTCGAAGTCGGCCCCGAAGAGATCACCCTCCGCGTCGGCAGCCACTGGCTCCTCTTCACCCACACCACCATGCAATTCAGCGACGGCCGCAAACAAGCCTTCGCCCTCACCGAGCAAGGCACCGTCATCACCGCCGCCGGACAGGACAAACAGGAAGAAGAGATGGACCTCGCCGCCGAACGCTTCGCCCGTGAAATGATGCAAACTGGATAGAGTCAGGAGGCGTCAGGATGAACAATACCCAGCTCTACCTCAGCATCGGTATTCCCAGCTTCGTGGCCCTTTTATCCTGGGTAACGGTCATTCTCGCCTGGCTATCCAACCGGTCCGACATCCACCGGCAGAACGATAGAATCGATGCTCTGCGAGGTGAAATGCGTTCTGAATTTCGGGAATCGCGTTTGGAGATGAACCGCCGCTTTGACGCCGTCGATGCCGAACTACGCTACTTCCACGGCTTCACCGGAAAACTCGACGCCCGCGTGGAGGCCATCGAGAAACGCAAGTAGTCTGGAACCACAAGCGCAAGGAAATCCTATCCATGAGCACAATCGCCAACACGATCTTCTCCCCCGAGCTAGCCGCCCGCTTCGACCACCTCGTCACCCTCTACCCGCTCAAGCGCAGCGCCCTCGTCCCCATGCTGCTCTACGCGCAGGACGAGATCGGCTACATCTCCGAGCCCGTCGTCGCCGAGATCGCCCAGCGCATCGGCATCTACGAACTCGACGTCCGCAACGTCCTCAGCTACTACTCCATGCTCCGCACCAAACCCGCCGGCAAATATAACGTCCAGGTCTGCACCAACATCTCCTGCATGTTGCGCGGTGGCTACGAGCTGCTCGACCACTGCAAACACACCCTTGGCATCGGCCACAAGGAAGTCACCCCCGACGGCCTCTTCTCGCTCGAAGAGGTCGAGTGCATCGGAGCCTGCTGCTGGGCCCCCGCCGTCCAGGTCAACTACGACTTCCACGACAACCTCTCGCCCGCCAAGATGGACGATGTCTTCCAGATGTACCGTCAGGGCAACGGAAAGGACGTGAAGTAGATGCCTCAGCTCGTCTCCCACCCTGACGAAGTCAAAGTCCTCTCCCACCGCTTCGGCAAAGGCGCCGCCGACATCGACAAGTACATCGAGCTCGACGGCTACAAGGCCGCCAAGCTTGCCATCGACAACGGCCCCGAGTGGATCATCAACACTATGAAAGCCTCCGGCCTTCGCGGCCGCGGCGGTGCCGGCTTCCCCACCGGCATGAAGTGGTCGTTCGTCCCCAAGCAGTCCGAGAAGCCCAAATACGTCCTGGTCAACGGAGACGAGTCCGAGCCCGGCACCTGCAAGGACCACGTCATCTTCCTCCACGACCCCCACGCCGTCATCGAGGGAACCCTCATCGCGGGCCTCGCCATCGGCGCCAGGATGGGCTTCATCTACCTTCGCGGCGAGTACCGCTATCTCCTCAAGATCATGGAGAAAGCAGTCGCCGACGCCTACAGCAAAGGCTTCCTGGGCAAGAATATCTTCGGCTCCGGCCTCGACTTCGACGTCGTCACCCAGACCGGCGCGGGTGCCTACGAGGTCGGCGAAGAGTCCGCCCTCATGGAATCGCTCGAAGGCAAACGCGGCGTCCCCCGCATCAAGCCGCCCTTCCCCGCCGTCGTCGGCCTCTACGGCGGCCCCACCGTCATCAACAACGCCGAAACCATCGCCGCCGCCCCACCCATCCTGCTCATGGGCGGCGAAGCCTACGCCAAGCTCGGCTCCGAACGCAACGGCGGCACCCGCCTCTTCGGCATCTCCGGCCACGTCGAACGCCCCGGCGTCTACGAACTCCCCATGGGCTACTCCCTCCGCAAAGCCATCTACGACGTGGCAGGCGGCATCAAGGACGGCAAAAAACTCAAGGCCGTCGTCCCGGGCGGCAGCTCCTGCCCGGTCCTCACCGCCGACGAGATCAACGTCGGCCTCGACTTCGACCAGATGGGCAAAGCCGGCACCATGCTCGGTTCTGGCGGTATCGTCGTCCTCGACGAGTCCGTCTCCATCGTCGAGTTCGCCCTCCGCACCATCGCCTTCTACCAGCACGAGTCCTGCGGATGGTGCATCCCCTGCCGCGAAGGCACCGACTGGATCAAGAAGACCCTCACCCGCGTTCACGCCGGAGGAGGCAACAAGAAGGACATCGACAACGTCCAGTACCTCGCCGAAAACATGATGGGCCGCACCTTCTGCCCTCTAGGCGACGCCGCCGCCATGCCCACCCTCGGCTTCGTCAAAAAGTTCCGCAAGGAGTTTGAAGAGTACATCGAGGGCAAACGCGTCGCGCATCCGCTCATTGCCATCAAGCCTGTCGGCGAGCTTGTAGGAGTTGGCCACTGATGATCACGCCGGAGATGGAAGCGATGTATGCAAAGCTTAGCTCCCTGGCTGGTACTGCAATCGTCCGAAATGATGCGGACGACTACCTCGCGCTGGTGGTAAACAGGCGCATCGTGGTCAGTGTACTCAGGGAGTGGACCAGTTTTTCAACCGAAGATGAACAGCTGCTGGAACGCCTAAAAGCAGGGGGTATCGTGTGGAGCAAACACCCATCCAGCGATCCTAAATATAAACACAGCCACGTCTTTCCGGGCCTCACCCCCGAGATGGTCGATGAGCATTCGGAAGACTTTCGCAAGCTGATTGAGCAGTCAATGGAACTGAAGCAACACCGTGTATGAAGTGTCTAGAGTTCTGTAGGCTGCTCCGGAGACGACGTCCACGGGCTAACATTGCAGAAAGAAGCTCAGCAAGAGGCCCATGCCACGAACGGCAAGCAGGAGCGATGTACTAAATGAAGCGTCGCGATCTCCAGAAGTTCGTCGAAAAAGACGGTTGGAGATACAGCTACTCGAAGGGGCGGTCACGACCACTTCGTCCACGCAACCAAGCCGGGAAAGATCACCTTCTGCGGTCACCCTCAGATGAAGTTGCGCCAGAACGCTAATCAGTATCCTGAAGCAGGCAGGCTTACGATGACGAGACAGTATCCAGTGATCTACGAATGGGCGGGAAAGAACTTCTCCGGGTACGCCCGGATATCGCTGGATGCATGGCCACCGCGAAGACTCTGCCAAAGATCCGAGCGATGTTGAAGGGTGCCCTTGAATCTCATCTTCAATGGCTTCAGGCAGATGGTGATCCACTACCGGACGCCTCTCCGGCTGTCACCCTGGACTTGGATAATGATCCGAATTATCCAAGTCCACCCGGCTACTACGTCATTGTCGAAAAGCTCGACATCACCCTCCCGGGGAAGAAGCGTTCGACTTCCCGAAAACCAGCCGTCCGCGAGTTGACTGCCGCCTAAGGACACAATTGAAGAGCGGCTTGCATAAACTAATCTGGGTGCTTGCTGCAGTTGTGATACTGATCGGCTTGTACAGACTGGTAGCCAGTCAGGGTCGCCACAGCCCGGACCAGAAAATCCTGATCGAGAAGTCGAAGTAGAGGAACCGCACCCATGCCAGACGTAACCTTCACCGTAGACGGCAACAAGGTCACCGCCCCCGCCGGAACCCTCCTCATCGAGGCCTGCAAGTCCGCCGGCATCGAGATCCCCGCCTTCTGCTACTACCCTGGCCTCTCCCTCCAGGCCGCCTGCCGCATGTGCGTCGTCCGCATCGAGAAGATGCCCAAGCTCCAGACCGCCTGCACCACCCCGGTCACCGAGGGCATGGTCGTCCAGACCGAAACCCCCGAGATCGCGCAAGCCCGCAAGGCCACCCTCCAGCTCCTGCTCGGCAACCACCCCCTCGACTGCCCCGTCTGCGACGCCGGCGGCGAGTGCGAGCTCCAGGACATGACCTTCAAGTACGGAGCCGCCGACAGCTTCTACGCCGAGCCCAAAAACCACCGCGAAGAGCAGCAGTGGTCTCCCGTCGTCTTCTTCGACCGCCCCCGCTGCATCCTCTGCTACCGCTGCGTCCGCATGTGCGGCGAAGGCATGGACGTCTTCGCGCTCGGCATCCAGAACCGCGGCAGCTCCTCGGTCATCGCCCCCAACATCCCCGCCCCGCAGTCCCCCGACGACCTCGCCCACGTCGACTGCGAGCAGTGCGGCATGTGCATCGACGCCTGCCCCGTCGGCGCCTTGACCTCCGGAACCTACCGGTACAAGACCCGCCCCTGGGAGATGAACCACGTCCCCACCATCTGCACCCACTGCGGCGACGGCTGCAAGACCACCCTCGGCGTCCGCAGCACCTCCGACGGCAGCGAGATCGTCCGCGGCGACAACCGCGACAAGTCCGGCCTCAACGGCGACTTCCTCTGCAACAAGGGCCGCTACGCCTTCGACTTCGCCAACTCCTCCGACCGCATCACCACCCCACTGCTTCGCCAGCCAGACGGCACCCTCAAGCCCGTCTCCTGGGAGGTCGCCCTCGACCACGCCGGCAAAAGGCTCCGCGAACTCCGCGACACCCGCGGCGGCAAGTCCATCGGCGTCGTCGGCTCCAACCGCCTCACCAACGAGGAAGCCTACCTCCTCCAGAAGTTCGCCCGCACCGTCCTTCAGACCGACAACATCGACCACCACCGCACCGCGGACTACGTCGCCTTCACCCAAGCCCTTTCCGGCCACCCCGGGCGCACCGCCTCGCAAGCCGACAACACCTCCGCCAAGGCCGTCCTCATCGTCGGCGGCGACCCCACTAACGAGAACCCCCTCACCGCCTGGAATCTTCGCTCCGACGTCCGCCTCAACGCCGGCCGCCTCCACATCGTCAACCATCAGCAGATCAAGCTCACCCGCCAGGCCAAATCGTTCCTCCACATCTCGGAGCTTGGCTACGGTGCGCTCGGCGCCTATTTCGCAGGAGACGACGCCGCCTCCGCCACCCTCACCGCCGACGCCACCACCGCCGGCACGTTCCGCGACGCCATCAAGGCCGAGGAAACCCTCCTCATCCTCATCGGCTCGGAACTGCGCGGAGCCGACTTGAAGCGCCTCATCGACTTCGGCCTCACCCTGCCCAACGCAAAATTCGCCCTCCTCGCCGACTACGTCAACTCCCGCGGAGCCGCCGACATGGGCCTCCTGCCCGACATGCTCCCTGGCTACACCCCCGCGCCCGCGCCGGGCCTCGACATGCTCGAAATCTTCGACGCCGCCGCCGCAGGCGATCTCTCCGCCCTCTACGTCGTCGGCGCCAACCCCGTCCTCCGCTACGACATCGACCCCGCCACCCTCAAGAACACCTTCGTCGTCGTCCAGGAGATGTTCCTCACCGAGACCGCCGCCCTCGCCGACGTCGTCCTCCCCGCCGCCAACCTCTACGAGAAGTCCGGCTCCGTCACCAACTCCTACGGCGATCTCCAGCAGGTCAAAAAAGCCGGAGACCGCGCCGGCGTCCGCACCCATTTCGAGATGATCGTCCGCATCGCCGACAAGATGGGCGCGAACGTCCGAGAACTCGTGCCCTTCGGCAAGGGCACCCGCGCCGACATGGGCCAGACCCGCGGAGCCCAGTCCGGCGAAGCCGACCGCCACGCCGTCTGGCTCACCGCCAACAACCTCGAGCCGCGCCTCTCCCCGTTCGATCCCAACGCCATCCTAGACGAGATCCAGCGCCTCGTCCC
>CAXUNW010000083.1:0-10047 GCA_964252505.1 uncultured Acidobacteriaceae bacterium
CGCCCAGGCCACCGAGAAAGACGTCTCCAACGCCACCCCCATCGCCGGCCGCCCCATCATCCGCCTCACTGGCATCACCCAACCCACCCTCACCTTCTACCCTGCCCCCACCGCGCACAACACCGGAGCCGCCGCCATCGTCCTTCCAGGCGGCGGCTACCAGGTCCTTGCCATCGACCTCGAAGGCACCGAGGTCTGCACCTGGCTCAACACTCTCGGCGTCAACTGTGCCGTCGTCAAATACCGCATCCCGCAAACCAAACGCTACCCAGATTCCCTCGAAGACCTTGCCGACGCCCAGGCCGCCATGCGCCTGATGCGCGCCCACGCGACCGAATGGCGCCTCGACTCCCACCGCCTCGGCGTCGTCGGCTTCTCCGCCGGAGCCCACCTTGCCGCCGTCCTCGCCGCCCACGCCGACGCCGGCACCCCCGGCCAGCCCGACGCCCACCCGGACTTCGCCATGGTCATCTACCCCGGCTACTTCACGGCGGGCGAAGCCATGGACCGCTTCAATCCCGCCATGGGCTCCATCGCCGCCGCGCCACCCACCTTCATCGTCCAGGCCGAAGACGACCCCGTCCACGTAGAAAACGCCGTCCTCTACTTCCTCGCCCTCAAAGCCGCCAAGGTCCCCGCCGAACTCCACATCTTCGCCGAAGGGGGCCACGGTTACGGCCTCCGTTTTACCGAGAAACCCATCACCCATTGGTCCGACCTGGCCGCCACCTGGCTCCGCACCCTCCACATCCTCGCTCCGGCCACATAACACCGCGCAGTCACATCCTCTCCGGGAGATCTACGGGAACTTATTCAAAGCGCGCCGCGTAAGCAACCATGAAAGCCAGACGCGATTCCAGAGCAAAGGCACATCATGAGCCATGGCGCCAGCACCCGATGGAACAGTTCATCCTCTCCGCGCTCCAGGGCCCGCATCGCCGGTATCTTCTACTTGCTCACGTTCGTCGCGGGGGCACTCGCAGCCTTCGCGGGAAACCTGCCCGCTACGTACAGCAACCTGGCGAATCTCATTGCGACGGTGTCTTACGTAGCAGTCGTCCTGATCTTCTATTACCTTTTCGAACCCGCTGGCAGAAGCATCGCTCGGCTTGCCGTCTTCTTCGGTCTCGCCGGATGCGTCGTCTCCATCCTGAAGATCTACAACCTCGCGCTTTTGCCTCTCAACGCGCTTGTTCTCTTCGGCTGCTATTGCCTTCTCATCGGCGGTCTCATCCTCAAGTCGAACTTCCTCCCGAAAATTCTCGGTGTGCTGATGGCCCTGGGAGGTCTGGGCTGGCTCACCTTTCTCTCGCCATCCCTTGCCCATGCTCTCTCGCCCTACAATCTAGCCCCCGGAATGCTCGGCGAAGGCGCACTGACTCTATGGCTGCTTGTGATCGGGGTCGACCCCCATCGCTGGCAAAAGCAGGCCGACGCAGGAGAGAGCCGATCCACAGCGTGAGCCCAGTCGGCAGAATGCCTACCTTGAAGCAAGGCCTTCTTAAGGGAAACAACAGCAAGGCCACTGCATCGCCCTACTGCGCCACACCCTCCAGCACCACCGGGTCCACCGCCTCCACCCCAAACTCTCCCTCCCACCGCGCCACCACCACGCTCGCCAGGCAGTTCCCGACTACGTTCGTCATCGTCCGCGCCATATCCATCAAGGCATCGATGCCCAGAATCACAAAGATCGGCTCTGTTGGCAGCCGGAACGTAGCCGCCGTGGCCAGCAGCACCACCAGCGTGGCTCGCGGAACCCCCGCCACGCCCTTGCTTGTCAGGATCAGCGTTCCCATCATCAAAGCTTGCTCGCCCCAGCTCATGTGGACGCCCGCCGCCTGCGCCACAAACACACTTGCCAGCGCCAGGTAGAGCGTCGAGCCATCCAGGTTGAAGCTATACCCGGCCGGAATCACGAACGCGACGATACGCCGCGGAACGCCAAGCGCCTCCATCGCCTCCATCGCCCGGGGCAGCGCCGCCTCGCTCGTCGCCGTCGCAAAGGCGATCGTAGCCGGCTCCGCCACCGCGGCCAGAAAGCGCCGCACCGGGACCCCAGCGAGCAAGGCTACCGGCAGCATCACCAGCACCCCGAAGGCCGCCAGCGCCAGATATAAAGTCAGCAGCAGCTTACCCAGGTTCACCAGCACCCCGAGCCCCATGTGCCCCACGGTAAACGCCATCGCCGCCCCCACCCCGATCGGCGCGAAGTACATCACCACGTTTGTAAACTTGAACATCACCTCGCTGAGGCTTTCGCAGAGCCGCAGCACGGGAGCCCGCTTCGCCTCACTCAGGCTCGCCAAGGCGATCCCGAAGAAGACGGCAAAGACAGCCACCTGCAGGATCTGCCCCTCCGCCACGGACTTCGCGATGTTCTCCGGAAACACATGCAGCAGGAAATCGTCCCAATGTGTCGGCGCCACCTTCTGGATCTCCGCGCCCGCCCCTGCTGCGGCAGGCAGCACAAGCCCTACGCCCGCCTTGCTCAGGTTGATCGCCACCAGACCGATCACCAGTGCCAACGTTGTCAGCACTTCGAAGTACACGAGGCTCTTCACGCCCATCCGCCCCACGCTCTTCATGTCTCCATGGCCGGCGATACCGGTAATCAGCGTTGCCAGGATCAGCGGGGCAACGATCGTCTTGATCAGCCGCAGAAAGACATCGGAGAACACCCGCAGGCCCACCGCAAATGTCGGCGCATCGAAGCCGATCTCCGCACCCGCCACCATGGCGACAAAGATCCATGGCGTCAGCGTACGGCGACGTGCGGCATACACCGCAAGCCCGGCAATGCCCAGCCAGCGCAGCCCCTCGCCCGCTACCCGGGCTCCACCGGCACCATGTCCCAGCGCCTGCACCACTATCCCCAACGCAACCGCCAGCGCTGCCGGCGCGATCCAGGCTATGGTCTTCCGGAAAATAGTCATGTGCTGCGAAGCATATCGCAAACCTGGTCCACCCTTACAGGTGAAAGAGCCGGTCCGCCCCCCACACCATGCCCAGCGTCATCACGGCGATGACAACCTCACCGATCGCTCCGACAAAGAAGGGCCGCAGCCCCTGCTTGCTCAGGTCGCGGAAGTTGGTCCGCAAACCAACCCCGGCAAATGTCAGCAGAAAGGCCCACCGTGAAAGGTTGCCGATCGCCACAAGACCCGGCTTGGTAAAGAACCCGACCGTCGCCAGCAGAGAGACCAGCAGAAACCCCAGCACAAACTTGGGAAACTTGCCCCACAGGAAGGCAGCCTTGTTCTGGACCCCCGCCGCCTGCCCCTTGGACGCCCAGTACAGCGCATAGCCCAGCACCACAAAGCCGATCAGCGCGTTGCGGCAGGTCTTCGTCAGCACCGCCACCTTGCCCGCCGCGTCCGAGTAGAGCGCTCCCGCGGCGGCCGTCTCCGCCGTGTTGTCGACCGCCAGTCCGGTCCACACGCCATAGGCATGGTCGCTCAGGTGCAACGCATGCCCTACCACCGGGAAGACGAACAGCGAGATGGCGCCCAGCGCAAGAATGGCGGCAATCGCAAACGAAGACTCTTCTTCGTCCGCTTCGATGGCCCCCTGCGTGGCGATGATCGCCGAGACGCCGCATACTGATGCTCCGACAGAAAGCAGCGTAACCAGCTTTGGCGCCAGGTTGAACCGCCGCCCCAGCCACGTCATAAAGGCAAGCGACAGGCCAATCTCCACAAACACCAGAAACAGCGAGATGCCGCCAAGCTTCGCGATATCACCCAGGATGAACCGCGCCCCGAGCAGCACAATGCCGGTCTTTAGCCAGAACTCGTAGGTTGCCACTCCCCGGCGGAAAAGCGCCGGCACACCGACTGTGTTGGCGATGGCAAGCCCAAACAGGATGGCCCAGAGAACGTACTCGATGTTCGGCAGCACCAGATGATGCGCCTTCCCGTAGCGGGCGATAAACTGCTCGATAAACTTTCCCGCGTACCCTACCACAGCCAGCAGCAGAACACCGGGGACAAGACCCAGGAACCCGCCCGCCTCGGTCGCGGCCGAAGCCCGGCCATCGGGCCGTGCGTTAGGTTGAACTGTTGCGCTGAGAGCCATCCGTCCTCCTCGCCCTACCAGGGCACCACGTTGAGAATGCCCAGCCGCACAAGAAGAACCAGCGCAAGCGAAAGCACGACAGCCCAGGTATCAGGCGAAAGACGGCGAAAGATCGCAGGCATCGACGCTCCGTAAAGAACGATCAAGCGAACGGAAGTATCCGTCGCGTTCAGGTATTTTTTGGGGGGGACAAGCGGGGAGCGCGATCTACCGACAACAGCGACGCGCGGACATGGCAGGCGCGCATTTGAAGTCGAGGATGCAAGCGGCTCTCATGACCATGGGTTAGTTCTACCACGGCCATCGCAGGCGCAACAACCATCGCCGCACCTGGCCCTTCGCGGGCCGGCCCGACGCTGCTACCATCCACACTATGCGCCGGCTGCTCGCACTCGTCTCGCTCGCACTCCTCCCCGTGGCTTCCCTTCCGGCGCAGCAGCCCCCCGCGCTGCCGCAGGATCGTCCCGCGCTGCCCTTCGGCCCGCCTTCCGCACAGGCCGCCTCGCCCCTCGCGCAACCGACTCTTTCGCCCGGCGTCCTCTTCCTCTTCGATCTCGAACGACGCTTCGCCGCCTCGGTCGCCCAGGGCGGCGGCAAGGCCTTCGCCACCTGGTTCGCCGATGACGCCGTTACCCTCAACAACGGCCGCCCCGCCGTCCTCGGCCGCGGCAACATCGCCGCTCAGACTACCTGGGACGCCGAAACCTACCAGCTCACCTGGACCCCCGAGGGCGGTCAGATGCTCCCCTCAGGCGACGCAGGCTACACCTGGGGCCTTTATACCGGCCACGCCAAAGACCGCAACAACCAACCTATCCTGACCACCGGCCGCTACATCACACTTTGGAGAAAAACCTCTGACGGCACCTGGAAGGTCGCTCTCGACGCGAGCGCTACGGCCCCGCCGGAGCCCGGCACCTGCTGCACCCTGCCAAAGCCCTAGATGCGCCGTGCCGCCCGCAGCGCATCAATCTCCGCCTCCGTGAATACCCGCGAGCGGATCAGGAATCGCACCCCCTCCGGCCCTTCCAGCGAAAACATCCCGCCACGCCCCGGCACCACATCCAGAATCAACTGCGTATGCTTCCAGTACGCGAACTGGCTCCGCGACATGTAGAACGGGGCTGCCTCCAGCATCCCCACCAGCACATCGCTGTCTCCCACCAGGAACTCCCCCGCCGGGTAGCACATGGGCGAGCTGCCATCGCAGCAGCCGCCTGACTGGTGAAACATCAGCGGCCCGTGCTTGGCGGCAAGCCGGCCCATCAGCTCCGCCGCCGCCTCGGTCCGCAAGACCTGCTCAGGTGCGTCCACGGCCTAGAAAAACCCCAGCGCATTTGGGCTGTAGCTCACCAGCTGGCACTTCGTTTGCTGGTAGTGCTCGAGCATCATCCGATGATTCTCGCGCCCAATGCCGGACTGCTTATACCCGCCGAACGCCGCGTGCGCCGGATACAGGTGGTAGCAGTTCGTCCAGACGCGTCCCGCCTGGATCTCTCGCCCAAAGTGGTAGGCCAGGTTCATATCCCGCGTCCAAACCCCCGCCCCCAGCCCATACAGCGTGTCGTTGGCCAGCGCCAAGGCCTCGTCCTCATCATGGAAGGTCGTCACCGAGACCACCGGCCCGAAGATCTCCTCCTGGAAGATTCGCATTCGATTGTTGCCTTTGAAGATCGTCGGCTCCACATAGAACCCGCCGGCCAGGTCGCCCTCCATCTCGGCTCGATGGCCCCCCGTCAGCACCTCCGCGCCTTCCTGCCTGCCGATGTCGAGGTACGACAGAATCTTCTCCATCTGCTCGCTCGAGGCCTGCGCCCCCATCATCGTCGTGCTTTCGAGCGGGTTTCCCTGTCGAATCGCCTTCACCCGCCTGATCCCCCGCTCCATGAACTCGTCGTACAGCGTGTCCTGGATCAGCGCACGCGACGGACACGTGCACACCTCACCCTGGTTCAGCGCAAACATCGCGAATCCTTCCAGGGCCTTGTCGAAGAACGCGTCATCCTTTGCCGCGACATCCTTGAAGAAGATGTTCGGCGACTTGCCGCCCAGCTCCAACGTCACCGGAATGATGTTCTGCGACGCATACTGCATGATCAGCCGCCCTGTCGTCGTCTCCCCGGTGAACGCCACCTTGTTGATCCGCGACGAAGAGGCCAGCGGCTTGCCCGCCTCCAGCCCGAACCCATTCACAACATTCACCACGCCCGGTGGCAGAAGATCGCCGATCAACTCCATCAACACCAGAATCGAGAGCGGCGTCTGCTCCGCCGGCTTCAGAACCACCGCATTGCCCGCCGCCAGCGCAGGAGCCAGCTTCCACACCGCCATCAGGATCGGGAAGTTCCACGGAATGATCAGCCCGATCACACCCAGCGGCTCATGGTAGTGATACGCCACCGTCGTCGCGTCTATCTCCGAGATGCCCCCTTCCTGCGCCCGGATCGCGCCCGCGAAATAACGGAAATGATCGATCGCCAGCGGCAGATCCGCCGCCATCGTCTCGCGGATCGCCTTCCCGTTGTCCCACGTCTCAACCGTTGCCAACATCTCCAGGTTGTCTTCCATGCGCTGCGCAATCCGGTTCAGCACGTTGCTGCGTTCCGCCAGGGAGGTCTTTCCCCAGGCCCGCTTCGCAGCGTGCGCCGCATCAAGCGCCCGATCCACATCCTGGGCGTTCGAGCGCGCAACCTCGCACAGGACGCGCCCCGTGACCGGCGTCACATTCTCGAAGTACTGCCCCGACACAGGCGCCATCCACCCCCCGCCTATGTAGTTGTCATACCGCTTCCGGATCGAGACCGGATATCCGTACGTCCCCGGTTGCACCACCGTCATTGTCGCCATCGCACTGTCCTCCCGGACGCCGCTGCCGCTTTCCGTCTGCTCGAACACGCCCTCAGCGGCACGATCGGCATTCTATGCCCGCTGCGCCAGGTTTGTCCTGCCCCCGCAAGCCGGCTTGCACAATCCACGCCGGTGCCCCCGGCGAGCACCCAGAACCGTTCGGCACGACCTGCAAGCTCTATCCAGCATCCCGCGGGATCTTCTTCTCGCCGTCCCGCGCCGGGTAAGCAAACGTCTTGGGTCCAGGTCGCCGGAAAGCCAGTAGACGCCTGGCGCCGGCATCAAGCGCCCTTTACTCGTCCCCTTCCTTCAGCTTCGCCAGCCCGCCAAAATCCTCGAGCGTCGTCGTATCCCCGCTCACCGTCCCCGTGCAGGCCAGTTCGCGCAGCAGCCTCCGCATGATCTTCCCGGAGCGCGTCTTCGGCAGCATCTGCGTGAACCGCAGATCGTCCGGACGCGCGAGCGCGCCGATCTCCTTCGCCACCCACTGCCGCAGCTCCTGCTTCAGCGCCTCGCTTGGCTCGTTGCCTTCCTCAAGCGTCACAAACGCTGCGATCGCCTGCCCTTTCATCTCGTCCGGACGCCCCACCACCGCCGCCTCCGCCACCTTCCCATGCGCCACCAGCGCGCTCTCAATCTCCATCGTTCCCAGGCGATGCCCGCTGACGTTGATCACATCATCCACCCGGCCCATCAGCCAGAAATATCCATCCTCATCCCGCCGTGCGCCATCGCCCGTAAAGTAGCTCCCCGGAATCTCCGAGAAGTAACTTTCCGCAAACCGCGGGTGATCGCCATAGATCGTCCGCGCCATCGAGGGCCAGGGCTTCCGCACGACCAGCAGCCCGCCCTGCCCCGCCGGAACCGGCTCACCCTCTTTCGTCACTACCTCGGGCACAATCCCGAAGAATGGCTTCGTCGCGGACCCCGGCTTTGTCGCCACCGCTCCCGGAAGCGGCGCAATCAGGATCGCCCCGGTCTCCGTCTGCCAGTAGGTATCGACAATCGGGCACGTCTCCTTCCCGATCTCCCGGTGAAACCACATCCACGCCTCAGGATTGATCGGCTCGCCCACCGTTCCCAGCAGCCGCAGGGAATCCAGCCGGTACGGCTTGACCCACTGCCCGCCCCACTTGATGAACGCCCGGATCGCCGTCGGCGCCGTGTAAAACACGCTCACCCGATGCGCATCCACCATCTTCCAGAAACGATCACATTCCGGCCAGTTCGGCGCCCCTTCGTACAGCATCACCGTCGCCCCATTGGCCAGCGGACCATACACCACATAGCTGTGCCCGGTGATCCATCCGATATCTGCCGTGCACCAGTAAACGTCCTCGTCGCGCAGGTCGAACACATACTTTGCCGTCAGATAGGTCCCTACGCCATAGCCGCCGGTCGTATGCACCAGTCCCTTCGGTTTGCCGGTCGTGCCCGAGGTGTACAGCAGAAACAGCGGATCCTCCGCATCCATCCACTCCGCCTCGCACGTCGCCCCCGCGCATCCGGTCAGCTCCTCGTCCAGCCAGTGGTCGCGCCCCTCTACCATCGTCACGGCAGACCCCGTCCGCCGATGCACCAGCACATGCTTTACGGTCGAGCATTTTGCCAGCGCCTCGTCCACAATGCCCTTCAGCTTGATCTCCGCGCCGCGCCGGTAGCTGCCATCCTGGGTAATCACCAGCACGCAATCGGAGTCGTTCACCCGGTCGGAGATGGCATGCGCCGCAAACCCGCCGAATACCACGGAGTGCACCGCCCCGATGCGGGCACACGCAAGCACCGCAATCGCCAGCTCCGGGCACATCCCCATGTAGATCGCCACGCGGTCACCCTTCGTGACGCCCCTTTTCTTCAGTACGGCGGCAAACTCCTGCACCCGCCGGTGCAGCTCCCCGTACGTGATCCTCTGGATCTCGCCCGGCTCGCCCTCCCACAGCAGCGCCGCCTTGCCCTCGCGCCCGCCCAGCGCATGCCGATCCACACAGTTGTAGCAAAGGTTCAGCTTGCCTCCCACAAACCACTTTGCATCCGGAAAGCCGCCCTCCAGCACGCGGTCCCATGGCCTGAACCAATCAAGCTCGCTCGCAGCCTCGCCCCAGAAAGCCTCCGGCTCCTCGACACTGCGTTGATACAGCCTGTCGTACTCCGCCTCGCTTCCGACCCGAGCCTTTGCCGCAAACTCCCCCGATGGCCCAAACACGCGATTCTCTCGCAGCAACGAAGAAAAATTAACCCCAACTCCCTCACCCGCCATCGGTCCAGCCTCCGCAAAACTCGTCCACACGAAAGGTACCCCATCCCGCAGCGACCATCAAACCGGCTCGTCCACTGCTAGACTTAGCTCCATGACCCTCCCCTGGACAGCCTTTTTCGGCTTCTTCCTCGGCTTCGTCTTCGGCGTCGGCTGTGCCTTGGCTGTCATGTACTCCATCTACGCCGGGGGCTACCGCGCAGCCGTGCGCGATTCCACCCTGCCCATCCCCCCGGAACGCCTCACCAAAGCCCTGCACAGCCTGCGCCCCTGAATGGCCCGCCAGATTCCCCAAACCCTCGCTGCCATCCCCCGCAAGACCTTCTGGGCGTGGACCCTCGCCACCTTCTTCGGCGCTGGTCTGCTCCGTCCAGGTCCCGGAACCTACGGCTCCTGCGCCGCCGTCCTTCTCTGGTTCACCGCCGCGCACGCCCTGCATCCCATCCATCTCGCCCTCTGGACCCTCGCCGCCGCCATCCTGACCAGCTTGGCGGGCATCCCGGCCGCCACTATCGTCGCTCGCGAGTCCGCACGCGAAGATCCCGGCCACGTCGTCATCGACGAGGTCGCCGGGCAGCTGGTCGCGCTTATAGCCATCGCGCCAACCTGGCCCTCTGCCCTTCTCTCCCTCGTTCTCTTCCGCCTCTTCGACATCCTCAAACCGCCACCGGTTCGCCGGCTTGAGCGTCTTCCCGGCGGAACCGGCATCATGCTCGACGATGTAGCCGCCGGCCTTCTTGCTCTTGCCTCGGCCCATCTCATCCTTCGCTTCACCCACTGAACAAACCTGTTTGCACGCGAGCTCTCCCGGGCATACCTTGGAGGCTACCCCTTATGAGTCCCCTCTTTACCTTCGGCCGTCCCCAGCC
>CAXUNW010000084.1:0-10034 GCA_964252505.1 uncultured Acidobacteriaceae bacterium
CACCCATCCCATCCTCAATCCGCGCCGCCGCCGCCACCAGCCGCGCATGCTTCTCCGCCGCCAGACCCGCATCGCCATCCTTCCATCCTGCCAGAACCTCAAAGCAGGCCTGCGGCGCACACGCCGCCATCGCCGGAACGCTACCCACCGCCCCCCCGCGCAAATCCTCTAAAATCGAAATCGTTCGCCCGCCAAGAACCTGAAATCCGGTCTCTTTCACCCGTGTCTTCAGCGCTGGTCCGGCAACAGGAGCCGCAACTGCTGTCCCTCCGCTGGCCAGCATCTCCACTCCAACATAGCTTCCCGAACCCGCAATCGGAACGCTCGACTTTACCACCATTCGTCCTGTAACCGCTGCAAATACCGTTGTGACAATCGCCTGACGCTTTACACCCGCAGTCGACGCGCGAATCGCCGCGACTCTTCCTTCCCAATCCACAACGCCGAGCATCGCTGAATGTCCCGCAAGCTCAGCAATCGCCTCGACCGTCAATGGCCGAGCTTGATCGCTCACCAGAACCAAGGGCAATGCGGCCTCATCCGCAACCGCCTGGAAGTAGGTCATCGTCTCCTGCATCTCCAAGCCATCTGGCGATGCAACCAGAACCGCATCGAAGCCCAACTCTGCCGCAGTTTCAACCATACCAAGCGTCGGCAAAACGCCATCGCGCGCCACCGAAGCCAGCATCACCTTCTCCGCCGCCGAAGCGCCGATCGCCGCGCTCCAGGCCTCGCGCACCTCCGCATCGCTCAGCGCGCTTCCCTCACCAAAGGCTGAGCAAACCACCATTCCCGCTGAAGGTCCCAGCGAGTATCGCTCTACATTGTGCTCCAGCTTCCGCACATTCAGTCGACCATCCGGATAGAACGGAGTCGTCAAGGGGACATGAATACCATCAAGCAGCATCCCACCATTCTAGGCCACGGAAACTCAGCGTTGCAGTCTCGTCGCTGCACACAATGTCTCGCGTGAGATGGCAATCGTTCCAGCTAGTGCGATCGCCAGGTCTTGTCCGCCGAATGGCAGATCGCTTCAAGCGTGCAGTCCGCACACCTTGGTGCGCGCGCTATGCAGATCTGCCGACCGTGATGGATCAGCTCGTGCGAGAAGTCAATCCATCGTTCCTTCGGTATGATCTTCGCCAGATCCGCTTCCACCTTCTCCGGGGTCGTCTCCTTGGTCAGTTCCAGACGCCGCGAAAGCCGCAGAACATGCGTGTCTACGACAACTCCTGATGCGATCCCGAACCACGATCCCAAGACTACGTTCGCCGTCTTCCGTGCAACGCCGGGAATCCTGAGCATCTCCTCCATCGTCGTCGGAATCTCGCCTCCATATTCTGCCACTACCAGCTTCGCCGCCCCAAGGATCGACTTAGCCTTGCTGCGGAAGAAGCCAGTCGTACGGATCAGTCCTTCAACGTCCGCTTGAGGAGCACCTGCCAACTCAACGGGAGTAGGATAGTGGTGGAATAGCTCTGGAGTCACCAGATTCACTCTGGCATCCGTACACTGCGCAGACAGGATCGTTGCTACTGTAAGCTCCCACGCATTTCTGTGGTGCAACGCACACACTACGCCTGGATAGGTCTTCCTCAGTACCTCCAGGATGGCGCTTACGCGCTCCCGTGTGGTTGGCTTCTGCCTTTGGCGCTGTCGCTTCCGTTCTGAAGGAGCCTCATTCGCGCCAATCTCCCGAGCAGCGTCACCTTCGGGTGACTCTGGAACAGGCCGTACAGGTTGGATGATCCTCCTTGCTGCGGCCACGGCTAACCCAGGCGCTCCAGCATCTCCGCCGGCTGTAGCCTTACGCACGAGAAGATCGGCGTATCCGCCAGCGTATAAAGGCTGATCTCCGTCTCCCTTAGCTGCTGCACCAAGTCCAGGAAGTCTTCGGGGAAGTTCGTCTCGAACGCAACCACAAACTCCTGGTCGTCGATGCCAAAGGAGTAGGTTGTATTCAGCTTGACCCGCGGATACATCAAGCCGATCCGAATATGCTCGTCCATCAGCCGCTTCCGCTCTGCGGCGCTGAGCAGGTACCAAGGCCGCGTCTTCCAGAACGGGTAGATAAAGATGTACTTCTGCCCTCCCGGCCGAATGGCACCACGCCCTTCTCCTTCACTCTCATCTGGACGATCAATCTGGTACTGCGACCGCTTCGTCATGGCGAGGAAATTGTGTGGGGACGTCAGGTAGCCTCCCAGCGGCGTCCGCATCAACTCACTTCGCATCTGGTTCAGCTCATCGACTCCATAGCCGATCGACCAGATGCACATATCCACATCTCCCCGCGTACCGATGGTCGAATAGGTGAGCGACAGAAACTCTCCAGGCTTGTTCCACTTCGTGAGCACTGTGATGAATGCTAACTTGTGTGCCGCCTTGCTCTCCTCGGACAACCGCCTCCACTCTGGCATCACCTTGTAAAAGGTGAAGCAGACAATTTGCCGCTTCACTGGCGGCTTCGACGGATCGTGAGGCGCGTTCACATAGCTGCTTGCAGGCCGCGCCGAGACTGGCCTCACGGCCGCTGCTGGATCTGGACCTGCAACCAAGTCAACCGGCGTTGCACCTGCCCCTGTTTGTGTCATCTTCGTGGTCTCCACCCTCTTATGCTATCGCAACCAGACGCCCAGGATGACCCCCGCTATACTGCTCCTGTATGACAGAGAAACTTATTGCATCCTTCGTGACCCTTGGAGTGTTTGCCAAGTACGCCATTGTCCTTCTCCTTATGGCCATTCAGTCCGCTTGTGTCCCCATTCCGTCTGAGGTCATCATGCCTCTGGCCGGGTTCGCGCTTTGCCATTCCCAGCTTTCCATCGTCCTGCTCGCAACCCTGGCCTCCCTGGCCTCAAACCTGGGATCTATCCCCGCCTACTGGGCGGGGGCGCACGGCGGTCGTCCCATGGTGGAGCGCTACGGCTCCTATGTCTTGCTCAGCCGTCATGACCTCGACCGGGTGGATAGTTTCTTCGTTCGCTTCGGCTCCCTTGCCGTGCTCATTGGGCGCATGCTGCCAATCATCCGCACCTTCATCGCGTTTCCCGCGGGCGTCGCGCGGATGAATCAAGTTCGTTTTCATCTTTACACCTTTATCGGTTCCTGGCCTTGGTGCTACGCCCTCGCTTATGTGGGCATGAAGCTGGGCGCTCGCTTTGACACGGATCCACGCATGAAGGACACCTTTCATCGCTTCCATCTTGGGGTGGAAGTGGTGCTACTTGCAGGATTCGTCTGGTTCGTTGCCTCCCATTGGAAGAACCGCATCCGCACCGAGTCGATCTGAATCTTTGTTGTAGCTATTTTGGTTTAGTTAGCGGTACCCCATTTGCGACCCGGATTTTGCCTGAGCCATACTGATTTGTGGGGTCACTCCCAACAACTCTGTACCTCGGAAGGTTTCCGCAATGTCCAGCAATACCGACGCCGCCCAGTCCGACGCGGCAAGCATCACTTCAGCCAAAGGCACGCTTGGCATCATGATCCCCGGCATGGGGGCGGTTGCAACAACCCTTATCGCAGGTGTTGAAGCGGTTCGCCGCGGCTTTGCCAAGCCGATCGGCTCGCTTTCCCAGATGGGCACCATCCGGCTAGGTAAGCGCACGGATGCCAATTCACCCTTGATCAAGGATTTCGTTCCGCTTGCCGACCTCAACGACATCGTCTTTACGGGCTGGGACATCTTTGGGGGCAACCTCTACGATGCCGCGAAGACTGCGGCCGTTCTTGACCGCGATGAACTGGAGTCGATGCGACCTTTCCTCGAGTCGATTGAGCCAATGCCAGCGGTCTTCGACCAGCACTATGTCAAGCGGCTTACCGGACAGAAGGTAAAGACGGGCAAGAACAAATGCGATCTTGCCAACCAGATCCGCAACGACATCGCAGCTTTCAAGTCCCGCACTGATCGCCAGGTAATGATCTGGTGCGGCTCGACGGAGATCTTCCTGGAACAAAGCGCGGTCCACCAAAGCCTTGAGGCGTTCGAGCGAGGCTTGCTGGACGACGATCCTGGCATTTCGCCTTCTATGCTCTACGCATGGGCAGCGCTGAAGGAAGGCATACCTTTTGCCAATGGTGCGCCGAACTTGACGGTTGATATTCCTGCTCTGCGCGAGTTGTCAAAGAGGATGAACGCACCGATCTGCGGCAAAGACTTCAAGACGGGACAGACGTTCATCAAGACTGTTCTGGCGCCTGCCTTCAAGACGCGCATGCTTGGGGTTTCGGGCTGGTACTCGACCAACATCTTGGGCAACCGCGATGGCGAGGTTCTGGACGATCCCGAGTCGTTCAAGACCAAGGAAGAGTCGAAGCTTGGCGTCCTGGACCTCATCTTTCAGCCGGAGCTTCATCCCGACCTCTACAAGGATCTGTACCACAAGGTCCGCATCAACTACTACCCACCTCGCGGCGACAACAAAGAAGGTTGGGACAACATCGACCTGTTTGGCTGGCTTGGATATCCGATGCAGCTGAAGGTCGACTTTCTCTGTCGCGATTCGATCCTCGCGGCACCTTTAGCCCTCGATCTCTGCCTGTTCATGGACCTTGCCGCGCGAACACCATCGCTGCGCGGAATCGGTATTCAGGAATGGCTGAGCTTCTACTTCAAGGCCCCCGACTCTGCGCCCGGCGTTTACCCTGAGCATGACCTATTCATCCAGTCGATGAAGCTCAAGAACACGCTTCGTCACATCATGGGCGAAGACCTGATTACCCATCTTGGACTGGATTACTACGGTGCCTAAACCGAGGTAGCAACGTTGGGCTCGGGAACGACGTGCAGGTCGATCGCCTCATTCACAGGATCGCCTTGCGAGCCGGGCTCAACGTAGTCCAAGAGCGGGAAGCCAGCGGCTTTCCAGCCATCGAAACCTCCGCGTAGCGGACGAACTCTGGTGATGCCAAGTTTGTGGAGCTGCAAGGCTACCTTTCCGCTGGTCTCCTCGGAAGGGCAGGTGCAGTAGAGGACAACATCGCGATCGCGCGGGATATTGGAGCTTCCGGCGGCGAGTTCAGCAGGCTGGATGCGAAGCGCCCCTGGGAGAGTTCGCGGATCGGGCAGATAGTCGAGCGGATGACGTAGATCGACCACGAAGGGCGCGGGAGCACCACTCAAGCGAGCTTGTTCGTAGAGGTTCATCAGCTCCGCAGGCTCGAGACGCAGCGAGCGAACACCAGCCATGAATCGCCGCTGCTTGATGACGCGATAGGCAAGGAAGCCTACAACCATCAGCACGAAGGCAATGCCGGCAAAGCGACTGAGTATGGAGAAGAAGCGCTCGCTGCGCTGGGCAACATCGCCAAAGAAGCGACCTGCGAGGAGGAAGCTGAGCGACCAGATGGCTGAGCCAGCGAGGTCGAAGGAGAGGAAGCGTTGATAGGACATACCGGTTTGCCCCGCGATTGGCGCTGCAACAGTCGAAAGCCCAGGAACATACTTGGCGAAGAGAAGCGTGATTGGACCGCGACGAGTGAAGTAGCCTTCGGTCTTTGCGACGCAGGTTGAAGCCTCGAAGGAAAGACGGCAAAGGAGCCGAAGAACCTTGCCTCCGTAGCGACGACCGAGGAAGTACCAGAAGCTGTCCGCGATAAGGCAGGAGAGCAGGACGAAGAGGACGCAATAGAGCATATGCACGCTATGCGTTGCGGAGAGAGTTCCCGCGGTGAGCAGAACAGGCACGCTTGGAATAGGGATCCCAAGCTGCTCCAGCAAGACCCAAATAAAGAGGATCAAGTAGGCATGCAGGACGAAGAGCTTGAGGACGATTGCCATGGAATGCAGTTTAGATGGCAGGTGAAGGAAAGCGATGCGGATTCTTAGAAAAAGGAAAGGCCCGGCGAGCACGCCGGGCCTTTCGGGAGTGTGCTGGAGACAGGTTATTTTGGAAGGACGAGCGGCATTTCAACGAGGTGCTGACCGATGAACCAGGATTGCAGCTCGTTGGGACGAAGGATGTCCGAGATCGCAAGATCGTTGGTGCCGTCGTCGCCGGCCTTGTCCGCTGCATCGGCAATCTTCTTGCAGTCTTCCATGATGATGCGATGCGCTTCGAGGAGGCGGGAGATCTGAACGGGAACCTCTTCGCGGCCGCGCGGCGGGCGCTGGATCTTGGTGACTTCGGCGACGTCGCCACCCATGGCGATGCTGATGCCGCCTAGGAGCTGGATCCGTTCGGCAATAGTGTCGACGAGTTCGACCTGCTCTTCGAAGTGCTTGTCGAAGAGAAGATGGAGCTGGTAAAAAGTGGGGCCCGAGACCTGCCAGTGATGCTTTTTATACATATCGCGGATGGAAATGGAGTCCGCCAGAAGCTGGTTGAGCATCTCGACCATCTCAGTACGCACGCCAGCGTCAAGGTAGTGGGGCATATCCTCGATGACGCTTCCATACTTCTGAACCTCTTTTGCCTGAGCGTGCCACTGAGGCGTTACGTCGAGCTCGAAGGACTGCTTCTTAATTGCCACTGCCATGAATCACCTCTCCTTTGCTTGGATGCTGATGGCAGCTACGTGTTGCCCCCACCCCCACGGCGAGCCAGCCATACCCGTAGGGGGGTGCCCCCCTAGATCTTGGCAGCAAACCGTTTCTTTTGAACCACTTGCAGCAATAAGGAAGCCGCAAACTCGTCAAAATAAAGGGCTTACGGCTAAAGTCGTCAAAACAAAAGGCTTACGGCATTGCGGACAAGGGAAGATGCCGAAGCCATGACTTATCTCCAATGCCTGCCTTTATTGTACGAGATGGAACACAACTACTACGCCAAGTTTATTCTCTTTAGAATGTTTTACTTACGTGGAATAAGGGCTTGACAGATTTAGCGGCGGCGGGTTGGCAGAGTGTTCAGGGCTGCGGATGAAGGTGCCTTGACGGCTGGGAGTTGGTCCACCCCAGAGCCGCCAAGCGATCTGCAGCGCCCTAGTTCTTGACGCGGACGTCCGGGGTGACGGAGAGTCCCGGCCGAAGGGCGTAGTCGCCATTTTCCTTATCAAGGTTGGTGAAGTCGATGCGAACCGGGATTCGCTGAACGACCTTGACGTAGTTGCCGGTGGCATTTTCCGGCGGGAAGAGGGAGAGACGCGAGCCGGTGGCCCCGCCGACCTGGGTGAGCTTACCGGTGAAGCGGCGGCCACCGAGGGCGTCTACTTTGAGATCGACCTCCTGACCGACCTTCATCTTGTCGAGCTGGGTTTCCTTGAAGTTGGCGGTGACCCAGAGGTTCGTGAGAGGCACGATGGTGAGGAGATCCTGGCCAACGCCGAGATTTGCGCCGATCTGCACGTTCTTCTTATTGACGATGCCGGCGGTGGGCGAGGTGATTTTGGTATAGGAAAGATTGAGGATGGCCTGGTTGAGCCGGGCCTGGGCCTGGAGGACCTGCGCCTGCATGGCGGCGGCGCGAGCTTTTTCCGCTTTGACCTGCTGTGGGCCGTTGCGGGCTGACTGAGCGGCCTGGGAGCGGGACATGGCGAGCCGCTGCTGCGCCTGGCGGGTGCCTTCCTGCTGGGCGACGACCTGTGCTTCCGCCTCGTACACGGCGGCCTTGGTGGCCGCGGCGGTGGCGATGGCGGCGTCGTACTGCTGTTTGGAGATGACGTCTTTCTGGACGAGCGGGGTGTAGCGATCGACGTCGAGCTGCGCCTTGGCGTAGTTGGCGCGAGCCTGCTCCACGCGGGCGTTCGAGGCCTGGGTCTGATTCTGCGACTGGGCGACGCCGGCCTCACCGCTGCGAACGTCCGAGCCCGAGGTGGAGACCTGGGTCTGGGTGGTGACGGAGGTGATCGGGACGTTCACGTTAGCCTGGGTAGCGTCCGCCTGGGCGCTGGCGAGGTTCGCCTTGGCCTGGTCGACGGCGACCTGGTAGTCCGTGGGGTCGATTTCAGCAAGGAGCTGGCCGGCCTCGACCTTCTGGTTGTCCTCGACGTAGACCTTGACGACCTGCCCGGTGATGCGGGAGCTGACCTGGTAGAGGTCGCCGTCGACCTGAGCATCGTCAGTGTCTTCGGTGTAGGTGGAGCGCCAGTAGAAGAAGCCGGCGCCGAGCACAAGAAGGAGGACCACGGCGACGATGATGAGGGTGCGTAGGGGATTCTTCCTGGCCGGCTGCTCCGGAGCCTTCTCCTCGGGCTTCCCGTTGTCGGCCTGTCCAGCCGGGGCGCCCTGGCCATCCTGCTTGATCTGCACGGTTCCGGTGATCTGGGCGGTCTGCGTGCCTTCGCCGTTCTGCTTTTGCGTTTCGTCTTGCTGGGCCACGTTACTTTCCTCCAAGGTAGGTCTTGTAGCCGGTCTCCGCGACGCCGATGGCGCGGGCGAGGGAGAGCTTGGCGACGTTGTGCTGATAGAGCGCGCTGATGTACTGTTCGTTGGCTTGCGAGGTCTGGGACTGAGCCTGCGAGACGGGGAGAGAGTCGGCGACGCCGGCGCGGAAGCGTTGCTGGGCCTCGGAGAGCTCCTCGGTGGCGAGCTGGACGTTGGACTGGGCAGCTTCAACGAGCTTGGCGGCGGCCTGGACGTCGAGGAGACTGTCGCGGATGTCTGCATTGACCTGCTGGACCTGATCAGAGAGGCGTGACTGCGCGTTGTCGAAGTTGGCCTGAGCGACTTCTTCCATGCCGCGGGTTTTGGCGACCTGGAGGATGGGTGCGGTGATCTGGCCGGTGGCGGTGTAGGTTCCGTGGGAGTGGCCGACGGTGGTTCCGAGGTCTCCGAAGTCTCCGCTGATGCTGGCCGAGGGGTACTGGCTGGCGCGGGCGGCGGCCTTACCGGCCTGAGCGGCCTTGAGCTGCTCCTCGGCTCCGGCGAGGTCCTTGCGGGTCTTGAGAGCCTGCTCGAAGGCGGCCTGGGGATCTACGGCATCGAGCGCGGCGTAGGGAGCGAGATCCGTGAGGCGGAAGAGCTGATCGAGCGGGAGGCCGATAGTGCGTGCAAGGGCGAGCTTATCCTTGGCGAGCTGGTTGGTCGTAGAGATGAGAGACTGCTGCTCGTTCTGGTAGTCGACCTGGGCGCGGAGGACGTCGAGCTTGGGGCTGGTTCCGGCGTCGTGCGCGGCGATGGCCTGATCGAGAGAGACCTTGGCGGTGGCAAGCTCGGCCTGGACGGCGGCGATGCGGGCGGCGTCGGCGATGCAGAGCAGGTAGGCGTTGCCGACGGTGAGGGTGACCATGTCGCGAGCGTCTTCGGCGGTGAGCTTGGCCCCGGCGAAGTTGTGCTTCGCGGAGAGGTAGTTCTGGAGGGCCGAGATGTCGAGGACTCTCTGCGTGAGGTAGGCGCGGAAGTCCTCGGTCTGGAATGGGCCGATGATAGGGCGGAGGCCGGGGAACTTGAGGCCGTAGGCGGCGAGGTTAATCTGCTGGACGGTGATGGCCGCCTGGCCGGTGACGGTGGGGAGGAGGGACTGGAGCTGCTCGAGGCGCTGGCCGTTGGCGTTGCGCACGTTGGAGGCGGAGAGGATGACGCCCAGGTTCTGACGGAGTCCGCGCTGGATGGCGTCGTCCAGGGTGAGGTCAATCGTGGTGCCGGTGGCTTTTCCGGCGACGAGCGAGCCTTTGTAGGAGTCCGCGGAGACGCCGCCGTTGCTGGAGGTGGTACCGGCGCTCTGGCTGGAGGCGGCGCCGAGCTGGCTTTGCGCGTTCTGGACGGCGGAGCTGCTGGCGGTTGAGCCGGGCGTCCCGTTGTTGCCGGTTCCCATGGGGCCGGTGGACTGGGCCTGGAGCGCTGCCGCGGCGGGGAGAGCCAGGGCGGCGACGAGGAGAAGACATCGACTTGGCAGGGTTTGGCAACGATGCATTTTGTTCAAGGATACCTGTGCGCGTGGGCCTTTCCGGGGTGAGGGCATAGTGCGTCCGCGTTCCAAAGTGTGTTGCGGATATTAAAGAAGATGCGCCGGCGACGCGGAACAGTGCAAAAAGTTCGCGTGAAAGATGGTGGGGCGGCCCGGTGGCCGGGTGGCGGGAACTCCGGATACACTTGGCGGGCCGACGATGCGGCGTGGAGGCGGGATGTTTGTTGGGGTGGATGTTGGGAC
>CAXUNW010000085.1:0-4365 GCA_964252505.1 uncultured Acidobacteriaceae bacterium
GAACAGCGAGGCTGGCGAGAGCGGCAGCGGCCGGCAGCAGGGTGACCTGAGCGCGGCGGTGACGACGGCGGATCCGGCCGATGGAGTCTCGGCCGCGGTGAGGAGTGGAGCCAGCGAGTGGAGTTTACCGCTGGGATACGGCGGGGCGTCGCAGGGCGGCGGAGGGAGCTGGGTGAACGTGATCGCTTGAGCGCGAACAGGTTGAGTTGAAGACGCGGGAGTCCGGACGAACGTCCGAGGCGGATCGCGACAGGCTCCGGCGGGCGGTTGCAGCCGGGATGAGGATGGCGGGTTCAACCAGAGTCCGGTACGGGCTTTAGCTAAAGGAGATGGTTATGGGCGTATTCGATGTGACGACACAGACAGGATTGCAGAACTCGGCGGTGACGGTGGCGAGCAGCCTGCTGCCAAAGAAGCATGCGGCGAAGTCGCTTCCGGATTTGAACGGCGCGGTGGCGAACGCGGCGACGGCGAAGGCGACGACGGGAAGCGGCGGCACAGGCAGTTCGACCAGCACAGCCACGACGGCAAGCACAGGGACGATTACCTCGAACGACTTCCTGACGCTTCTGGTGAGCGAGCTGAAGAACCAGGATCCGACGCAGCCAACGGACCCGAACGCCTACATCTCGCAGCTGGTGGGCGTGAACAGCCTGCAGCAGTTGATCTCGATCAACCAGGGGATTACGTCGCTGGACACATCGGTAGCGCCGACGACGACGAAGTAGATTTTGACCGCGGAGGTGGAGACGGGCTGATGGCCTGGTCTCTACAGGCGGATACGCATCCGGTCCGGACTGTTTCACGGCGCGGTGAGCGCGGTGTGGGGACTGCAACGAGGTTGAAGGCTTCGGTTTGCGGAAGCTGGAGCGCCTTCAAGACTTTTCAGTAAGCAACACTAACCGGCACCAACCTCAGGAGAGACGCACATGCCATCTTTTTCGATTGCACTGACGGGTTTGCAGGCGGATTCGACCGCGCTGAACACCATTGGAAACAACCTGGCCAATCTGAACACGACGGCCTTCAAGAAGCAGGACACAACGTTTGAGGATCTGTTCTACCAGCAGATTGGGAACAATGGATCGGGTGAGCAGCTGCAGTCGGGCGCGGGCGTACGGGTGTCCGGGACGGCGAGCAACTTTGCGCAGGGCAGCCTGGCGACGACGAACGCATCGACCGACATGGCGATGAACGGGAATGGGTTCTTTGTGGTGCAGGACGGCCAGGTGCAGTCGCTGACGCGTGCAGGCAACTTCCAGCTGGATAAGAGCGGCAACCTGATTACGCAGAATGGCGAAAGCGTGATGGGCTTTGCGGCGACGAACGGGTCGATTGCGACGACCGGCAACCTGACGGCGCTGGGTCTTCCGCTGAACGGCAACACGGTTGCGAAGGCGACGTCCAACTTTTCTGTGGCGGGCAACCTGGATGCGACGGCGGCCGTGGGCGGCAGCTTCAACACGACGGTAACGATGTACGACTCGCTGGGGCAGAGCCACATTGCGGGGGTGAGCTTTACGAAGAGCGGGGCCAACCAGTGGGGCTACACGGTGTCCTTGCCTGCGGGGGATTACACGGGCGCGGCGACGAATGCGACGGGGACGCTGACCTTCAACTCGGCGGGTGTGCTGACGAGCCCCGCCGCGAACGTGACGGGCATCAGCTTTGCAGGCATGGCGGATGGAGCGTCTCCGCTGACCCTGGACTGGAACCTTTATAACTCGACGGGGACGCCAACCATTGCGCAGTCTGCATCGCCTTCGACGGCGACGGCGAGCTCGCAGGATGGATATGCGAGCGGAACGTATCAGAGTTTCTCAGTGGACAGCTCCGGGTTGCTGACAGCATCGTTCAGCAACGGGAAGACGCAGGTTCTGGGGCAGCTGGCGATTGCGACGGTATCGGACGCGGAGGGCCTGACGCGGGTCGGCGGCAACAACTACCAGGTGTCGGCGGCTTCGGGGCAAGCGAGCTTTGCGGGCGCGGGCGTAGGCAGCCGGGGGACGATCGAGGATGACGCGTTGGAGCAGTCGAATGTGGATATTTCGACGGAGTTTTCTGACTTGATCGTGGCGCAGCGTGCGTTTGAGGCAAACTCGAAGACGCTTACGACGTTCGATGCGGTGACGCAGCAGGCGATTGCGATGATCCGGTAAGCGGGACCGGTACCGGGCACGGGGTTTGAGCAGGGGCAGCACGGGATTTCCTGGCGGTGAAACGCCGTGGGAGATCTCCGGGCTGCCCCTCTTTTTTGGTCGGGCGGGAGCTTGATGAGGGTGGACTAATGCGGTAGGGGCGCGGCTTGGCCCGCGAGGTGCATCTGGCAAGGGCACTATGGCTTCTTCAACGGACGAACAGAAACAAGGTGCGGGTGGTGCGGATGGTGCGGCGGCTCCGGCCGCGAAGCTTCCGCTGATCCCGCTTGTGGCGGCGATGCTCGTGGCAGTGGTGCTGGGAGCGGGCGGCGTTGGCGGCGGAATGCTGTACATGATCAAGTCGGGCAAGATCGGCGGCGGAGTTGGCAGTGTGCAGAAGGTTGAGGCTCACGAGATCGCGAAGACGCATGGGATTGTGATGGAGCCGATCCTGGTGAACCTGACGGATGCCGGGGGCAAATCGTTTTTGCGGGTTGCGATGACGATCCAGGTGGAGGACGAGCCGAAGGTGAAGGGCGCGAAGGAAGAGAAGCCGGGGCCGGGGCCCAAGGTGCCTACCGAGGCGGAGACGGCGGCGCGAGACACGGTCCTGACGGTGCTGGGGCAGCAGTCTGCGGACAGCCTGCTGGAGCCGGGTGGGAAAGAAGAGCTGAAGACGAAGCTGAAGGCCGAGCTGAAGACGCGGAATCCTGACCTGAAGCTGACCGATCTGTTTTTTACCGAGTTCCTGGTTCAGCGATAGAGGCGGTACGACCAACGTTTAATGAGGTCCGTTTATGCATGAGATGAGCAGTGGCGAGATGGGCGTGCTGCGTACGCGCGGGATGAAGGTTTTGCACGGGGCGCGGGTAGCGGAGGCGGAGCCTGCGCAAGCAGCTGCCCCGCGGGAGCGCAAGAGCATGGTGAGGCCGGCGGAGACGCGGGAGCGGACCGACAAGGCATGGCCGGGCGGGCTGGCGGGGTGGGTGCTGGGGCTGATGGCGCGGCGCGAGGGGTTGAAGGAGGCGCGGCATCTGCGGGTGCTGGAGACGCAGGCGCTGGGCGGGCGGCGAGAGTTGATGCTGGTGGTGTGCGATGGCGAGCGCTTCCTGGTGGGTGGCGGCTCGGACCGGGTGGACACGATTGTGCGGATTGGCGAGGCGGCAAAGCCGGTGGAGGCGCCGTGCTTGTAGTGCTGAAGGCGGTGCGGCGGCTTTGCGTGGCGGGCGTCGTGGCTGCGTTGATGCTGCTGGTGTGCGGGACGGTGCATGCGGCGGGGCAGGAGGCGCATTGGGTGAGCCGGAGCGCGGCGGCCCGGGCGACAGTGGCGGCTTCCGGGGTGAGGAAGCCAGCAGCGGGAAAGGCCGCGACTGCGGTAAGGGCGGTTGCGGCGCCGGCGGCGAACGCTGAACCAACGCTGGCGCAGACGATGGGGGTGAATGGCAGCGTGCCGTGGTCGATTGTGGTGGGGCTGACGCTGCTGACGCTGCTGCCGGCGATTCTGCTGGCGATGACGCCGATGGTTCGGCTGCTGGTGGTGTTTCACTTTTTGCGGCAGGCGCTGGGGACGCAGACGGCTCCGTCGAACCAGGTGTTGATGGGTCTGGCGTTGATGATGACGTGGTTCCTGATGCAGCCGGTGCTGCTGGAGGTGGAACGGACGGCGACGACGCCCTACCGGGCGGGATCGATCTCGGGCGAGGCGGCGATCGACCGGGGCATCGCGCCGGTGAAGCACTATATGCTGCGGTTTGCGCGGGAGAAGGATCTTGCAGTGTTTGTGTCGGCGGGGATGGCGGCGCGGCCTCAGTCGAAGGAGGACCTGCCGTTCCAGGTGGTGGTTCCGGCTTACATCTTGAGTGAGTTGAAGGCGGGTTTCCAGATTGGCGCGGTGTTGTTTCTGCCGTTTCTGCTGATCGATATTGTGATTGCGAGTGTTACGACTTCGATCGGCATGATGCAGTTGCCGCCTGTGGTGATTTCGACACCGGTGAAGATTCTGCTTTTTGTGATGGTCGATGGATGGAATTTGCTGGCGGATCAGTTATTGAAGAGCTTCTGAGGTGAATCGGCCAGGTTATGTGCCGGGCCTTCAGCCCTTTTTTTCAGGTTGCCGGTGCACCTAGGGCTTCGGCCTAGGCTAACTATGTGGCGCGCCGTTGGGGCGTGTTTGAGGCGGTGGTTTGGGCTCAAGGGTTTCCGCAGCGCGGCGCGGGGGTGGGGGGGG
>CAXUNW010000085.1:4375-9995 GCA_964252505.1 uncultured Acidobacteriaceae bacterium
GGCGCGCCTTTGGCGCTTGTTTGAGCCGCTGCCTTTGTGCTTGTTTGAGCCGGTTGCTCTGCATCAAGGCTTGCCGAAGCGCGGCGCGGGTGATGGGTGGCTTCGAAGAGAAAGCAGGTTGTTGGGATCTTCTGTTTTTTGAGGGCGGTGGAGTGGCATCCCGGTTGCTTCTGGTGATAGCGCAACGACAAGAAGCGAGACGTGAGAGGGACGGGATGGGACCGGATCAGGCGGTGGAGATCATTCGGAGGCTGCTGCTGGAGGCGATGCTGCTGAGCGCGCCGCTGTTGCTGTCGGCGGCTCTGGTGAGCCTGGTGGTGAGCCTGGTGCAGACGCTGACGAGCGTGCAGGAGCAGACGTTGACGGCGGTTCCGCGGCTGGTGGTGGTGTTCATTGTGCTGATGGTGACGATGCCGTGGACGGTGCATCGGCTGGTGGGGTATACGGCGCGTCTCTGGACGGATCTGCACCGGTATATGGGGTAGTGGGATGACGCCACAGGAGAGCGGACTGATCAAGGATTGGCCGGGGTATCTTTCCGCGGGGGTGCTGGTGATGACCCGGCTGAGCGGCTTGTTTGTATTTGCGCCGGTGTTCAACTCGGCGGCGATTCCAACGCGGGTGAAGGCGGGGTTTGTGTTTGCGATCACGATTCTGCTGGCTCCCGTGGTGACGGCCGTGACAGGGGCCCATGCGGTGCTGGATATGGGCTCGGTGCTGGGGGAGCTTGGGGTCGGCCTGATGTTCGGGTTTTCGCTTTCGCTGCTGATGGAAGGGCTGATCTTCGCGGGGGCTTTGCTAGGGATGGAGTTCAGTTTTTCGCTGGTGAACCTGCTCGATCCGAACTCGCATGTGGAGACCCCGGTGCTGGGGCAGATGGTGAGTTGGCTGGGGATTCTGGTGATCCTGGGGGCGGGGTTGGACCGGACGCTGCTGGCGGCAGTGGTACGGAGCTTTATGGTTGTGCCCGTCGGGCGGGGGTTTTTGCAGGCGGCTACCGGGGTGGCCCTGGTGAAGATGGCGGGCGGGATCTTTCTTTCCGGGCTGCAGTTGGCATCGCCGGTGATTGCGGCGGCGCTGGCGGTCGAAGTCACGGTGGCGCTAATTGGGAAGCTGTCTCCTCAGCTGCCGACGCAGGTGCTGAGCATCCCGATCAAGACGATGGTGTCCTACACGGTGCTGGTGGGCTCGCTGGCGGTCTGGCCCGGTTGGATTGAACGGCATTTCACGGCGCTGCTGGATTCGGCAGGGAAGATGCTGGTGCGGGCATGAGCGAAAAAGGCACAGAGCAAGCAACACCCCAGCACAAGAAGAAGGCAAAGGATCGAGGCGACTCGGTGCGAAGCCGGGAGCTGCTTTCGGCGGTGGCGCTATTGGGTGGGGTACTGGTGCTGGGAGCGATGACGCATGGATTTGTGCGTGGATGGAGCAAGGTTTACATCGAGAGCCTGCACTCGGCAGCGATCGGCCTGGACGGGGATGCGCAGTGGAGCCATGCGATTCGGACGATGCTTGCCCCGGCGCTTCTGCCGGTGGGGATGGTGATGGCTGCGAGCTTTGCGGGCGCATTGCTGGTGGGGATCGCGCAGGGCGGCGGGTTGAGTCTTCACCCGAATGCGCTGGAGCTGAAGTTTGGGCGGCTGAACCCGGTGACGAATGCGGGAAACCTGATCAGCCTTCGTTCGGCGACGCGGCTGGTGAAGAGCCTGGTTCCGGCGGCGGCGATGGTGCTGTTTGGGTGGGGTGCGCTGAAGGCGCTGATGCTGCCGATGCCGGTGATGAGCCTGATGCGGCTACCGGCGACGTTCGGCGCCGCATACGGGCTGGCAGTGGACGCGGCGTGGGTGACGCTGGCGTGGAGCGGCCTGGATTACGCGGTGGAGTACATCTCCTGGAACAACCGGCTGAAGATGAGCAAGCAGCAGATGCGGGAGGAGATGAAAGAGGCGATGGGAAACCCGCAGGTGAAGGGGCGTATTCGCCAGTTGCAGCACGCGATGCGGAAGCGGCAGGCGCGGGCGGACCTTTCCCGAGCAAGTGTGTTGATTACCAACCCGACGCACTATGCGATTGCGTTGGAGTTCTCGTTCGAGACGATGACGGCTCCGACGGTTTTGGCCAAGGGGCGGGATCTGCAGGCGAAGGCGATGCGCGAAGAGGCGCTGTGGCTAGGGATTCCGATGATTGAGAATCCACCGTTGGCGCGCAGTTTGTATCGCATGGTGGAACCGGGGCAGTCGATCCCCTTTGAGTTGTACGCAGCGGTGGCGGGGATTCTGGCATTTTTGTATCGGCAAAGGTTGGAGGAGAAGATGCGGCAGGAACGAGCGAGGCAGCAGCGGGCGGCGGACCAGGAACGGCAGCGCAGGGCGGCGGCACAGCGGGGTCCGGTGACGGCAGGGTTGCGCGGGTTTGGGGGCGGGATATGAGCGCGGCGGTGACGGCCCCGAAGAAGGGCGGCGCGGCCAAGCTGCAGGTGTTCCTACTGCCGGTCACGGCCATTGCGATGGTGTTCGTGATGCTGATCCCGGTTCCGGCGGTGGTGCTGGATCTTCTGCTGGCGGCGTCGATCACGGCGTCGGTGATTGTGTTCCTGACGGCGATACAAATTCGGAAAGCAGTGGATTTTTCCGTCTTTCCGACGTTGCTGCTGTTGCTGACGATGTTCCGGTTGTCGTTGAACCTGGCTTCGAGCCGTCGGATTCTGCTGCATGGGCATGAGGGGACACATGCGGCGGGTTCGGTGATCGAGGCCTTTGGCCAGTTTGTGGTGGGCGGGAATTATGTAGTCGGGTTTGTGCTGTTCCTGGCGTTGATTGCGATCCAGTTCCTGGTGGTGAGCCATGGCGCGGTGAGGACGGCCGAGGTGACGGCGCGGTTTACGCTCGATGCGCTGCCGGGCAAGCAGATGGCGATCGACGCGGACATGAACGCGGGGCTGATCGACGAGCAGGGAGCACGAAAGCGGCGCGAGGCGATTGCGCGGGAGGCGGAGTTCTACGGCGCGATGGATGGTGCGGCGCGGTTCAACCAGCGCGACTCGATGGCAACGATTTTGATTACGGCGATCAACATCATTGCCGGGCTGGCGATCGGGACGCTGCAGCAGGGTACGGACCTGATGACGGCGGTGAAGAATTACACGATCCTCACGGTCGGCGATGGCCTGGTGACGATGATTCCGAGCCTGCTGGTGTCGATTGCGGGCGGCATGGTGCTGACGCGGGCGTCGTCTGCCGGGACGCTGAATACAGAGCTTGGAACGCAGCTGCTGAAGGGGCGAAATACGCTTTGGATTGCGGCGGGCGTGTTGGCGGCGCTGGCGTTGATTCCGGGGCTGCCGAAGCTTTCGTTCATCCTGATGGCGGCGGGCGTGGCATTGATTGCGCGGCGTCTGCCGGCAGACAAGGTTGAGGGCGCGCTGGAGCTGGAGACGGTAACAGGCGTGGCGAAGTCGAAGGTAGAAGAGGCGGCGAAGACGGAGAACCTGGCGAGCCTGCTGAAGATGGATGAGCTGACGCTCGAGATCGGGTTCCAGTTGATTCCGTTGGTGGATGAGAAGCAAGGCGGGCAGATGTTGAACCGGGTGAGGGCGCTGCGGCGGCATCTGGCGACGGAGCTTGGGTTCATCGTGCCGCCGGTGCATATTACGGACAACCTGCGGTTGAAGCCACGCGAGTACTGCGTGAGCCTGCGCGGTGTGGAGATAGCGCGTTGGCAGACTGAGGGAAACTGCCTGCTGGCAGTGAATGCGGATCCGAAGGCGAGACCGATACCAGGGGTCGAGACGAAGGAGCCGGCGTTTGGGGTGATGGCGCGCTGGATTCAGCCTGGGCTGGAGGAGCAGGCGCTGGCGGCGGGTTACTCGGTGGTGGACCAGACGACGGTGATCGGGACGCACCTGGGCGAGTTGATCCGGCGGCATGCGCACGAACTGCTGGCGCGGCAGGAGACGAAGCGCCTGCTGGACAGCATGAACGAGGCGTATCCGAAGCTGGTGGAGGAGCTGGTGCCGAAGCTGCTGACGCTGGGCGAGGTGCAGAAGGTACTGCAGCAGCTGTTGCGAGAACAGGTGTCGATCCGCGACCTGGGGGCGGTGTTGGAGGTCCTGGTGGAGGCTGCGGCGGAGTCGAAGAACGTGGTGCATCTGGTGGAGCGGGTGCGGCAGTCTCTGGGGCGGGGGCTGGTGCACTCGCTGCTGGATCCGGAGGGTGGGCTGCGCGTGTTGATGCTGGAGCAGGGGCTGGAGGCGGACCTGATGACGACGTTCGATCCGGCGGGCGCGGCGCTGCTGCTGGGAGATGGGGCGCGCCCGGGCGGGATGCCTTCGGACTTTTTGCGGAAGCTGGTGGAGTCTGTGAAACGGCTAACGGGTGGCGGTTCGACGACGGCAATGCCCGTGCTTTTATGTCCATCGCCGGCACGCTACCACGTGAGGCGCTGGCTGGAGCCGTATCTGCCGAAGGTGACGGTGCTTGCGCCGATCGAGATACCACCGGAGGTTCGGGTACGGAGCATCGGGACGGTTGGATAGGTGCATAGGGCCGGCGAGATGGAGATGGATGGGTGGGGCGGATGAGCGAACAGGCAGGCAGCGTGGCAGTACGGGCGGCGAATACGGCGAGAGCCGGGATGCAGGCGCAACGACGGGACGTATCAAGGCAGAAGGAGATGACGATGGGCGGAGCAGGGTTGATTCCGGTACAGGTGCTGCAGGATGTGGCGATGTCGAGCATGCCGAAAGGGGGAGTGTTCGGTGAGGATGTGATGGGCTTTGCGGGGACACCGGCGGCGCTGGCGAACGCGGCTTACTCAGACGGCATAGGAGCGGGGACGGCGGTGGAGGAGATGACGGCGGAGGAGCGCGAGGCGCTGCTGCTGGAGCACCTGCCGACGGTGCGTTTTCTGGCTCGGCGCATTCACGAGCGGCTTCCGCAGCATGTGGAGCTCGACGACCTGGTATCGGCGGGCGTGGTTGGGCTGATTGATGCGTTTTCCAAGTTCGATCACGGCAAGAAGGTTCAGTTCAAGAGCTACGCGCAGTTTCGGATACGCGGGGCGATTCTGGACTCGCTGCGGACGCTGGACTG
This sequence comes from uncultured Acidobacteriaceae bacterium, assembly GCA_964252505.1. Lineage (GTDB taxonomy): Bacteria > Acidobacteriota > Terriglobia > Terriglobales > Acidobacteriaceae > Edaphobacter. The sequence continues at coordinate 9,466 of CAXUNW010000085.1, forward strand.
GAGTCCCCGGGAGCTGCGGCGCAAGGGCCGGGCGGTGGAGGAGGCGATCCGCTCGTCGACGCAGCGTCTGGGCCGGGCACCGCAGGAGCTGGAGATCGCGGCGGAGATGACGCTGACGCTGAATGAGTATCAGCAGCTGCTGGGGGAGTTGAAGGGCCTGGAGATCGGGAGCCTGCATCTGGAGCGATCCGAGGATTCGGGCGACGAAGAGATCGCCTATGTTGCGGGGTCTCCGGATGAAGATCCTCTCTTTCGCTGTTTGAAGGGCGAGATGAAACAGCGGCTGGCGGACGCGATTGAGGAGTTGCCGGAGAAGGAACGGATGGTGCTGACGCTGTACTACTACGAAGAGCTGACGATGAAGGAGATCGGTCTGACGCTTGGGGTGGTGGAGTCGCGGGTGTCGCAGATTCATTCCTCCGCGGTCGTTCGGCTGCGGACGGCGCTTTCGGCCCTGGCTGGGCCGGGGGCGGGCGCGGCGAAGCAGAAGGTGAAGAAGGCAGCGCGCACCGCGGGCAAGCGGTAGATCG
>CAXUNW010000086.1:0-244 GCA_964252505.1 uncultured Acidobacteriaceae bacterium
GCCTCGCACCCAGCCCTTCTCGCCTCGCCGCAAACTTCCTCCCCAAGGTTCCGGCAGAAGATGAAGCTTCCCCCGCGCCCGCCGAGGCGGCCCTGCTTACCTGGCTCTTCCATTCGAATCTTCTTCCCCAGCCGCCGGAGCGCGCCGTCACCGTCCACCTGCCGCCGCAGTACCACGCCGGCCTCGATCGCCGCTTCCCCGTCTTCTATCTTCACGACGGCCAAAACCTCTTTGACCCGCGCCT
>CAXUNW010000086.1:254-9990 GCA_964252505.1 uncultured Acidobacteriaceae bacterium
TCCTACGTGCCCGGACGCACCTGGCAGGCGCATACCACAGCTGACCGCCTCGCCCTCGCCGGCGAGATCGAGCCCGTCATCCTGGTAGGCATCGCCAACACCGGGCTCCGCCGCATGGCCGAATACACTCCCACCCGCGACGCGCGCGGCGCAGGCGGTGAAGGCCATACCTACGGCCGTGTCCTCATAGAGGAGATCAAGCCGTTCATCGATACCACCTATCGCACCCTCCCCGAGAGCCACAACACGGCACTTGGCGGTTCGTCCCTCGGCGGTCTCATCACCCTTTATCTCGGCCTCCAGCACCCAGACGTCTTTGGTCGTCTCGCGGTGCTCAGCCCCTCCATCTGGTGGGACAACCGCTCCATTCTCACCCTCCTCGGCCACTCCCGGCCACGACCCGATCTCCGCATCTGGCTCGACATGGGCACTGCCGAAGGCCTCCGTCACCTTCGCGACACGGACGCCCTCTTCCAGCGCCTGCTCAAACGGGGCTGGCGGCAGGGCGTCGACCTCTCCTACACCCGCGCAGTCGGGGCCGTCCACGACGAAGCCGCATGGGCCGCCCGGTTTCCGGACGTCCTTCGTTTTCTCTTTCCACCTCGCTCTATCGTTGCAAAAGCCTCGGAATTCAGCCATACTTAGGTGTTCGATTCAGGCGCAGGACGGCAGTGTTGCAAGCCACGCGCTCGGTCTTCCACCAACCTGTCGCCGAAAGTCTGGACAGCTGGCGAACCAAGTTTCCTTACAAAAACTAAGCTTCTGAAAGGTCCCACCCGTGTTGATGATCCGCCTCGCCCGCGTCGGCGCACGCAAGCAGCCTCACTACCGCATTGTCGTCATTGAAAAAGATCGGGCTCGCAACGGCCGTTCCGTCGAAGTCGTCGGAACCTACAACCCCCGCACCAGCCCCGCCACTGTCCTGCTCAAGCGTGACCGCATCGACTACTGGACCGGTGTCGGCGCCCAACTCTCTGACCGCGTCGGTAAGCTCCTGTCTCAGGCGCCCGCGGCCGTAGAGGCCCTTCCGGCCGCATAGGTCACACACAGCAGAGCACACAGGTTCCAGGTCCTGCATTGGAACCAAATGATTACCACAGGAACAAAAACCGGTTACAGGCGGCAAAAACCCCTGGGTCAACCACACCGGTCACACCACCTTCTTTGAGTACACTGCCATCTGACCCGCAATGTAATGTGCGGGTCAGCGTCAAAACAGAACATGCTTCGCATGCCTGTTGCCCAGATCTTGAAAACGCGGTCCGACAAAAGACCTTGCATAAGCAAGGCAGTGACGGACAAGGCGAAGGTCGAGGCATTTACTCCCAGAGGTGTTCCTGATGACCCAGCCGGCTCCTATGCCGCCTCATGCAGAAATCGTACAGGAAATGAAAACGCTCCTGTCCGAGATCGCCAAGGCTCTTGTCGACGACCCGGACTCGATGACCGTTGAGGCAGTTCTCGAACCTGATTCCACCCTGCTCCGCCTGCGCGTCTCCCAAAAAGATGTCGGGAAAATCATTGGCAAGCAAGGTCGTACGGCTCGCTCTTTGCGCACCATACTCGGCGCGGCGAGCATGAAGCTCCACCATCGCTTCTCTCTCGACATCCTGGAAGTTGGCGAGTCGCCTCGCGCCGCCAGCATCCAGTCTGTCTCTGGCAACGAACTCTGACCCCGCCCGGTAGTCAACCAAAGACCGTCACGGGAGCGCGGCCAGGAACGCAAAGGCACATCCCGTGACTTACCAGGAATCATCCGAAGGCAAGCCGTGGCTCCTGCTCGCGCAGATTCTCCGTCCACAAGGGCGCAAGGGTGAGGTTCTCGCAGACCTCTTCACTGACTTTCCTGAACGGTTCCGTACCGACCAAAGGGTCTTTCTCGCTCCTCCGGGCTTCGCCGGCGAACCCTCGCTGGCTCGTAGCGTTCAGGTTGCCGGCTTCTTTCTCCCGGTCGGGCGAAACCTCGGTCGCATTGTCCTTTCACTTGAAGGCATCACCTCCATTGAAGCGGCCGAAGCCCTTGCCGGCCTCGAAATCATCGTCCCGCACGAAGAACGTCTGCAACCCGACGAAGACTCCCGCTACATCAGCGATCTCCTCGGGTGCACCGTCTTCAACGTCCCCGCAAACTGCCCACCCGACGAGGCTCCACACTCCTCCACTCTGATCGGCGTCGTCGATGACGTGCATTTCCCCACCTCCCCCGATGGCTTGCGCCGTCTTCAAGACGCCGCGCCTCTCCTCGCCGTCCACTCCCCTGATGGCGAGGAGATCCTCATACCCTTCGTCAAGCAATTTCTTGTGACAATTGACCTTGAATCCCATCGCATCCTTATGACCCTCCCCGATGGTCTTCTTGAGGTCAATACACCACCCCGGAACCCGAACCGGCGCAAGCCCGGATCGGATGATAAAATTTAGGAATTACGATGCCCCTCAAAACTCTGCTCTTGAACCCGCCCTCCTTTGAAAACTTCGACGGGGGCGCTAGCTCACGCTGGCCCGCAACCCGTGAGATCGAGTCCTACTGGTACCCCGTCTGGCTCGCCTACCCCGCCGGCATGCTCGAAGGTTCGCGCCTCCTTGATGCTCCGCCGCATCACGTCTCCGCCGCCGAGACCATCGAGATCGCCAAAGGTTACGAGTTCCTCGTTCTCTTCACCTCTACGGTCGGCTGGCATGGCGACCACGGGCTTGCCGAGGCCATCAAGCGCGCCAACCCCGCCATCAAGATCGCCTTCGTCGGCCCCCCCGTGACGACTGATCCAGACCGAGCCCTCAACGAGTGCCCCGTCATCGACTTCGTCTGCCGCCGCGAGTTTGATTTCTCCGTTGTCGAGTACGCGAACAGCAAGCCCCTCAACGAAATTCTCGGCATCTCCTACAAGGACGCCTCTGGAACCATCCAGCACAACCCCGACCGCGCACAGGTCGAGGACCTCGACGCCATGCCCTGGGCCACCAAGGTCTACAAGGAAAACATGGACGTCACCAAGTACAACGTCCCGTTCCTCCTTCACCCCTTCATCAGCCTCTACTCCACCCGCGGCTGCCCCGCCCAGTGCACCTTTTGCCTCTGGCCGCAGACGCTCTCCGGCCACGCCTGGCGCAAGCGCTCCACCGACGACGTTGCCGCCGAGATGGCCTGGGCCAAGCAGAACTTCCCCCACGTCAAAGAGTTCTTCTTCGACGACGACACCTTCAACATCAATGGCCCGCGCACCGTCGAACTCTGCGAAAAGCTCAAGCCCCTCAACCTCACCTGGTCCTGCACCTCGCGCGTCACCACCAGCCGCGACACCCTCAAAGCCATGAAGGATGCCGGCTGTCGCCTCCTCATCGTAGGCTTCGAGTCCGGTGACCCCCAGATCCTCAAGAACATCAAGAAGGGTGCCACCGTCGAACGCGCCCGCGACTTCGTCAAGGACTGCCACGACCTCGGCCTCATCATCCACGCCGACTTCATCCTCGGCCTCCCCGGTGAAACCCGCGAATCCATCCGCAACACCATCGACTTCGCCAAGCAGCTCGATTGCGAAACCATCCAGGTCTCGGTTGCCCATGCCTTCCCCGGAACCGAGTTCTACGACTACGCCGCCAAAAACGGCTTCATCACCAACGACGTCATGGCCGATACCGGCGGGCACCAGATGGCACACATCGAGTACCCCGGCGTCCCCGCCGAGTACGTCATGGAGATGGTCCACCGCTTCTACGATGAGTACTACTTCCGCCCCAAGGCCGCCGCTCGCGTCGTCTGGAAGGCCATCGTCAACCGCGACGTCCCCCGCCTCTACACCGAAGCCAAATCCTTCATGAAGCTTCGCAGCCAGCGCAACAAGGCCAGCCGCAAAGCCAAAGAAGAAAACGCCCTCAAGCAGCAGGAATCTGTCAGCATGAACGCCTGAACGTCAGCCTCAGCCTCCAAGGCAGAAAGGTCAGCATTCCGTGCTGGCCTTTCTTGTTCCCCACGCGTGGTCCGTCGTCCTGACCCAACGCTGGCAAGCCAGAGCCGTCAGGATACGTCCATGACCCATCGCCTCACCCCCAGCCAATACGCCGTTCTCCTCGCCGTCATCCTCACCGCCTCCTTTGGCGACGCCCTCCTCTCCCGCGGGATGGCTCAAGTCGGCCCCGTCGATCCCCAACACCTGTCGCTCCTCCTTCGTGCCCTCGCCAACCTCAACATCGTCGCCGGAATCATCCTCCTCATCGCCTTCTTCGCCTGCTACATGACCGCTCTCTCCTGGGCGGACCTCACCTTCGTCATGCCCGCCACCGCCTTCGGCAACGTCGTCGTCGCCCTCCTTAGCCGCTTCCTCCTCCACGAGCACCTCTCTCTCTCGCGATGGTTCGGCATTCTCCTGCTGACCTCCGCCGTCGGCTTCGTCGCCAATACGCCCGCCCGCACCGATTTGGACGCTCTTCCAGGCGCGCCTCTATGACGCACACCCACGCCGGAACGCCTTTCGCTGCTTGGACCTGCATCACCATCGTCGGCCTCCTTGCCATCGCGGGCGAGGTTCTCATCGCCGCGGCCATGCGTCACATCGGCGACCTCGACGAGATTCGTGCCCGCGCCGGTCTGTCCGGCGCCATCCGCACCGTACTTGCCAACCCCACCTTCCTCGCCGGGACGCTCTGCATGGCACTCAACTTCTTTGCCATGCTCTACACCTTGTCGCTGGTCGACCTTTCCCTTGCCGCCCCGGGCATCGCCAGCTTCAACTACGTCGGTAACGCCGTCGCCGCCCGCTTCTTCCTGCGCGAAAACGTAGACCGCCGCCGCTGGTTTGCCGTCCTCTTCGTCGCTGCCGGCGTCTTCCTCCTCGCACGCTAGCCCCGTAAACAAAAAAACGGGAGAGCGCATCGCGCTCTCCCGCAAGCAGTCCAGCGCGTTAGACGAAACCTAGGTTGGCGGTCGCAAAGCTTCCAATATTGGGGAAGATCGCCGGAAGCTGCGCGGCGCTTACCCCAAACCACTCCGCCAGCGTCGCCGCATATTGCGCGCTTCCCGTCGTCGGAACCCACCGGCCATTGCTCCCAGAGTCATCCGGACCGTTCAGCGTCAACGTCGGAAACGTTCCATACATCTGTCCACCCTTCACCGCGCCGCCCATCACCATATGGTGCGATCCCCACGCATGATCGCTTCCGGTGTTCGAGTTCGGCTGAAACGTCCGGCTAAAGTCCGACATCGTGAAGGAAGTTACCGCATTCGCCACGTTCAGCTCCTGGGTCGCTGCATAGAAAGCCGCCATCGCCGGCGAAATCTGCGCCAGCAGCTGTCCTTGCAGGTTCAGCTGATCCTGGTGCGTATCGAAGTTCCCCACACCCGCGAAGAAGATCTGCCGCGAAACCCCAAGTGCCGCCCGCACTTGAATCAACTGCGCGATCTGCTTCAGCTGCGCTCCCAGCCCGGTAGCCGGAAACACCGTCTTCAGCGCAGATACCGAAGCCACCGCATCCGTCAGCGTCTTTGCATATCCATAAGCGTTCGTCATGATGCCGTTGTCCGCCTGCACCAGCGAGAGCCCTGAACTGAACGAAAGCAGCGCCTGCGCTGTCGCAAGCTGCGCCCCGCACTCCGTCGTCCCTTCAGAACACTGTGCAGAAAACACGTTCCCGGTGCTCACCGATACCGGAGTCGTCTTCGTCCCGTTGCAGAAAACCGTATCCCCCGCAACCGACATGATCATGGGAACCTTGGCATTGGCGTTGTAGCTCACATTGATCGTGTCCGCGATCCGCCCCGCCCAGCCCGTCGGGGCCACCGAAGACTGCGATGCGTTCTGCCACTCCAACTGCTGATCCGTATGCGAAAACAGGTTCGACGGCAAGGTATTGCCCGCCTGGTAAAGCGCCCGGGTCGTTGGCTGCACCAGCGTGCCCACGTTCGTCACCAGCGCCAGCGCCTTACTGTCGAACAACTTGGCCACATCCGGCAGATTCCCGTTCAACGCAAAGTTCGGAGCCTGCCCCAGTTGCACCAGCGAGTTCTGTGCCAGGGCCAGGGGCCCTCGTACCGTGGCGTAGTTCTGGTACCCCGCCGTATCGAACTGCACCAGCATGTTATTTGCGTCATTGCCGCCGTATAAGAAAATGCAAACCAGCGCTTTGTAGTCCGCTGTCGTCTGCGCCATCGCATTCAGCGTGCCGAACGGCCTCAGCCCAGCCGCGCTGCCCGCCGCGGCCAGCGAAGCATACTTGATAAAACTCCGGCGATCGACACCCATAAAACCCCCAAATAAGCCTGCAAATACGGTTGGCACAGAGAGTAGCCTGGCAGTTCGGCCCTCTAGTGAAGAATTTTGTACTGCGAAGAGGTAAGCACAAGATAAGTCGCCACCCGCACGCGCTGGGCAGGATCGGTCAGCGTCGTGATGTGGTTGATGATCGCCGTCCGCATCGTCGAAGGCATCTGCCCATGCATAAAGATGATCCCCAGCGAATCGACAAGGGCCGCGGCCCCAGCTGGAGTGGTTGTCGCCGTCTTCCCCAACGCACTCGTCGCGGAAAGGTCCACGGTGAAGTTGCTGATCCGGTTGTAGACCATGTTGTCGGCCAGTGTCAGCCGCAGAATTCCCGTCGCCGTATTCTCCTGGCCAAACTCCGGAGCCAGAACCGTCGTATCCGGAAGCACGTAGTCCGGCGGGAAAAAGTTGAAGACACTTGGCGAAGCATACGGCCGTTCGCCCAAAGGAGCCGAGTAGTTGCCCAGCGAGGAATAATCCCCAACCGTACTCGTGTTCGTATATCCAAGTCCGCGAATCACATTTGCCACATACAGGATGCCCTCGCGCAGGTGTCCGCCGTCGGCATTCCCATCCGCGTCCCCCGCGCGGGCCTCGGTATCGTTCAAGATCGCCTTGATCACGGCCTTCATGTCGCCGCGTACCCCCGCCCCATTGTTAGCGAACACCGCAGCCACCCGGCCCACATACCCTGGCGTCGGATTGCTCGACACCAGATGCTGGATCAGCTGCTTGCAAACAAACGGACCCACATTCGGCTGGTTGAAGATGTTGGTCAGTGCCCCGGTCAGGTCCTGCGCCGAGCTTCCACCCGCCGGCATCACCGTGCCCCCCAGCAGCGTCTTGGCTGCCGTATCGTGCGCCGTCTCCACCGCCGCCATCGGAGAATCGTAGTTGGCCGTCCCGTTCGGGAACTTCGCCGGAACTCCACCCCCCGGCGCAGCATACGTCCATCCCGTGTACGCCCGCGCAAATGCTTCAACCTGCGCCTCGGTATACGTCGGGATCGGATTGCCGGAAGCATCCAGCTGCAGCGTCCCATCTTCGTTCAGCTGGTTCAGCCCGATCGTAAAGAGCTGCATCAGCTCCCGCGAGTAGTTCTCATTCGCAATCTGCCCATTGCCGGGCTTGTAGCTGTTCAGCATATTCAGGTACAGCCCCATACCCGGACTCAACGTCACATCCTTCATCAAATCGTAGAAGTTACCAAACGCATCGTTCGCCAGCGTGTTCTGGTACGTCGTCACAGCTCGCGCATTCACAGAGTTCGTCGAAATAACCATCATTTCGCTCAAGGCAAACGCAACCCTCTGCCGCAACTGGTCATTGCCTGTAATTACCGTCTGCCACCACTCGGATTGCTCACAAGGCGTCAGGTTGGTCGGTGTGCAGATCGCCGTCGGCGTCGCTGCAATGTCCGGCAGCAGGGTTGTCGGCGTGTTGAACTGCTCAGTCAAGTAGCCGTTGATCCCTACCGACTGCACATGCTGTATCGTGTTCAGCGTCGGTCCGAAACTCGTCTGATCCAGCAGCCGCGCCGCCTGCGCCACCGTCAGGCTGACCGTCTGCAACGCCGCCTGCAACGTCGCGGATGAGGTCCCACCCGGATTTGGATTGGTCACGACCACTGGAACAGTGGTCGTCCCCACTGCCGCCGTGATCGACGCCGTCAACTCCGTCGGGGAGACCAGCGTCGCCGCCACAGTCGTGCCATTCACCTGCAGTGTCGACCCCGTCACGAACCCCGTTCCAAGCACATCCAGCGAGTAAGACGTACCCGCCGCTGCCTGCGTCGCCACCGCCGACGTCACCACGGGCAACGGGTTCAAAATAGCCTCAGCCAGCGTACCGGAAGCTGCAGGCGTCGCCTGGCTGACAGCCGTCAACGTGACTGTGTTGATCGCCGGAATCGTAGTCGGAGGCGTGTACAGCCCCGTCGCCGAGATCGTTCCCGTCCCCACCGACCCGCCCGTCACCCCGTTCACCTGCCAGGTCACCGCCGTGTTCGTCGTGTTCGTCACCGTCGCCGCCAGTTGTACGGTGGTCCCTAGCCTCACCTGGCTCGCCCCACTCACTGTCACCCCAACCTGCGGCGTCGGCGCCGGGCCGGTAGATCCACCTGTACCGCTCGCCCCGCCACAGCCCACAAGCCAACCCATACTACCTAACAACACTGCGGTGACTGCCGACCCTGCCCGCCCCCGTAGATCCATGCGAGACTTTGCCACTTCACCCTCCAAACCACACATCGCCTGCAAACACCCTCGAAGCGCCTAGAAGGCTGGCGACCTGGAGCAAAGCGGCTGCGAACCACACAGCTACGTACACCTATCAACATCGTTAGCGCAGAAAGGTTGCGTGGGGATCGAAAAAGTTTCATCCCCCGTCATCTTTTTTTGGCAAAACGGCTGTCTACCTCAGACTCGAAGCAAGCAGACCGCCAACCCGTGCGCCTTGTCCTTAGAATGGCCGTTCCAAGGAAGCTTCCATCCCGTTCCTCCGGCTCTCCCAGGGTCACTGGAACATCCGCATCGCCCCTTCAACCGGAAGCTCGGCAGCCAGATATCTCTCCCGCTCCCCTGCCACATACCCCGCTGCCAGCCGCCCGCTCCGTACCGCCCCCTCCATCGTCGAGGGCCACTCCGTTGCCGTCCAGTCTCCAGCCAGGTACAGCCCCGGCAGCCCGGTTGCCTGCTCTGGCCGGCTGGTATCCAGCCCCGGCGTCACCGAGAACGTCGCCCGCGCCTCCTTCAAGATCCCACTCTTTACCAGCCGCGCCTCCCGCACCGCCGGGAAAAACCGCTCCAACTCCGCCAGCGCCGGCTCCAGAATCTCCCGTCGCCCCATCGGCAACTCCCGCCGCGACCCGGCAATCACCAGCTCCACATAGCTCGCTCCGCCTCCGTCCCCGCGAATCCGCGATTTATGAAAAAACCATTGGATCGTCGTATCAAGCAGCCACGCATGGTCCAGCTCTGTAATCTCCCGGTCGTACCACAGCAGAATCGAGATAAACGGCCCATGCGTAAAGCGTCCCATCTTTGCCAGCAGCGCCGCGCGCGTCTCCTCTCCGGCCACCAGCGTCATTCCACGCACCAGCCGCTCCGTCTGCTCGAACGGCAGCGCCAGCACCACTGTCTCCGCCACCAGGCTTGTCTCGCCTGCCCGCACTACCCATCGCCCATCTCGCCACTGCTCTAACCCCTCCACACTCGTCCGCAGTTCCAGCCTTCCGCCATCCCGCTCCACCGCCCGTGCCGCCACCCCATAGAAGTCACTGAGAGGAATCGTAGGGATGCCCAACCGCCCACCCGTCGAATTCTTTAGAAACAGCTCGTAAAACACCTTTCCCGCATACTTTAGTGAGCAGTTCTCCGCCGAATCATTCAGCGTCGCCAGCACAATCGGCTCCCAAAAGTGTCGGATCGCTCCCGCCGTCTGCCTCGTCCGCCGGTACCATGCCGCCACACTCTCCCCGTCCC
>CAXUNW010000087.1:0-9976 GCA_964252505.1 uncultured Acidobacteriaceae bacterium
GGATGGCGAAGGCGGTGGAGCCGATGGAGGTGGAGAATTTGCCGGCCTTGGTGCGGGAGAGACCGAAGCGGGCGTCCAGGATCTTGCTGGAGCCGAAGAGGTGGGTGTAGCCGGCGGCGATCTGCTGATCGAGGACGCGGATTTTGCCGTTGGTCTGGCCGTCGAGCGGAAGGGGCAGGGCAGGGGAGTTGAGGGCGTTCTCCTTACGGTCGGAGACGCGGAGGAACCAGGAAGTGGTGGGGCTCTGCTGGTAGTCGAACCGGAGGTCGCCTTTGTCGGAGTTGTCGGTAAAGGGGACCTGGACGGCGTAGTCAAACTGGGCGAGGCCGGTGGCGGCGGCTCCGGAGGCAGGCAGGCCGGGGACCTGGCGAAAGGCGGTGATGATCTGCTGGGAGACGGGGTTGATGTCGCCCTGGGGGATGGTGGAGCCGGCGGCATAGACCTTGCCGGTGAGGGGATTTCTGACCGGCACGACGAGGACGCCGTTGAGCTCGTTCTGGGTGGGGAGGGTGAGGACGGAGAGGGGCTTGAGGACCTGGCGGAAGCCTTCGTAGTCGAGGAAGAAGAAGAGTTTGTCTTTGCGGATGGGTCCGCCGAGATTGATGCCGTACTGGTTGCGGTTGAAGGTGGGTTTTTTGAAGGGGACGACAATGCCGGAGCCGCCGGTCTGGGTGGGTTTGAAGAAGCCGGTGGCGTTGAGCGAGGTGTTGCGGATGAACTCGTAGAGGGTGGCGTGGAAGCGGTTGGTTCCGGAGTTGGTGGCGACGTTGATGGTGGCTCCGGAGGAGCGGCCGTACTCGGCGGACTCATTGTTGGTGACGACCTGGAACTGGGAGACGGAGTCAGGCGGGACGGCAATGATCTGGTTGTCAAAGCCCTGGTTGGATTCCCCGTAAGCGTTGTTGTCGAGCCCGTCGAGGAGGAAGTTGTTGAACATGCTGCGCTGGCCGTTGATGTTGTAGGCTCCGGCGCGGGTGAGGGAGTTGATGGAGCTGGTGGTGGCGGCGGTGGGCGCCTGGCGGGAGCCGGTAACGAGGCCGAGGAGGTCGGAGTAGTTGCGGGTGACGAGGGGCAGGGCGGCGGACTGGTAGCCGGTGATGGTCTGGCCGCGCTCGGAGGTTTCGGTCTCGACCTGGAGGGAGACGCCGGAGACCTCCACGGTGGTGGCGGTGCCGCCGACGGCGAGGGTGAGATCGATGCGCTGGCGGCCGGCGACGGTGACGGCGATGTTGGTTGCGGTGGCGTCGGCAAAGCCGGAGTGCGAGATGACGACGTCGTACTGGCCGACGCGGAGGTTGGGGACCTCGTAGCTCCCGGAGTCGTTGCTGATGCTGGTGCTGACGACGTCTGTGGCGAGGTTGGTGACCTTAACGGCGGCGCCGGAGAGAACGGCCCCGGAGCTATCGTGAACGGTTCCGACGATGCTTCCGTTTTCAAACTGGGCCGGGGAGGAAGCAGGCAGCAGAAGGCACAGGAGTGCGGTGAGGGAGAGCAAAAAAGTGCGCATGTGCCGGACGGTAGACCTACCGGGTTGCTGCACTGTGAACGGAGAGTGAACAGACGATGAGCGTTCGGAGGGTTGGGGGAGGGAAGGAGTGGGTTGCGCGCGCCGTACAATGAGGCCACTTATGAAGCATGAAACGCAAGGCAGAATCGCCCCCCTCGTACTGTTCGGCGCGCTGGCCATCGTTGCGTTGAACACATGGTTTGCCGTCAGCTCGGTTCAGGTGCTGGTGAATAGCGAGTCCTGGGTGCAACACACGTGGCAGGTGATCTACCAGGTTGAGCTGATTGCCGGTTCGGTCAAGGATGCGGAGAACTCGACGCGGGGGTACATCAATACCGGCGACGAGGGCTTTCTGGAAGGGTACCGGCAGGCGTCGCATGAGCTGCCGGGGGAGCTTGCGAGCTTTGGCACGCTGACGGCCGACAACAGCAGCCAGGGACTGCGGCTGCAGGCGCTGCATGGCGCGCTCGACGATCGTTTTGCGCGATTGGAGACAACGATTGCGATGCGGCGCGGGGGCAACAGCGAAGGGCTGCAGACCTTGCTGGCGGATGGCGCGGGCCGCGCCCTGAGTGCGCGGGTACGCCGGGTGACGGACGCAATGGAGGCGGAGGAACGCCGGCTGCTGGCGATCCGGCTGCAGGACGCGGCCGCTTACAAGATGCGTGCCATGTTCTCGCTGGGCCTGGCGAGCGGGCTGGACTTTTTGCTGATCGTCCTGATGTTCCGCTACTTCAGCAAAGAGCGGGAGCTTCGGGTCGCGACGGAGAAGGCGGCGGCCGCGCTGGAGGTAGAGCGGTTGAAGGCGGAGGCCGCAGCGCAGGAGGTCCAGGCGCTGAATCGGACGCTGGAAGAGCGGGTCCGGCTGCGGACGGTTGAGCTGGAGACCACGAACCGCGAGCTGGAGGCGTTCAGCTATTCGGTTTCCCATGATCTGCGGGCGCCGCTGCGGACGATTGACGGCTTCAGCCTGGCGCTTGAGGAGGACTACGCGGAGGCTGTGGATGCGACGGGACGCGACTACATCCGGAGGGTGCGGACCGGGGTGCAGCGGATGGGTCAGCTGATCGACGCGCTGCTTCAGCTCTCGCGAATTACGCGGGCGGAGATCGCGCGAACGGAGGTTGACCTGAGCGGGCTTGCGGTGGTGATTGCGGCCAACCTGCAGGAGGAGAATCCGGGGCGTGCGCTGGTGTTCGAGATCGAGGAGGGGCTGCGCGCGGAGGCGGATGCGAAGCTGCTGCAGGTGGCTTTGGAAAACCTTCTTGGCAACGCGGTGAAGTTCAGCGCGAAGGTGGCTGAGGGGCATGTGGCGTTTGGCTGGGATGTGGAGCAGGCGGCCTGGTTTGTGCGCGACAACGGGGCGGGGTTCGACATGTTTTACGCGGACAAGCTGTTCAACGCTTTTAACCGGCTGCATGGCGACAAGGATTTCAAGGGTTCGGGCATTGGGCTTGCGACGGTGGCGCGGGTTGTGCGGCGGCATCACGGCCGGATCTGGGCACATGGCGAAGTCGGTCATGGCGCGACCTTTTGGTTTACGTTAGGATAAGTCGCATGGCAGACGGGGCGCGGATGATTTTACTGGTGGAGGATGACCCGGACCACGAGCTCCTGACGATTCGCGCTTTGAAGAAGTCGAATATAGCGAATGATGTTCGCGTCGCGCGGGATGGTGCGGAGGCGATCGAGATGCTGTTCGGCGAGACGCCGATCAAGCCGCAGGTGATTCTGCTGGATTTGAAACTGCCGAAGGTGGATGGGCTTGAGGTGCTGCGCCGGATACGCGGTGCGGCGGAGACGCGGATGCTGCCGGTGGTGGTGTTGACGTCCTCGGACGAGGAGCGGGATGTAGTTCGCAGCTACCAGCTTGGAGTGAACAGCTATATCCGGAAGCCGGTGAACTTTAACGAGTTTGCCGAGGCGACCCGGCAGCTTGGCATGTACTGGCTGGTGCTGAACGAATGTCCTCCAGCGTAGACGGCCGGTCTCTGAAGGTTCTCCTCGTCGAAGACAACACAGACGACGCGTTTCTGCTGGAGCGTTTGCTGCGGCGGCAAGGATTTTCGCTGCGGATGACGCGGGTGGAGACGGCCTCCGAGATGGGCGCGGCGCTTAACCCTGACGATCCTGCGGATCTGCCCGACATCATTCTGGCGGACTACAACCTGCCGCATTTCAGCGGGCCGGCGGCGTTGCAGATGTTGCATGCGGAGGGGCTGGATATTCCTTTCATCATGATGTCGGGGGCGATCTCGGAAGAGACGGCGGTGGCCTCGATGCGCGCGGGTGCGCAGGATTACGTAACCAAGCAGAACCTGACGCGCCTGGTGCCGGCGCTTGAGCGTGAGCTGCGGGAGGCAGATGCGCGGCGAAACAAGCTGGCGGCCGAGATGGCGCTTCGCGAAAGCGATGCGCGGTTCCATCGGCTGGTGGAGGCAATGCCGCTCGGCCTGCTGATCAGCGATGCGGAGGGACGCATTGTGTACGCGAACGGGGCGGTGGAGCGCCTGCTTGGCTATGGTGCGGGTTGCCTGCAGTCGGAACACGTGGCGCTGAGCGCGCTGTGCCCGCCGCTGGGCGAGTTGCATGTGAGTGTTGAGGGCATCCAGGTTGGGGAGGACCGTCAGTTTGACTGGCAGCATGCGGATGGGGCTCCGTTCGAGGCTGTCTGCCTCTCCGCGGCGGGCCAGACGATTGAGGTGCTGATCGGGGTGGCGCGGCTGAACCCGGAGGCTGCCACGGGGGACCGGCAGATGGCTGCGTTCATCGCCGACCTGACGCTGCAGAAGAAAAGCGAGGAGATGTTGCGGCGGACGGAGAAGCTTGCCGTAGCTGGGCGACTGGCCGCGTCGATTGCCCACGAGATTAACAATCCGCTTGAGGCCATCACGAACTGCCTTTATCTGGTAGCGAATACAAACCTTCCCGACGATGCGCGCGGCTTTCTGGAGCTGGCGCAGCGGGAGCTTGACCGGGTGGCGCAGATTACTGTGCAGACGCTGCGCTTCTATCGTCGTTCGACCCAGACCACGCACACCGATCTGCATGAGCTGCTGGAGACGGTGCTTGCACTGCTCGACTCCAGGGTGAGGCGGATGCAGATCGAGGTGACGCGGGACTGGGGCGCGATCCCGTTGATGCTGGTGCATGATGGCGAGGTTCGTCAGGTTTTTGTGAACCTGATCGGCAACGCGATCGATGCGCTGGGTGAGGGCGGACGGCTGTGGTTACGAACCGCGGTGAGCCGCGACTGGGCGACCGGCAGGCGCGGGGTGCGGGTAAGCGTAGCGGACGACGGTACAGGCATGAGCAAAGCGACGCTGATGCGCATCTTCGAGCCTTTTTACTCGACCAAGGGCGTGACGGGGACAGGGCTTGGTCTCTGGGTTTCGCGGGAGATTGTTGACAAGCATCAAGGCAGTCTGCGTGTCCGCAGTCGCGAACGGGCCGAAGGGCGCCGCGGGGGGACGGTGTTCAGCCTTTTCCTGCCGCAGGACGATACTCCGGTGGCACTCAAGGAGCCGGTGTCGGCGAGCCTTGCGGGTGAGCCTGCGGCCTAGGGGAGAAGCGGGGGAAGGGCACGCTCCTTGAGCGCCGTTCCTGTGAGGCGTCGCTCGGCTGCCTCCAGGCAGAGCGACGCGATGCGGGCGGCGGCGGTTGAGTAATCCAGCCCCTCGGGGCGGATGTTCGAGACGCAGTTGCGTTCGGCGTCGGTGCGGCCGGACCTTGGGGACCAGGTGAGATATGCGCCGAGGGAGTCGGGCGAACTGAGCCCTGGGCGTTCACCGATGAGCATGACGGTGAGCTCGCTGTGCAGCAACGCGCCGACCTCGTCGCCCAGCGCGACGCGGGCGTGCTCGGCGACCACAGCCTGGGTGAGGGTAAACCGCTGGTGGAGACGGGGCAGCAGCGCATCCAGCAATGCGGGCGCGTGGCGGTTGGTGGCCAGTGCGGAGAGGCCGTCGGCCAGAATGATGGTGAGGCTGCCGCCTGTCTGCTGCAAACGGCCGCGCGATGCGTCGGAAAGGATGCGGCCGAGATCGGGCCGCCGGATGTAGACCGAGCGATCGGTGGCGGCAGATTGGACCGACACAGGATCGAGCGTGCGGCTACGGAGTTCCTCCATGAGATAGCCGACCTCAAGCCTGGTGTAGACCGCGTCGCGGGCCTGGGCGTGAGCCAGGGAAAAGTCGAGAAGCTCCGCGGTCGCCAAGCTGCTGCCGGTGCGGGCCAGCGAGACTCGCGCGGGGGTGAGGCTCCGCAGGCTGAAGGGGGAGGGCGTCAGCTCGCTCATGCGTGCAGAAGGCCTTGCAGGGAGAGCTGCGGAAGCCGCCCGGAGGCCAGCCATTGTTCGAACTCCGGTGCGGGCCGGAGGTTGAGCAGCTTGCGGAGATAGAGTGCATCGTGAAAGGAGGTGCTTTGATAGTTCAACATCACGTCGTCCGCGCCGGGCACTCCCATGATGTAGTTGACGCCCGCGGCGCCGAGGGTGGTGAGCAGGGTATCCATGTCGTCCTGGTCGGCCTCCGCGTGGTTGGTGTAGCAGATGTCGCAGCCCATGGGCAGGCCGAGCAGTTTGCCGCAGAGGTGGTCTTCCAGGCCGGCGCGGAGAATCTGCTTGCCATCGTACAGGTACTCCGGGCCGATGAAGCCGACGACGGAGTTGACGAGGAAGGGATGGAAGCGCCGGGCGACGGCATAGGCCCGCGCTTCCAGGGTCTGCTGGTCGACGCCGTGGTGGGCATTGGCCGAGAGCGAGCTGCCCTGGCCGGTCTCGAAGTAAAAGACGGTGGGGTGCGGGCCCGTGGCGGGGTTGCGCTGGAGGCCCAGGGCCATCCGGTGCGCTTCCTCGAGCAGCTCAAGGCTGACGCCGAAGCTGGTGTTGGTGAGCTCTGTGCCGCCGATGGACTGGAAGAGGAGATCGAGCGGTGCACCCTGTGCGATGGCCTGCATTTGCGTGGTGATGTGGGCGAGCACGCAGCTCTGCGTGGGGATTTCGAAGCGCTGCCGGGCGCGATCGATCAGGTCGAGCAAGGCGGCGACGGAGGACGGGTTGTCGGAGACCGGATTGATGCCGATAACGGCGTCTCCGGAGCCGAGCAGGAGGCCATCCAGGATGGAGGCGGCGATGCCGGCAGGCGAGTCGGTTGGGTGGTTGGGCTGCAGCCGGGTGGAGAGCCGCCCGGCAAGGCCGACTGTGGTGCGGAAGCGGGTGACGACGCGGATGCGGCTTGCAACCAGGATGAGGTCCTGCACCCGCATGAGCTTGGAGACGGCGGCCGCCATCTCCGGCATGAGGAAGGGCGCAAGGGCGGCGAGGCGTTCCGGGGTGGCCTGGTCGGAGAGCAGCAGGTCGCGGAACTCGCCGACGGTAAGGGCAAGGAGAGGCTGGAGAGCGGTGAGCGCCTCCGGGCTGCGGCCGGTGTCGTGGATGAGGCGGCTGACCTCATCGATCTCATACGGGATGAGGGGATAGTCCAGGAACGAGCGGAGGGGCAGGTCGGCGAGCGCATACTGGGCGGCGACACGCTGCTGCGCGGAGGTGGCGGCGATGCCGGCGAGCTGGTCTCCGGAGCGTGCGGGCGAGGCTTTTGCCAGCAGATCGGCCAGGGTGGGGAAGCTGTAGCGCACGCCGCCGGCGGTGTGGGCGTAGGGCATTGCCCTCTACGCTAGCAGGAGCGGGGACCTGCGGGGAAGATGAGCGATGGAGGGTAGAGGCGCAGGGTGTTGGTGAAGGGCATTTCGGAGGTGACTTTCGTGTTCCTGTGCGGGAACCTCGCGTGCGACTTTTCAAAAAAGGGAGAATCCACTTTCTGCTTCCTCCCTGTACACTCTTTAGTCAGGGGTACGAGGCCGTGAGCGTTACGGGTCGTCTCTACCGTCCTGGACGTTAGGAGACAGTCTTGGAAGTTATTGAAGACCGCGAGATCCATGGGGAGCTGCTGACGATCGACAATAAACGGTTCATCCGGTGCAAGCTGGTGGACTGCATACTCGAGTACAGCGGCAGTCCGGTCGTCTTCGACAGCACCCATATGCAGCGTTGCCGGTACGTCTTCTTCGACGAGGCGCGGAGCACGGTGCGCTTCCTGCAGGGGGTGGGCCTGATGCAATACACGCCGAAGGAATGGGCCGAGTTCACCGAGCAGGTTCACTAGTCCCCATTGAGGGGTATAGGCTCGGCCGGTCTGCTGCTGGAGCGGTAGGCGGCTTCAACCAGGGCCATGGTCTCGCAGGCAGAGATAACGCTGTGGGGAAGGTCGGGGGCGGAGCCCTCCGCGAAGGCTTGCAGGGCACCCATACTTCCCATAAAGGCATCTGGAAACCAGTTGCCGCCGATAGGCACCGTCTGCCAGCCGAGCTCCGACCCGTCGCCGCGCAGACTGTAGGCCAGGGTGTCGGGGCGCCCGTCGGGATAGTTGAGGTTGACCCCCATTTCCATGCGGATGGCGCCGCGGGTTCCCTCCCACTGCACAAAGCTGCGCTGCGAGGAGCTGCCGAGATCATGTCCGTGATTGGTGGCCACAAAGACGCGTTTCCAGTCTCCATAGTCCAGAATGATGGTGGACTTGGTCGCGGCCAAGGCTGGAGTCTGTGGGTTGCGGACCGTCTTCGCGTAGACTCCGTCGGGATTGCCGAGCCAGGAGCGCACCAGGTCCAGGTAGTGGATGCTGTGGTAGAGGATCTCCAGGCGGGGTGCTTTGGCGAGGAACGTCCAGAGGTTCCAGGGCATGAAGGTTCGCACCTGGATCTCCATGTCGTGAAGATCGCCGAGGAGACCTTCGCGGGCAAGGGCCTGCGCGCCGAGGTGGTTGGGAGCGAAGCGAAGCTGGAAGTTGACGGCTGCGATGAAGCCGCGGCTGCGGCACAGGTCGCGGATGGCCCGCGCCTCGTGGAGGGTCTCACCCAGAGGCTTCTGGATGAGGACGGTTGCGCCTTCTGGCAGGGTGGGGAGTACAGAGAGAAGCTGGCTGGCGGGCACGGCGACATCGAAGACGGCATCGGGCGGCGCGAAGGCGATGGCTTGCTCCACGGAGTCGAAGGCGTGCGCGATGCCGGCGGTGGCGGCCAGGGAGGCGGCGGAGCCGGGAGCGCGGTCCGCGAGGGCGATGACGGGGAAGCCGGCCTTGGCGTAGGCGGGCAGGTGGGCGCTGCGCACGATGCCGCCGGTGCCGAGGATGACGATGGGCCTCGGCGCGAGGGGACGCGGTTGGACTGCTTCTTCGACCGCCTTGCGAAAGCGGTGGGCTCTGGCCGGATCCATCGAGACGAGTCTATCTGGATTCCGCATGCGGGGTAGAGTGCGCGCTAGGGGGTGAGTTCGGTGGCGGAGGCGGCGCTGAGCTGATGGATGGCGATCCAGGTGGTCGAAAAAGCGTTGAGGGCGTCAGAGGTGGAGGAACGCGCATCACGGAGGGCGTCGAGGTAGTCGATGAGCGCGATGCCGCCGTGTTCGAAGGCGAACTGCGCGATGGAAAGAACATCGCGGGACTCATCGAGGTAGTGCTCGGAGAAGCGGTCGGAGAGGGCCTTGGCGCGGGTGTAGCCGACCCAGGCCTGGTCCACATCCGAGACAACCTGGTTACGGGCCGCGGTGGCGGAGAGGCGGCTGGCGTCTGCCTGGAACTGGGCGGTCTGCTTGTTGCCCTGGTTACGGTCGAAGAAGCGCAGGGGAATGTTGATGGAGAAGCCGGCGGAGTTGTAGGTGCCGCTGCGGTCGTATTCTCCTTCCAGCGTGGGGTCCGTGGTGCCGTTCGCGAGGGCAAGACGCGCGTTGGCGATGGCAGCCGAGACGGCGGACTGGGCGGCGGCGTAGTCGGGACGTTTGGCGAGTGCGGCCTGGATGAGGTCGTCGCGGGTTCCCGCAACGAGGGGCGGGACGATGTCGCCGGCGATGTCGAAGTCGGGACTTGGGGTTTCGACGCCGATGAGGGTTTGGAGCTGATCGGAGGCCTGGAGGAGGGTGATCTCGGCGTTGGCGGCGTCCGACTCGAAGGAGCCCAGCTGCAGGTCGAGGCGTTCGTAGTCGAGCTTGCCCAGGTCACCGGCCTTGTAGCGGTCGAGTGAGATTTCGACCTCATGCCGGTAGTCCTTGAGGCTGGCCTGGGAGAGTTCCAGGGCTTCCTTGGCGATGAGCATCTTCGTGAAGGCCTGCTTAAGGGTGAGGACGGTCTGGCGGATGGTGTCTTCCAGTTGGGCTTGCGTTTGGCCGGTGGTGGCACGGGCCGCATCAAGGCGGAAACGACGCTTTTCTCCGCGCTCGAAGAGACGGGAGACCTGAGCGCTGTACGCGTAGGGGTTGGAGGCTCCCTCGGCGGGCAGGGTGATGTTGGTTCCGTAGAGGGTGAAGTAGGGGTTGGCGCGGACGCCTGCCTGCAGCTCCTGGGCACGGACGGCGCGCAGGTTGGCCTGCGCGGCGAGAAAGGTGGGGTTCTTCGCCTCGGCGAGGGCGACCACCTGCTGCAA
>CAXUNW010000088.1:0-9823 GCA_964252505.1 uncultured Acidobacteriaceae bacterium
AACCAGGAAGGCGCCCAGCCCCCCGCCACCGGTGGCGTCACCACCGGCGGAGCCCACGCCGCGGTCTTCGACACCGAACATCGCCCCATCACCGCCGGCGGCTTCGTCAAATCCGGACCCATCGTCTTTGAAGACGTCGCGGAAAAATCCGGAGTCGCCCGCTGGCACCACCAGATGGGAACTCCCGAAAAAAAGTACATCATCGAGGTCGTCGGCTCCGGAGTCGGCCTCCTCGACTACGATAACGACGGCTGGCTCGACATCTATCTCGTCAATGGCTCAACCTACGAAGCCATGAGCGGCAAGGCCCCCGCGCCCCAGGCCGCCCTCTTCCACAACAACCACGATGGAACCTTCACCGATGTCACCGCCAAGGCCGGCGTCGGCAATGGCCGCTGGGGCTTCGGCGTCACCGTCGCAGACTACGACAACGACGGCTGGCCCGACCTCTACGTCACCAACTTCGGCAAAAACCGCCTCTACCGCAACAACCACAACGGAACCTTCACCGACGTCGCCGAAAAGGCCGGCGTTGCCCTCGGCAACTGGTCCACCGGCTCCACCTGGGGAGACTTCGACGGAGACGGCAAGCTCGACCTCTTCGTTCCCGGCTACGTCCACTACGATCTCGCCCACCCTCCGTCCTCCGGTGCCGACAACACCACCTTCAGCTTCTGCTCCTTCCGCGGCGTCCGCGTCATGTGCGGCCCACACGGCCTCACCGGAGAACCCGACCACCTCTTCCACAACAACGGCGACGGAACCTTCTCCGACGTCAGCCTCAAAGCCGGCGTCGCCGATCAGCGCTCCCCCTACTACGGACTCGCCTCCCTCTTCATCGACGTCAACAACGACGGCAAACCCGATCTCCTCGTCGCCAACGACTCCACCCCGAACTACCTCTATATGAACAAGGGAGACGGAACCTTCGAGGACGCCAGCTTCGCCTCCGGCTACGCCCTCAACGAGAGCGGCCGCGAAACCGCCTCCATGGGCATCGCCGCCGGAGACCTCACCCACAACGGCCTCATCGATCTCTTCAACACCACCTTCTCCGACGACTACAAACCCATGTACCGCAACGATGGCGGAGGCAACTTCACCGACATCAGCTACGAGTCCCGCATCGCCGAGCCCACCATCCCCTTCCTTGGCTGGGGAACCAGCTTCTTCGACTACGACAACGACGGCTGGCTCGACCTTCTCTTCGTCAACGGTCACGTCTACTCCGGAGCCGACACTCAGGACTGGGGCACCACCTATAAGCAGCGCCCGCTCCTCTTCCACAGCAATGCCGGCAAGCTTTCGCCTGTCCCCGCCGTCGAAGGCACTGGCCTCGCCAAGCTCACCGTCGCGCGCGGCATGGCCTACGGCGACCTCTTCAACGATGGTCGCATCGACGTCGTCGTCAACAACATGGACAGCACCCCGTCCGTCTTTCGCAACGTCGCTGCCCAGAAGAACCACTGGGTCGGCTTGAAGCTGGTCGGCGGACCGAAAAGTCCTCGCGATGCGGTCGGAGCGACCGTCTACCTCACCGCTAATGGCTTCCGCCAGCGGAGCGACGTCACCAGCGGAGGCAGCTTCGCCTCCTCCTCGGATCAGCGCCTCCACTTTGGCATCGGCCCCGCCACTACCATCGACAAGGTCGAGATCGACTGGCCCAGCGGCCTTAAGGAGGTCATCGCCCTTACTGGTATCGATGAGATGTTCACCGTCGTCGAAGGCAAAGGCGCCGCCACCGCGACCGGCACGTCAAAGTAGCGTCTCCAGCTATCCTTCGACCTCATCCATTGCAAGCCGTTCCATAGATCAGTAGATCAACAACTACCTGTCGTAGATAAAGTTTCGCCTGGAAACCGGGCAAATTCGCATGTCAAGCCCCCTCGACCTCCAAGTCGCTCATTCCATGACGAATAGAGTTGGCGTAGCAGTTCCCCGTCAGCGCGTACACTTGATCTAGATGGCATCGCAACGGCGATTCGCCGGCCGTCTTTCGTTGCTCAGCTGTAGCTATCTTGTTTGTTTTGTCGATTTTAGGCGTAACCCCTTTGTTTTGAAGACCTTGCAGGAACCATGTGGGCCTATCTCAAAGAAAGCAAAAAGGTTACGCGCGAACATAAGGGGGGGCCACCCCCCGGTTTTCCTGCGCTGGCAGCCCCGGGGGGGGCGACGGCGGCAGAGTTAGGAGCTTAGATCGTGATCGTCCGCTCGCTCGTCGCCGCCTCGATGCTCCTCCTCGGCCCCACCGTGGTTTCTGGGGAGTCGGACGCAAAAAAGGGTAGATCTCTGTTCCAGGAGAAGGGCTGCACCCACTGCCACACCATCGAAGGCGCCGGAGGAACCATCGGGCCCCGCATGGATGGAGTCGGCAAGCGCCTCAACAAGGACCAGATCGTCCATCAGATCACCTTTGGGGGCAATAATATGCCACCCTTTGGTGATGCCCTCACCCCCGAGGAGATCCACCAGCTCGTCGAATACCTCAGCCGTTCCAAAAAAGAGATCAAGCCTCCTCCCGCACCCTGATCGCGCTTCCTCTTGGGCATCGTTCGTTGCCTTTCTTCCAGAGTGCAAGAGCGTGCGATATCCGGTTAGACTCAGGTGTCTTACTCCGGAGGCACTTGCTATGAGCTTGGATCGTCTCGGTATCGTCTGCGCCCTCGCCGCGACCGCGCTGCCGAGCGCTCTGTTCGCCCTCTCACAAGCCGCGCCAGCTCAAACCGCAACACTCCAAACCGCACCGCGCAGTCAGACGTGGTCCGCACCAGCCGCCCTCCCATTGCCCGCCGAGCCCTTGGCCATCCGCCGCCATGTCGCCGCAGGACAGCCCTTCACCGTCGCCGGACCGCGCGGCGTCATCCTGGGGCAGCAGGAAGGTACCTTCGAGGCCTGGGTCCTGCCTGTCAAGCTGCTCAGCCACTTCGCCATAGTCGCCGAAGTAGAGGGCTATTCGGTCCCCATCAACCTCAACGCCGCCGCCGCCGAGATCGAGGTCTTCCCCAGCCACACCACGATCACCTACTCCCACATAGCCTTTACCGTCCGCCAGACCATGTTCGCCCCCGAAGACGCACCCGATGGATCCGGGGCCGTCATCTTTTTCGAAATCGATGCAACTCGCCCGATCGACTTCACCTTCAGCTTTACTCCCGATATGCGCCCAATGTGGCCAAAGCCCAGTCAAGGAACAGCTTCGCCGGAATGGCTTGCAAATCCTGGAATTTACATCCTTCATACCGACTTCGACAATCTCGCAGGAGCTGTTACGATTCCAGGATCGCAACCAGGGATCCTTGCTCCTTACCAGGAAAAACCACAAGTTCACCCTCTCGAACTCAAACTTCACTTCGATCCCAAACGCGACGCTGGCAAAGCATTTCCGCTGCTCATGGCAGTCGGACAAACATCTGCAACTGCGACAAACGAAGCTCTGGAACAACGTCTCCAAAGCCTCAATCGATCGCTCCCAGAGCTCTATCGTTCTCATCAGGCGCGATATACGCGAACGCAGCAAGAGCTTACCGCGATCATCACTCCACACCAAGCCTTCAATGACGCCTTCGCGTGGGCAGAGATCTCCATCGAGCAACTTCGCGCGCGCTCGCAACCAAATGGAGAAACAGGCCTCGTCGCAGGCTATTACTCCTCAGGCGACTCTGCGCGTCCGGGATTTGGCTGGTATTTCGGTCGTGACACGCTCTACACGCTCTACGCAGTTAACGGAATGGGAGATTTCGGCCTTTCGCGCGAGGCAATCGAGTTCCTGATTCGCAGGCAGCGAGCAGACGGCAAGATGATGCACGAGTATTCGCAGACCGCAGCCACAGTCGATTGGAAGGCTTTGCCCTACATGTACGCTGCGGCAGATGCAACTCCTTTGTTCCTGACCGCTATGCAGGATTACGTGCAAACGAGTGGAGACTTGGAGTTCCTGAAGACACATCGCGACGCGGTCGCCAAAGCCTGGGAGTTCGAGACCAGTCACGATGCCGATGGCGATGGAATCTACGATAACGCGCAAGGGACTGGTTGGGTTGAGAGTTGGCCTGGAGGACAGCCGAAGCAGGAGATCTATCTTGCGTTGCTTGATCAGCAGGCGTCGAACGCGATGGCGAGGATGAGCGAGTTGCTCGGAGATTCAGAAGCTGCAGCAAGCGCTGCGAAGCGCGCTGCCGCGATCAAGGCTGCGATCGAGCGCGAGTATTCGATTGGGACGAAATATGCGTTCAGCAAGAATCCTGATGGATCGCTGGACAAGGCGGAGACGATTTATCCTGCTTTGGCCTGGTGGAATTCCGGTAAAGGGCTTGAACATGCGGACGAGAGCTTTCGAGCATGGGATTCGCATGACTTCTCGACCGATTGGGGAGCTCGCGATGTCGCTGCGAGCGATCCGATCTACGATCCGATCAGTTATCACCAAGGTTCAGTTTGGCCCTTATTTACAGGTTGGATCGCGATGGCGGATTATCGCTCGGGAAGAGCGCTTTCCGGTTATTCGCACCTGATGCAGAATGCCAATCAAACAACGACTCAGGATCTGGGAGCTGTTACCGAGCTGCTTTCGGGAGACTTCTTCGAGCCGTTTGGAAGAAGTACAAGTCATCAGCTCTGGTCTTCTGCGATGGTGATTACACCTGCTCTGCGCGGATTGTTCGGCGTTGATGTTGATGCCGTTGCGGGTTTTATAACGGTCAATCCAAACCTTCCGGCAGATTGGAATCACGCTGAGATTCAGAGGCTGCATGTTGGCAGTTCAGTTTGTTCTTTGATTTTTGACCGGGAGGGCGGGAGCCTTCAGGTTCGGGTGAAGATGGTGTCAGGCAGGGCGGTGGGGGTGAAAAGCGACGTCAGCGGGACGCGCACGAGGCAGGATGGGCTCCTGATCCCGCTCGCGGGGGTGGAGGTAGCGGTTCCGCATGAGCTTCCGCTGCCGGGAGCCAGGACAACGCAGGTGAAGGTGCTGGCGCAGACCGTGGGCCCGCACTCGCTGACGCTGGAGCTTGAAGGGCAAGGCGGCAGCGACGTCGCGCTTGGCTTGCGGCTGAACCGGCCCGGTTCACTACGGGCAAGCGGCGCGATTGTTGAGGGCGTTCGGCCGGATGGGCTGACCAAAGCGGTTGTGCGCTTTGGGCCGGGCGCGGGGTACCAGAGGCAGACCGTAGTGCTTTCCTGGTAGTTTCGGGGGGGTACCCCCCCTACTCTTCGCGTGTAAGTCTTTTTCTATGAGGCACTTACGCCAAAACACCCGCTGTAAGTTCGTCTATATAAAGGGCTTACGGCTAAGAACGTCAAAACAAACAACTTAGCTTGATCGTTTGATCCGTAACAAAGACGCTCCGATCTGATCCTCCTTTGAGCTGATCCTGTTACCAAGTTTAGCGGATTGGGGATAACTGCTACGCCAACTTTATTTCTTTTGCAATGAGAGAGATAGGTGCATTAGGGGCTTGACACGCGACTTTGGCTGATTCCAGGCGTGTGTTTTGGGCTCGGCGGTATCGGCAGGTGTAGACAAGACGCACCTCAGCGGCTGAAGCCGCGTGTTGTTCGAATTGCTTGTGGCAGGGCTGAAGCCGTGCCCTTAACGGGGCGGGTTCTTTGCATTCGAGGTACGGTGCTCTTGATGTGGCGCGGTACTCTCCTCGCGACGTCGTGCTCTTCCTGCGGTGCCATGTTCCTCAGGAGATCAGAGATGGTATTGTTGGCGGTGGTTGGGCGGAGGACAAAAGCAACGGGAGGCCCTTGGGCCTCCCGTTACTCTTTCGCGGATGCGTGTTGCGGTTAGAACTGGACGCGGGCGGAGAACTGGAGCTGCCGCGGGTTGGAGGAGGAGTTGGGGAAAGGCCCGGAGCTGATGCCTCCACCGTTCTCGATGTTGCCGTTCGGAGTTCCCCAGTTGATGTGATTGAACGCATTGAAGCCGTCAGCCCGCAACTGGAAGGAGGTGCCTTCGCGGATGATGAAGTTCTTCTGTACGGAGAGGTCTCCGTTGAAGAAGTGAGGACCGAAGGCGGTATTGCGACCGACGTTGCCGATCTGATCGAGCGACTCGGCAAAGAAGGTCCCATGTCCCTGCTGCCCGGTGAAGACCGTCTTGGAGGCATTGGCGGCGTAGGGCTGGTAGAACGACAACCCGTTCGGTCCGCCGGGGAAGCCGGTGACCTGCGGGTGGAAGGATCCGGCATCCCCGTTGAGGTAGCACGGAGCAGACCCTACGTTCGACGCGCCGCACTCACCGTAGTTGATGGTGAACGGAAGGCCGCTTGAGTAGTTGATGACGGGACTGATCTCCCAGCCGCCGACGGCCTGGTTGAT
This sequence comes from uncultured Acidobacteriaceae bacterium, assembly GCA_964252505.1. Taxonomy (GTDB): domain Bacteria; phylum Acidobacteriota; class Terriglobia; order Terriglobales; family Acidobacteriaceae; genus Edaphobacter. Next base: position 6,322 of record CAXUNW010000088.1, read on the forward strand.
GATGGAGTTGGAGTGGTTGAGGAACATCTTGTTGCGGCCAAACGGGAGCTGCAGAAGGCCGTACACGATGATCTGCTGCTGACGGAGAGCGGCGTCACGTCCACGAACGGCCGGGCGGCTCCACGTTGCGTAGCCGGTTGCCTCACTGATTGCTTTTTGCCAGGCGTAGCTCACATTGATGGAGTAGCCGTGCGTCATGGCTTTCGAGAGAGAGACCTGCATGGCGTTGTAGTGGGTGTCGAGATCATCCCCGTAGTACTGGATGCTGTCGGTCCATCCGCATCCGCCGTTAGGAGCGTTGACGCCGCCGACGGAGGCATAGAGGGCATCCGAGCAGCCTGGCAGCTTGAGGCCGTAGTAGCGCTGGAGGAAGTTCTGGTTGGAGACGGCACCGCTGGTTGGGATGAGGAGATTGCCGCCGGCAACGGTGCCGGTTGGCGAGCAGTTGGGGCCCATCGGGTAGCAGTTGCCACCATTGGGATCGAAGTGGAGCGCCTGACCGTTCACGCTGTACATGGCCGGCAGGAAGTCGCCTGCTTCGTTCGGGTTGGTCTGGTTGCCGGAGGAATCACCCAGGGTATGGGTGCCCTTGTTCGCAACATACGCGATGGTGGTGGACCAGGAGTTGCCGATTGCCTGCTGGACGGCTGCGTTCCAAGCGTCGAGTGTAGGAAGCCGCTCGGTGGTGGGGCGTGCATGGGAGTTGACGAGGCTACCGGGGTTGGGGAGCAAGCCGCTTGCGGGCGAGGTGACAGGAACCGGGTTTGGCGGCCCGCTGGCAAGGGTAAAGGTGTAGTTGGTGTTGTTGGCGTTATCGCCGCCCGTGGGAACGAGCTGCTGGCTGGCGAGGACGGGGAGGTTCTGGGTGGCGGCATGGCCGAAGATAGAGCCGAAGACGCCGATGTCGAAGCTGCGTCCGTAGCCGGCGCGGACGACGGTACCGGGTTTGACTTCATAGGCAAGGCCGATGCGTGGATTGAAGGCGTACTTCGGGGGAGCGATGTTCATGTTGCTGGCGACGCCGCCGACCCCAGCGACCTGAAGGTAGCCGGTATCGAGGTTGAGAAGCGAGCCGCCGGCTGAGGAATTGATGGTTTCCGGAGCATAGTACTCGTACCGGAGGCCATAGTTGACGGTGAGGTTGGGCTTTGCGCGCCAGGTGTCCTGCACATAGCCGAAGTAGCGCTTTTGGAACTCTTTGGCATTGGTGGAGGTGCTGACGTAGCGGCCAAAGGTGGTGACCTCACCGAGGGCGAAGGTAGCGAAGCTGAGACCGTCCGTGCCTGAGCCGCTGCCGGTCGGTCCGGTTCCGAAGTTCAGGATGCCGGAGCGGTCGGTGTCAGACGGAACGCGAAGGTTGCGCGCGTACCGCAGATCGACGCCGAACTTGACGGCGTGGTTGCCGAGAGTCTTGGTCCAGTTGTTGGCGATCTGGAACTGATCCTCATGTTCGATGAGCGGGCAGTTGCAGTGCGTGAAGCCGAGGGCCTGGCCGTAGACAGAAGCATTGCTGCCGTTGCCGTAGGAGCCGGGATCATTGAGCTGGAAGCCGGGCGAGCCGCTGGTGATGATGTCGCCTTTGTTGAGGCCGGGGATGCCGAGTTGCGTGGCGAAGTTGACGCCCTCGTCGTACTTGTGGGTGGTGATGTTATAGCGGAAGTAACCGAGGCGGATGTCGGTCACGAGGCTCGGATTGATGGCGATGTCCACCCCGGCGGCCACGCTGCCGTTTTTACCTTGCGACTGCCCGCTGTAACCGTTCAGACCGAAGCCTTTACCGCCCGCGGCGCCGAAGATGGGAGAGCCGGCGAGGATATCGGTGAAGCGGCTGTAGCGGCCGAAGGCATGGATGTTCTGGCTGAGCGTGTAGTCAGCGCGGATGTCGTACTGATCGTCGTTGAGGCTGCCCTGACCGCTGGCGGCATAGTTGTTGACGAGAAACGACCCGATGGTTCCATTGGTGTTGGGGGCATAGGGCTGGAGGAGCTTGAGCAGGTTGAGGAACTGCGGAGAGATGCGCGAGGCGGGGATGACGTTGCCGGCGAATGCGACGGGCTTGCCGGTGGAGTTGTCATAGATGTAGGGTGTTGCACCGGTCCGTGTGCCCCCCGCAGGCGGGGTGGCAAACTGCGCGGCATACTGGCTGAAGTCGCAGCCGGCGACGCCGGTGGTGGTGGCGACGGCGCCAAGGCAGGTCTGCGTCAGGAACGACGTGGGGACCGTCTCGATGTTGGCAAGACCGACCTTCTGGCGCACACCCTGGTAGTCGACAAAGAAGAAGAGCTTGTCCTTAAAGATGGGACCGCCGAGGGATCCGCCGAATTGGTTCTTCAGTCCGCCGGGGAAGGCGCTTGTGGTGGGCTGAGTGAAGGGGTCGCGAGCGAGGTTGGCGTTGCTTTCCCGATAGTCGAAGGCGGAGCCGTGGAACTTATTGGAGCCGGACTTGGTCTGCGCCGTGATCACAGAGGAGACGGCCTTACCGAACTCGGCGTCGAAGTTCTGGGTGGTGATCTTGGTCTCAGAGAGCGAGTCGGAGTTGGGGTTGATGACGATGATGCCGAGGATAGGATCCTGGTTATCGGTTCCGTCTAGCTGATAGGCGACGCCGGCGAAGGCCTGGCCGTCGACTTCGATCTGCTTGGAGCCTTGCGGGTTCTCGCTGGCGGCATGGCCCCAGCCGAGTTGCTGGGCTCCGGGGAGGAGAAGCTGGAGGTTGGTGAAGTTGCGGTCAGGGATCGGAAGGTCGACGATCTCCTGCGCGTTGAAGATGGTGGCGACGTCGGCGCGGTCGGTTTTGAGCTGGGCGACGGCTTCGGCGCTGACGTTGACGGTCTCGGTGCTGGCACCGATGGTCATGACGGCGGTGACCTTGCTGGTGGTGTCGGCGAAGAGGCGGATGCCGGCCTGGGAGAAGCCCTGGAAGCCGGAGGCGCTGATTTTGACATCGTAGACGTCGGGGATGAGGTGGTCGGCGGTGAACTCGCCGCTCGCATTGGTGGTGTAGGTGTTGGAGGTTCCCTTTGCGGGATCGGCGACAATGACCTGTGCGTTGGTGACGGCGAGTCCGTCTTTATCGGTGACGGTACCGACGATGGAGCCGTAGATTGCCTGGGCCAGAGCGCCGGGGGCGGTGGCGGCAAGCAGCAGAGCGGCTAGGATGGGCGTCGATACTTTGTGCAAGAGACGCATTCGGTGGACCTCCTGAAGGTTGATACAGCCGTACCGGGGGATTTTGATCGTTCTTTCCCGAGGCTTGGCCTGGCAAAGGGGAAATCTGCGTTCGAGCGCCGTGATCACCAACTGCCGGTCACTTCGTCGCGGGGATTTGCCGTACTTTGGATCGGGCCAACATTACGTGAGCGGCGCAGAGCGTGTCAATCGCAAAGCGTGGAATGTGTTACTAACGCGGCCCAATATGACATAACAATTTGGATGACAGTACGATGGAAGGGATGAAAGCACTGCGAATCATGGTGTTGGCGGGGGTTATCGGGGCAGGTAC
>CAXUNW010000089.1:0-9540 GCA_964252505.1 uncultured Acidobacteriaceae bacterium
ACCTCGTCCCCGGCCCGTATGTTGCCTTCCACTACATTGCTCGAACCCTGCGTCAAATCCACCTTCACCGGGATCGACTCCACATAGTACGGATCGCGATTTCCCTGTCCGGCGCCGCCTTGTCTCGCCGTATCCCCCGCTGCGCTCGCGCCCGCCGATGCTGCACCGCCGCCCCGCCTACCCTGTCCGGCGCCGCTCGAAGCCGGCCCATCGCCCCCCTGGTTCTCCGGAGGATTTCCCTTGCGCACCACATACAGGAAGTTACCGTTCGACCCCTGCTGAACCGCCGCCGAGGGCACAATCAGCGCGTCCTGCCTCTCCTGCACCACCAGCCGGACGTTCACAAACTGGTTCGGAAACAGCGCATTATCCGTGTTCGGGAACACCGCCTTGATCTTGGCCGTCCCTGTCGTCGTGTCGATCGTGTTATCCACTGTCAGCAAGGTCCCACTCGCCAGATGCTGGCTCTCGGAGCGGTCATACGCTTCCACCGGCAGCTTGGCTCCGCTCCGCTCCAGCTTTAAGACCTGCGGCAACTGATCCTCCGGCAGCGTAAAGATCACCGCGATGGGATGAATTTGGGTCACCAGAATCAACCCGTTCGCATCGCTCGCGTGCACGATATTGCCTGGATCGACCGTCCGCAGACCGACAATCCCTTCAATCGGCGACGTGATCCGGGTATACGTCACATTCACTTTGGCCGCCTGGATCGCGGCCTGATCCGCCTGGATCGCACCGCTTGCCTGTCCCGCGTTCGACACCTGCGCATCTTGGCTCTCGCGCGAGATGACACCCGCCCCATAGAGCGCACGGTACCGTCCAGCCTCTGCTTGCGCATTCGCAGCCGTGGCCTGGTCCTTGGTCAATTGACCCTCCGCCTGTGCCTGCGCCGCCAGGTACGGCCGCGGGTCGATCTCCGCCAGCAACTGCCCCTTCCGCACTGCCTGGCCCTCACGTACGTTCACGCTCAGCAACTGACCGTCCACCCGACTCTTGATCGTCACCGAGTTATACGCGGTCACCGTCCCCAGCGCCGTCAGATAGACCGGGACCGTACGCTGCACGACCGGTGTAACCAGCACCGGCGTAGGACCTCCGCCGCCGGGCCCGCCCGGCCCTCGTCCCGCCGCCGGAGTCGCCGCGATCTCCGCCCGGTTCTTCCGTATCTTCCAGATCGCGCCGCCAACCGCGGCTAGAATCACCACCGCTATCAAAAGCGTCCGCACTGCGCTGCCGGCCCGGCCAGATGGCTTTGGCCCCCGCGGCCCGCTTTCCGGGGCGGCATGGTCCTGTACGCCCATGCCCGGAGCGGGCAGAGCGGCAATCGGATCGTGGTAGGCCGGTTGCGGCTGCGTTACAACAGCCTGCTCCGAAGGATGGCCTGGCACCGTGGTCTGTGGCATTTGCTGGCAGTCACCATATCTTTCTTCCTGCGCCTGGCCCCGAACGCGCCGGGCTTGCTGTCAGGGGTCTTCCTCTAGATGATACTAAGGACGCGGCAGGGTTTCGGAATGTTTCTGGGCTTGCCTTGCCGTCATCGATTATCGTCTCCCGGTACGCGACCCTCTAACCCTTGTCGGGCCCGGCAAGCATCCTCGCCGACGTGACCACCGTTACCCGATCCGGAAAAACCGACCGTGAACCCGCAGGCCCTTGTCATACACTATCTGCAAGGGGTCAATCCACATGAGTGCAGGTCCAGGCAGTGTGGTACACGAGGTGCAAACCGATGGATTGCTCCCTCCCGGGCTGCCACTCTGCGTCGACCTGGATGGAACCCTCGTCAAATCCGACACCCTGTTTGACTCTGTCATTGTCATGGCGCGGCAGAAGCCTGCGGCAATCCTCAACCTGCCTGGCTGGGTCCTCGAAGGCAAGGCCGCCTTCAAGCGTCACATCACCTCCACCGTCGAACTCGACGTTGTGCATCTTCCCTACAACCGCCCTCTGCTCGACTACCTGGAGGCGGAGCACGCCTCAGGACGCGCCATCTATCTGGCCACCGGCGCCGACCAGACGCTTGCCCAGCGGGTTGCCAACCATCTCGGACTCTTCGCCGGGGTCATGGGGTCCGACGGCGACCTCAACCTCACCGGCAAAAATAAGCTGGCCGCCTTTGAGGCCCGCTTCGGCAACGACTTCTGCTACATCGGTAACGCCAAACCCGACATCGCCTTGCTCACCACCTGCCGCTTCCCGATGGTCGCCAACCCCGACGCCGCCCTCACCAGCGGTCTTCGCGCCGCCCACATCACCCCGGCCATGCGCTTCGATGACCGCACGCGTCCTCTCAAAGCCTGGCTCAAAGCGATCCGGCTGCATCAGTGGGCAAAGAACACGCTCATCTTCTTTCCCCTTCTCCTTGCCCACGCCTGGTCTGCGGCGCTTTTGGCCGCCGCGCTTCTTGCGTTCCTCTCCTTCGGGCTCTGTGCCTCGGCTACCTATATCGTCAACGATCTGCTCGATCTCGAAGCGGACCGCAAGCACCGCTCCAAACGCCGCCGCCCCTTTGCCGGCGGAGATCTTTCCCCGCTTGCGGGTTGCGTCGTCATCGCGGCTTTTCTGGTCGGCTCGCTCACCCTCGCCCTCGCCTTGCCCCACGTGCTCGCTGCCATCTCACCCGAGCATGCGCTTGGCCGTCCCCTGCACTTTCTGCAATGGCTCGCCATCTACGTCGTCTCCACCCTTGCGTATTCGCTCTATCTCAAACGCAAGGTGCTCGTCGACGTCATCGTCCTCTCCGGGCTTTACACCGTTCGCATCCTCGCCGGCTCTGCCGCCACGGGCGTCGCGGTCTCCACCTGGCTGGCCGCCTTCAGCATCTTCTTCTTTCTCTCCCTCGCCTTCGTCAAGCGCTTCGCCGAGCTGCAAAGCCTCCTCGAACGCAACGCCGAGCCCAGCAACGGTCGCGGCTACCAGACCAGCGACCTCGAACAGCTGCGCAGCTTTGGGACGGCCAGCGCCTATGCCTCCGTCGTTGTCCTCACCCTTTACATCTCCAACCTTGCGGACTCCGTCCATCTTTACCGCAACAGCATTCGCCTCTGGCTCCTGGTGCCTATCCTTCTCCTCTGGCTTAGCCGCCTCTGGCTCCTGGCTTCCCGCGGCGCTTTGCATGAGGACCCCGTCGTCTACGCGATCACCGACCGCCGCTCCCTTGCCCTCGGTATCCTGGTCCTGATCGTTGTCCTGCTTGCCCTCTGAACCCCTCTGCTATCGCCCGACACACCTCATGCCCGATCAAGCCCCCGACCTCCCCAGCTACGACGACGCCACCCTCGACCGCTCCTTCGCTCTTCTCGCCGATCAGGTCACCCAGGAAGCCGCCACCCTCACCGATCCCGAGACCTTCCGCCTCCACTGGCTTGGCCGCAAGCAGGGACGCCTCAAATCGATCAGCGAGAGCTGGCTCAAAGCAGCTCCTCCCGAGGCCCGCAAGCCCCTCGGCATCCGCTTCAACCAGCTCAAGCAGCAGATTGAGGCCGTCCTTCAGGCTCCTCCCCCCGCCCCGCTGCGCACCGCATCGCGCGCCCTTGATATCTCCCTTCCCGGCACGGTCCAGCCCCGCGGCATCCCCCATCCGCTCGTCAAAACCATGCACGAGATCGTCGCCGTCTTCCATGACCTCGGCTACTCCACCTCAACCGGTCCTCAGGTTGAAACCGACTTCTACAACTTCGAAGCCCTCAACTTTCCTCCCGATCACCCCGCACGCGACACCCAGGACACCCTCGTCGTCGCCGGTCAGCAAAGCCGACCCGCTCCGGAACGGCTCCTCATGCGCACACACACCTCGCCCGTGCAGATCCGCACCATGATCGCTCAGCTGCCGCCGCTACGCATCGTCATTCCCGGCAAGGTGCACCGCAACGACGCCGCCGACGCCACTCATTCCCCCGTCTTCCACCAGGTCGAAGGTCTCTGCGTCGACGTCAACATCACCTTCTCTGACCTTAAAGGAACCCTCGACCACGCCATGAAGGCTCTCTTCGGAGCCTCTGTCAAGACCCGCTTCTTCCCCAGCTTCTTCCCCTTCACCGAGCCCTCCGCCGACGTGCAGATCTCCTGCCTCTTCTGCAACGGCAAGGGCTGCCGCAAATGCAAGCACTCCGGCTGGATCGAGCTCCTCGGCTGCGGCATGGTCGATCCCGCCGTCTTCGCCGCCGTCAATCGCCGGCGTGCCCTCGCCGGAGAAACCGTCCCCGCCTACGATCCCGCACGCATCTCCGGATTCGCCTTCGGCATGGGCGTTGAGCGCATCGCCATGATGCAATACGGCGTGGCTGACATCGGCCACTTCTACTCCGGAGATGTCCGCTTCCTCGAGCAGTTCGCCTAGTCCGCGCTGTGCGCCACTACCAGCTGGCCGCCGCCATTCCGCTTCGCCTGGTACATCGCCTCGTCCGCCGCACGTCGCAGCTCCGGCAAACCATGCGCGCCCGTGGCCGACACCGCAATCCCGGCACTGATCGTCACCGCAAGCGTATGCTTCCCGACTGAAACCGGTACCCCCACCGCGGCAATCATCGCCCGCGCGAGAAAGTGAAGATGATGCTCATCGTGCTCGCTCACCAGCAGCGCGATAAAGTCGTCGCTACCCGTGTGCGCCAGCGTGTCCCGAGGCCCAATGTGCCACGCCAGTCGCACCGCCAGAGCCTTCAGAAGTTCATCCCCCACTGACTTGCCCAGGGTGTCGTTGATCTGCTTAAACCGATCTACATCGATCACCATGCAGGCGATCGGGTTGCCATGCTGCGCCGACATCGCAAATACCCGGTCCAACCGGCTCTCCAGGTGCCGCGTATTCGGCAGCCCCGTCAAAGGGTTCAACAACGCAAGCTCCTCCATCCGCCCTACCTGCTGTTGCAGCAGCGACACAATCATCCCGTAAGCGACAACATACTGCGGCAGCTCCGCAAGCAATACGCTCCCCGGACTATCCGCCGGAAGAAGCACACTCAGCGGATAGCTCAGGCCCCACCCCGCCAGCCCCGCCGCCATCAGCGACGTACCCCGCTCCAAACCCGGACGCTGTGTCGCCTGCGTAAACCCGGCCGCCGTCAAAAAGAGCACGCAAAGCATCGCCCCTCCCAGCATCGAGCTCGCCTCGCCTTCAATCGAAAAAATAAGTATCCCCAGCAGCCCAACTCCCGCGGTCAACGGAGTCACCGCCTTCCAATCCGTTCGAACCCGTGCCGGCAGATGCAGCCCGGGCAGCGCAAACAGGCACGCCGCCACCATGTGCATCGGCGCCGACCTTATCCCAAACGCCAGCACCGCCGACTCCACCAGCACCGCCGCCCCAGCCTCCCACACAAAAACCCGCGTCGATGTCCCCAGCACCCGTTCCGCCGCCGCATAAAAAAAGCACAGCGCACAAAGCCCCAGCGCCGCAAGGGAAATCAGCCGCGCCACACCGCCCACCGGGCCGCTTGCAGCGTCGGCCGCAGCATGGGCCGCATAGTGCAGCAGCAGAAAGCACCAGCCCGCCATCGACCGGCGAGCCTGTTGCCCGGCACGCGCCGCGGTCGGCCAAAAAGCCAGCAGGAACGTTGTCAGGGCCAGAAGATCGCACAGTAGATAGCGAGTCAAGGTGCCCCTTCAAGTTCGGCGCCCTGCAAGCAGAACATCCGCACGCGCCCCGAGCTCAAGGATATCGTCCAAAGCTCACGTCGTTGCCCACGTAAACCGCCCCGTCTTGCCATGGAAGATCGACAGACCCCCGTATGTCTCTGCAAGCGAATACCCTTATCCACCAGTCAAACCCAATTGTTTTAGCAGTCCTGCGAAATATACGCCTTCTGTTCTGCCTTTGGCACGCGCCCCATCCCTACTGGGGCTCCTCCCGCCTGCCCTCTCTTGACGAATCCACACACCCCAGCTATCTCTTGTAAGGCCCGCACTTCGGAGACTTGCGACCATTCCATACCTGCCCCCTACCTACGCCGTCCAACTCGCCTTCATGATCGGCAGCATGATCTGCTGGGGCTCCTGGGCTAACGCCGTTAAGCTCACCCCCGGCTGGCGCTTCCAGTCTTTCTACTGGGACTACGTTCTGGGGGTCCTCCTTGGATCGTTTCTTTGGGGTCTCGGCCTCGGCGGAGGCACCCTGTTTCTGTCCACCCTGGGTCAGGCGTCCGGCACCGCCATCGTCCTCGCGGTACTCGCCGGCATCCTCTTCAACGCCGCCAATCAGCTCCTCGTCGCCGCCATCGATCTCGCCGGCCTCGCCGTCGCCTTCCCCGTCGGCATCGGTCTCGCCCTTGTCGTCGGCGTCCTGCTCAACTACATCCTCGCCCCCGCCGCAAATCCGATCCTGCTCTTCGCCGGAGTAGCTCTGGTCGCCGTTGCCATTGCGGTGGATGCCGTCGCCTTCCGCAAGCGAGAGCGCGAGAAACCCCGCGTCTCCCGCCTTGGCATCGTCATCAGCCTCGCCGCCGGCCTCATGATGGGAGGCTTCTATCCCATCCTCACCCGTGCCATGCAGGGTCCCCGCGCCCTTGGCGCCTACACCGTCGTTCCGTTCTTCGCGCTGGGCCTTGCCCTCTGCGCTATTCCCGTCAATCTCTGGTTCATGCGCCGCCCGCTCGTCGGCGATCCTGTCCTCTTCGCCAACTACACAAGCGCACCCGCCCTGTGGCACCTCTGGGGCATCGTCGGCGGCCTCATCTGGGGCGCCGGCCTGCAGTTCAATCTCGCCGCCTCCCGCGCCCAGATGGTTGGCCCCGCCGTCTCCTACGCCATCGGCCAGGGAGCCACCATGATCTCCGCCGCCTGGGGCGTCTTCGTCTGGCGAGAGTTCCGGAACGCCCCCCGCGGCACCGGAACCCTCCTCGCCGTCATGTTCCTCTTCTTCATCCTTGGCCTTGGCCTCATCGCCCTGGCCCCCGCCTGGCGCTGAAGGCTAAACCCCCGCCAGCGCCATCTCCTGCCCCGCCGCGTCCGCCGCCAGGGGCTCCACATCCGCCAACGGTGTCTGCGGAAAATACGCGTTGCCGAAGTACTGCGCCAGCATGCGGTGTGTATTGAAGAATGTTCCATTCATCGCAATGCACGACTGCTGCATCCGCGCCCAGGCATTCGGCCTCTGGTAAAGCGGAGCAATCGCATTTTCCAGCTTGTCGTAAAGGCTCGCCGCCTCGGCTGCTTCGGTATCCGCATCCTCAATCGCCCATCCAGTCACATCCTCCGCGCACCCTTCAATCCACCACCCATCCAGAATGCTCAGGCTGGGCACGCCATTCAGCGCGGCCTTCATCCCCGACGTGCCCGAAGCCTCATACGGTCGCCGTGGGGTATTCACCCACACATCCACCCCCTGCGTCAGCTGCGCCCCAAGCTCCCAGTCGTAGTTCTCCAGGTACAGGATCCGCAGGGCGCTCGAGTTCATCTTCTCCGCCGTCTCGAACACATCCTTGATCAAGCCCTTGCCCGCCGTATCCGCCGGGTGCGCCTTGCCCGCATACAGAATCTGCAGGCCGCCGATCTTCTTCGCGATCTTCAGCAGCCGCTTCGGATCGTTCAGCAGCAGGCTCGCCCGCTTGTACGTCGCCACCCGCCGCGCAAAGCCCAGCGTCAGAATCTTCGGATCGAACTGCTGCCCCGTCCGCTCCTCCACCAGCTTGAAGAGCTTCAGCTTTCCCTGGTGATGGCAGTTTGAGAGCCGCGCCGGGTCGATCCCGTACACCGATCGGAAGTACTGATTGTCATGCCGCCACTCCGGAACCTCTTTGTCCAGCAACTCCTGCAGAATCCGGGACACCCATGTCGCCGCATGAACCCCGTTCGTAATCGAGTGAACGGTGTACTCCGGAAACATCTCCTGCGAGACCTTCCCATGCTGCATCGCCACACCGTTCACATAGCGCGAAAACTTCAACGCCACATACGTCATGTTCAGCAGCCCGTTATGCAAACAGCCAAACCGCTCGATCGTCGCCACTCGCTCGTCGCCCAGAATCGCCCGTGCCTGATCCATTCCGAACATGTCGTGTCCCGCCGGAACCGGAGTATGCGTCGTAAACACGCACTGCCTCCGTATCGCCTCAACGTCCGCCTCTGTCGCCGCACTCAGGGGCGCATCGCCAATCCGTTCCTGCAGCAGCGCCAGCGTGAGCAGAGCCGCATGCCCTTCATTCATGTGGTACACCCGCGGCTTGCACCCAAGCTCATGCAGCAACTGAGCCCCCGCCAGCCCCAGCACCGCCTCCTGGCACAGCCGGTAGTAGGTGTCCCCGCCATAAAGGTGGTCCGTCAGATGCCGGTCCCAGGAGTCGTTGCCTTCAAGATCGGTATCCAGCAAAAACACCGGAATCACATGGCCGGCCACCCCCACCACATCGAACCGCCACGCCGTCACCTTGATCGGCCGCCCCTGCACCGTGACCGTCAGCCATACATTTGCGCTCGGCAGCGTCGCCTCCGGGCTCCACGGCACGTCGGTCTCGGTCTGCTGCCCAGACCAGTCCAGCGCCTGCCGAAAGTAGCCCTTGCGATGCGCCAGCGAAACCGCCACCATCGGCGCCGCCATATCCGCCGCCGAACGCAGCGTGTCCCCAGCCAGCATCCCCAACCCTCCGGAGTACGTCGGAAGGGCCGGTGACAGCGCAATCTCCATCGAGAAATATGCGATGGTGCGCACACTCAGGTCCGGGCATGCGGCAAACTGGTCGATCGCCGGAGTAAACGCCGCTGGCGCGTCCTCAAGCCTGCGGGAGGTCAGGGTGGGGTTCGTCTTCGCTTGGCTCATGGTGTTGGCTTCCCTCGTTTCGTGCTCTCATGCCTGTCAAAAGACTGAATCGCGCAGCCGCAACCCACAGCGGCAGTGCCCCGGTCCCTCAGTGCTGTTATCGGCATCGTGTACTACCAGTTTACCCGGGGATCACTCCTGCTACGTCAAAAACAGCCCAAGATCGAGTACCGCATCCTCGTCCCGGCCCAACAACGCTGCCGTCCCCTCTATCGGTCAACGCTCAGAAAGCCGAACTTCATCGCCAGCCCCGCCACTCCAGCCACCAGCAATGCCAGCGTCGTCCCCAGTCCAAAGCCCCTCAGCCGCTTGGTCGCCAGCTCCAGCAGCAGCACTAACCCATACAGCAGCAGCATCAGCAGCAATCCATCCCACAGAAACACCCGGGTATGCGCGGCATCGCTCGCAAGGGTCGTCGTCAGGTGAAACGGGTGCAGTAACAGGCTGCCAACCAGAAACGTCAGCAGAAACAACACACACTGCACACCCGCCGCAAACACCTTTCCCATCCTTCTACCCCCGCTTCTATGCTAGCCCAGCCGCGCCGCAATCCACTGCAACCATCCAAGCGCCTGCCCATCGTCGCTGGCCGCCATCTGCACCCCCGTGCCCACACCGCCGCCCAGCAACTCTCCCGGCAACGTCATCGCCGCCATCCCCGTCAGGCTGTAAGGTGTCGTGTACCGCAGAATCGTCTGCCGCACCGCTCCCGCATCCACCCCGACCGCCAGCCGGCTCACCGGGGCGCAGGGCAGCATCATCAGATCCACCCCTCGCATCAGCCCGGC
>CAXUNW010000090.1:0-9518 GCA_964252505.1 uncultured Acidobacteriaceae bacterium
GCCTCCGATGACGGCGCGGCCGAGGGGGGAGTTTTGTTCGCCGCCTTCGCCGAGGCCGAGGGCCATAGGGGCCATGCCGAGGATCATGGCGAGGGCGGTCATGAGGACGGGGCGGAGGCGGGTGGCACCGGCGGAGGCGGCGGCGTCGAAGGCGGACATGCCGGTGGCGCGCTGGTCGTTGGCGAAGGTGACCATGAGGATGGAGTTGGCGGTGGCGACGCCGACGGTCATGATGGCACCCATGAGGGAGGGCACGGAGAAGGTGGTTCCGGAGAGGAAGAGCATCCAGAGGATGCCGCAGGCGGCTCCTGGGAGGGCGGTGAGGATGATGAAGGGGTCGAGCCAGCTTTGGAAGTTGACCACCATGAGGAGATAGACGAGGAGGACGGCGAAGATCATGCCGAGGCCCAGGCCCGTGAAGGACTCGTGCATGGAGCGGACCTGACCGCGGACGGAGAGCTGGGTTCCGGGGGCGAGATGGGCGCGGTAGTGGTCGACGATGCGGTCGATGTCGGTGCTAACGCCTCCGAGATCGCGGCCCTGGGTGTTGGCGAAGACGTCGAAGACGGGCTGGACGTCGTAGTGGTTGGTGACGGCGGGCGAGGTGGTGTGCTCGACCTGGGCGACGTCGTTGAGGACCTGGGGGGATTGGGGGGCGGTGTTTTGGAGCGGGTTGGGGCCGATGCCCGCGCCGGTGGTGATGGGAATGTTCTGGAGAGCGGCGACCGAGTCGATCTTGTATTGGGGGGTTTGGACGATGACGTTGTAGCTGACGCCGTTTTGCGGGTTGAGCCAGAAGTTGGGGGAGGCCTGGCCGGAGCCGGAGAGGGCGTAGAGCATGGAGTTGGCGACGTTGGCCTCGGTGAGGCCGGAGGTCTGAGCGCGGGTGCGGTCGACGTTGATGTGGAGCTCGGGGGCGTAGAGGACCTGGTTGATGTGGACGTCGACGGCTCCGGGGACGGCGGCCACGTCGTGACGGATTTGCTCGGTGAGGGCGAAGTTTTTGGCGAACTGGCGGCCGCTGACCTGGATGTCGATGGGGGCGGGGAGGCCGAAGTTGAGGATCTGGTTGACGATGTCCGAGGCCTGGAAATAGAAGACGACGTCGGGGAAGCGCTGATGGAGGACGGCGCGGAGGCGCTGGCGATAGGCCTCGGTGGGGTGGTGTTTTTCGTTGAGGGAGACGAGGATTTCGCCGTCCTGGACGTCGGTGAGGGAGCCGTCTCCGAAGGCGAGATTGAAGCTGCCTGAGGGGACGCCGATGTCGTCGAGCATCATGGTGAGTTCAGCGGCGGGGATCTCCTGACGGATGACGGACTCGACCTGAACGAAGATCTGCTCGACCTGCTCGATGCGGGTGCCGGGGGGCGTGCGGACGTGGAGGCGGAAGGTCCCGGCGTCGACCTGGGGGAAGAAGTCCTGACCGATGAACGGGATGAGCGCGACGGAGAGGCAGGCGAAGAGGGCGAAGCAGCCGAGGGTAAAGGCGGCGTGGCGGAGCACCCAGAAGAGGATGCGCTGATAGAAGGCGCGGAGCCGCTCGAAGCCGGCGTTGAAACGGAAGTGGATGCGCCAGATGAGGCTGGCGTTGCGACGGGCAGAGGTTTCGGCTTCGGAGTGGGCGTGTTCGGGGGCCTCGTGGTCCTGGTACATCGCGACCTCGGACGCGAGGAGGAATTTGACCATGGTAGGGACGAGGGTGCGGGAGAGGAGATACGAGGCGAGCATGGCGAAGACTACGGCCATGCCTAGGGGCGTGAAGAGGGACTTGGCGGCGCCGGAGAGGAAGACGACGGGTACGAAGACGATGCAGATGGCGAGGGTGGAGACGAAGGCGGGGACGGCGATCTGCTGGGCGCCGTCGAGGATGGCCGGCTCGATCTCTTTGCCCTGGGCGAGGTTGCGGTGGATGTTCTCGATCTCGACGGTGGCGTCGTCGACGAGAATGCCGACGGCGAGGCCGAGGCCGCCGAGGGTCATGGTGTTGAGGGTCTGACCGAAGAGCTTGAGGATGATGATGGAGGTGAGGATGGAGAGGGGGATGGAGATGGCGACGATGACCGTGCTGCGCCACGACCCGAGGAAGAGCAGGATCATCAGAGCGGTGAGCGAGGCGGCGATGGCGGCTTCCTTGACGACTCCGGAGAGGGCGGCGCGGACAAAGACGGACTGGTCGAAGAGGAGGGTGATGTTGAGGGCCTTGGGGAGGCCGGCGGCGATGCGGGGCAGGGCGAGGCGGACGCGCTTGACGATGTCGAGGGTGGAGGCGTTGGCGGCCTTGAGGATGGTGAGAAGGGCGGCGCGTTTGCCGTTGATGCGGACTATATTTTGCTGGATGGCGAAGCCCTCATGGACCTGCGCGACGTCGCGCATGAGGACGACGGCTCCGTTGGAGCTCTTAATGGGGAGCTGATTGAGCTGGTCGAGGACCGTGGGGCTGGCGTTGGTGCGGACGATGTAGTCGGTGGCGCCGACCTTGGCGTAGCCGGCGGGGAGGATGAGGTTCTGGGCGGTGAGGGCCTGGACGAGGTCGGCAGGGGAGAGGCCCTTGCTGTAGAGCTGGCCGAGGTCGAGATCGACCATGATTTGACGGGCCTTGCCGCCATAGGGGGAGGGGACCTGGGCTCCCTGGACGGTGGCAAGCTGGGTGCGAACGAAGTTGAGGCCAATGTCGTAGAGGTCGGCTTCGGAGAGGGAGTCGCTCGAAAGGACGGCCTGCAGGATAGGGACGCTGGAGGCGTTGAACTGGAGGATGAAGGGCGGCGTGGTGCCCTGGGGCATGGCGCGGAGGATGGTTTGCGAGACGGCGGTAATCTGGGCGACGCCGGCCTCGACCTTGGCTCCAGGCTGGAAGAAGACCTTGATGACGGAGATGCCGTTGATGGATTGCGACTCGATGTGCTCGATATCGTTGACGGCGGTGGTCATGGAGCGCTCGGAGATGGTGGTGAAGCGTTTTTCCATCTCGTCGGGGCTGGTTCCGGCGTAGGTCCAGATGATGCTGACGACGGGGATGTCGATGGTGGGGAAGATGTCTGTGGACATGGTCTGGATGGAAAGGACGCCGAGGATGGCGATGAGCAGGCTCATAACCACGAAGGTGTAGGGTCGGCGAAGGGCGAGTTGGACGATCCACATGGCGGGGTTCCTGGTCAGTGATCGGGGTTACGGCTCCCGGCGGGTGAGGGTGCGGACGGGCCGGGGTACGGAGAGCCGAAGCCTGGCGGGCTCTTCGGCGGGGTTTACATAGGCAGCGGGCGACGTGACGGATCCTATTTTAGATGGTTGCTGCGCCGGCTTGACGCGGGCAGTTGTGAGCGATGGCGGACGATGCCTTGGACGCCGCCGGAGGAGTGTGTTTAGCCTGCAAGCGAAGGCGGCTGCTCCCGCGTGGTTGGCCGGCGAGAAGAAAGAAAGCGCGTCCAAGGAGTCTGTCGCGCATCTAGAGCAGCGTAGAGGTGACTGATGAAGATTTCCGGCAATACCATCCTCCTGACCGGGGGTACGAGCGGCATAGGGCGGGCGCTTGCAGAGGCGCTGCATGCGAAGGGCAACACGGTGATTGTGGCCGGGCGGCGTCAGGCGCTGCTGGATGAGGTGACGGGGAGCAATCCGGGGATGGCAGGGCTTGCGGTCGACCTGAGCGACCCCGTAGGGATTGCCACGCTTGCAGAGACGGTGAAGAGCCAGTTTCCTGCGTTGAATGTGCTGATCAACAATGCGGGGATTGCGGGCGTCGAGGACTATACGGCGGACACGATCGATATGACGCACGCATTGAGTACGATTCAGACGAACATAACGGGGGTGGTGCAGCTTTCGGCGGCGTTGCTTCCGACGCTGCGGGCGCAGCCCCAGGCCACGCTGATGGTGACGACGTCGGGGCTGGCGTTCGTTCCGTATCCGCCGGGACCGGTGTACAGCGCAACCAAGGCCTTTATGCATAACTGGCTGGATGCGTTGCGGATGCAGCTGCGTAAGACGAGCGTGGAGGTGCTGGAGCTGGCGCCGCCGTACGTTCAGACGGAGCTTGGCGGGGCGCGACAGGCGAGCGACCCAAGGGCGATGCCTCTCGATGAGTATGTTCGTGAGGTGATGCAGATTCTGGAGGGCGGCGCGATCGAAAAGGGAGAGATCCTGGTGGAGCGGGTGAAGCCTCTGCGGACGGCGGAGAGGGATGGCAAGTACCAGGAGCTTCTGGAGATGTTTGCGACGATGCACGAGTAAGACGACAAGGGCCGTGGGGGTGGGAGCGTCTTCATCCGCGAGACGGCTCCGCCGCCGGGGCCCGGGACGTCGCCTGCGGGGTTCAGGCGGCTGACTCGACGGGCACGGGGCGCGCAAGGACACCATCGCGTTCAAGGTCACGGAGCTGGGCGGGGCGGGGTTGCTGGAGGTTGCGCCGTGGGTGACGTTGATCGGATCGGGCAAACTGCCGGAGGCATGATGGCGATTGCCCGGTCGCATGAGAAGGCGCTGGCGGCGCTGCGAGGACAGCGGTGAACTGGACGTACGTGGCTCCGGGCAGGATTTTTCGAGCCGGAGAGCGTACGGGGCGGTACCGACTGGGCGGGACGCGGTTGGTGATGGATGAGGAGGGAAACAGCCGCATCTCGATGGAAGAGTACGGGATTGCGATGGTGGACGAACTGGAGAAGGGTGCCTATCCGCGGGAGGTGTGCTCGGTGGGCTGGTAGGTTTGTGCGGCTAGCCTGCCTCGGAGACGCGGATGACGAGTTTGCCGATGTGAGCGCCGGACTGCATGGTTTGAAGGGCGGCGCGTGCATCGGCGAAGGGAAAGACGCGATCGATGACGGGGCGCAGGCGGGCACCGGCGATGGCCTGGTTCATCTCGGCGAACATTTCCCGGGAGCCGACGTAGATTCCCTGGATGCGTAGCTGCTTGTGAAGGATGGCGGTGAGGGGGATGGACTCGGTGGTGGCGCCTCCGGAGAGGACGCCGATCTGAGCGATGAGGGCGTTGGGGGCGGCGGCTTTGAGCGAGTGGGCGAAGGTTCCGGCTCCGCCGACTTCGATGATGCGGTCGACGCCGCGGCGTTCGGTGATGTCGGCGATCCAGCGTGGCCAGTCGGGGTGGGTGCGGTAGTTGAGGGCTTCGTCGAGGCCAAGCGCGGCGGCCTGGGCGAGTTTTTCGTCGGAGGAGGAGATGCCGAAGACGCGGCAGCCGAGGAGTTTGGCGAACTGGAGCGCGAAGAGAGCGACGCCGCCGGTGCCTTGGATGAGGACGGTGTGCGCGGGGTCCGCGGGGCTGGGCGGACTGCCGGCGTGGTGGAGGGCGTTCCAGGCGGTCAGGGCGGCGCAGGGGAGGGTGGCGGCCTCTTCGTAGGAGAGATGCTGGGGAAAGGGGATAACGCCGTCTTCGGGGAGGGTGAGGTACTCGGCGAGGACGCCGTCGACGTCTCCCCCCAGGGCGTGCTGGAGGTTGGCGGCGGTGGTTGGGCCGGAGAGCCAGCGCTGGAAGAAGAGGGTGCAGACGCGATCTCCCGGAGCGACCCGGGTGACGCCGGAGCCGATGGCGACGACCTCAGCCGCGGCGTCCGAGCAGGGGATGCGCGGGAGAGCCATGCGGGGGTTGTAGACGCCCTGAACGACGAGGAGATCGCGGTAGTTGAGGGAGACGGCGTGGATGCGGAGAAGGACCTGGCCGGGAGCGGGTTGAGGGATGTCGCGCTGG
This sequence comes from uncultured Acidobacteriaceae bacterium, assembly GCA_964252505.1. Lineage (GTDB taxonomy): Bacteria > Acidobacteriota > Terriglobia > Terriglobales > Acidobacteriaceae > Edaphobacter. The sequence goes on from CAXUNW010000090.1 coordinate 5,696, forward strand.
ATTGTGTGGAGAGCGTCGAGGCCGAAGTTCCCGATCTGGTATGCACGCATGAGTGAGGATCCTTTAGGGTCTTGACGGCCGAGCCGTGAGCGAGCGTGCTCAAGGTTAGAATGATCGCATGTCGCGGGGCTGGGAGAGCAAATCGGTGGAGGAGCAGCAGGCTATGACGAACGCGGAGCGGCCGGCGAGTGTGGCGGATGCGGTGAGCGACCCTCAGGCGGAGGCGACTCGGAAGCGGCAGCGGCAGGCTTTAGAGCTGCAGCGGGAGCGGGTGTTGTCCGAGCGAACATCGAGCCCGCACCGGCGTCAGGCGCTGGAGGCGGCGCTTGTGGACCTGGAAGAGAAGCTGGCGGAGCTTGGCTGGACGGTTCACCTGTAGCGTTGGCGGAATGTCGAGGTTTCTGGCACACTCAGGCCTATGACGGGTCGAACGGTGCGAGTTGGGGTGGATGCGACGGTACGGGCGGAGTTGCTTCGAGACTTTCCGGCCGAGGCGAAGATCGTGCGGATCCCGGAGAGCGGGAGCGAGGAGCTCGAGGTCGATTTCTGGATACTGCCGTTTCTCCGCAAAGACGCGGAGGAGGTGTTTTCAAAGCTGCGTGGGGTGAAGGTGGTGCAGTCCATGATGGCAGGGGTGGACTGGATTCTGCCGTGGCTGCCGAAAGGGGTCGTGCTGTGCGATGGGCGGGGCATCCATGATGTTTCGACGTCGGAGTGGGTGCTGACCGCGATTCTGGCCTCGTTGAAACGATTTCCGGTGTTCCGGGACTGGCAGAATCGAGGCGAATGGCGTGCAGGTGGGGCCACAGGTGACGCGTTGTTGGACACGGCAGGGCCAGATGCAGCGCAGTACCGGGTGCTGGGGGATGATCTGGCGGGGAAGACGGTGCTGATTGTGGGGTATGGGTCGATTGGGCAGGCCATCGAGGAGCGGCTGAAGCCGTTTGGGGTGACCGTGTTGCGGGTAGCGCGGCGGCGGCGAGAGCTTCCCGTGGTTTATGAGGTCGGGTACCTGGAGAATCTGCTTCCCACGGCAGATATTGTGGTGACGATCGTCCCGATGACCGAGGCGACGCGGGGTCTGATCGGTGCGCGGGAGATGGAGTTGATGCGGCCGGGAACGCTGCTGGTGAACGCTGCGCGTGGGCCCGTTGTGGCGACCGAGGCGCTGGTCGAAGCGCTGGCGTCGGGACATCTTCGGGCCGCGCTTGATGTTACGGACCCGGAGCCTTTGCCCGCAGGGCATCCGCTGTGGACAGCTCCAAACTGCCTCATTACTCCCCATGTGGGTGGGTCTACACCGGAGTTTATGACGCGCGCATTTGCTTTTGGAGCGGCGCAGGTACGGCGCTATGTTGCAGGAAACGATCTTGAGAACGTAGTGCAAGAGAGCGGGTACTAGGCGGGCGGGGCGGATGGTCCAGCCGCCCTCACCCGCTCTGGGGGGCCTTATCGTTTGACTTTGAGAGGCTTCACTTCGTCCTCTTCTTCTTCGTCGTCCTCTTCATCCTCTTCGTCGTCGTCCTCTTCGTCGTCATCATCTTCTAGATCTTCATCGTCGTCGTCTTCGAGATCATCTTCGTCTTCGTCCTCGTCAAGATCGTCTTCTTCATCGTCGTCGACGACGTCTTCATCCTCATCTTCTTCTTCCTCATCATCGAGCGCGGACTTGCGGCCCGCGAGGTCGAGGTGCTCGCTGCCTGCGTGTTCGGTGGGGATGGCCGGTCGTCCCGCGGGCTCAAAGGCGGCGGTGGCGTCCGGGCCGATAAGGCTGAAGTCTTCGGTAAGGGGCTGAACGGGCTGTTGGGCCATGATGGTCTCCTTGGAAGGTGTTTTGGTTAGGCCGGGGCGGCGTCGGGGTGATTGCTCAACGGGTTGGATGCAGGCGAAGCGAAAGGGTGGCTATGAATATTGTGAGGACGATCTCGGCGGCGTTCCACGCCTGGCCTGGGTTCATGAGGAAGAGCGAGCGCGAGGCGGGCAAGCCGCATCTATTCAAGGCAGATGCATACGTTCGCCCGAGTTGAACGTTTCGAGGAGTCTTCGACGATGCCTGAGGATCCAGCAGTAAGTGGCAGTTTGGATGCAAACGATCATCGGATGGACAAGCCGGCACACCCGCTGCGGCAGCGGGTCTGGGATCATGTCTCGGCGTCCCCGCTGCACTCGCTTTGGGATCTCCAAGGCGTACCGCCGATGGTGATCCTGAAGCGGACCTTTGCATCGTTTAATGAAGACAATCTGCTGAGCCGGGCGGCGGAGCTTGGATACTACTTTCTGTTCGCGCTGTTCCCGACGCTGGTGAGTGCGTCGTCGATTCTCGGGCTGGCCGCCCGGTCGGCGTCGGATATCTACTACAAGCTGCTGAACTACCTGGCGCTGGTGGTTCCGCGTTCCGCGCTGGGGATTGTTCTGGATACGTTTCAGAAGACGACCGAGCACTCCAGTGGCGGCAAGATCACCTTCGGGCTGGCGGCGGCGATCTGGTCGGCTTCGGTTGGTTTTACGGCTATCCAGGACACCCTCAACACGGTGTACAAGGTGAAAGAGACGCGGGCTTACTGGAAGGTGCGGGGAGCGGCGATGCTGGTGACGGTGCTGCTCTCAACCATCATCACGTTGACGCTGGCCACGTTGCTGGGGGGAGACTTCAGCGCACGCTACCTGCAGCATCATCTGGGGCCACATGGGGTAGCGGTGAGCGCAGCGTGGCTGACGCGTGGGTTCTCCTGGGTGGTGGCAGCCGGATTGTTGATTCTGCTCTTCGCAGTAATCTACTACTTTGCGCCCGACGTAAAGAACAAGAAGTGGCACTGGCTGACGCCGGGCGGAGCGTTCGGCATTGCAGGATGGCTGCTGGCGTCGATTGTGCTGCGCATCTATTTGCACTACTTCGACAACTACTCGGTGACCTATGGGTCGTTAGGCGCTGTGATTATTTTGCTGACCTGGTTTTACATTACCGGGCTGATGCTTTTGCTAGGGGCGGAGATCAACAGCGAGATTGCGGCGTCGGTGGCGGAGAAGAAGATAACGGGGACAACCCCGTCGGCGGACGGGCCGGTGGCCCCGGCTGGGCTGGCGGTCGCTTCTTGAGGGTGGAATGAACGAACTGCAGCAGTGCTTAGGGGGTGCTAGTGCGGCTGCGCCGGCTGCGCAGATTCTGGAGGCGTTGACCGAGGAGGTAGCTTTGCGGCATCTGCCTGGCGCGCCACGCAGCATCTACGCCGAGGTATGGCATCTGGCTTACTGGCAGCAGATGACGCTGGACTGGGTGAGGGATAGCCCACGACCTGTGCCTGCGCGGGCGGCTCTCGGCTTTCCGACCGATGAGCAACAGCGCAGGGAGAGCTGGGCGTTGCTATGCCGACGCTTTCTGGGGACGCTGGCGGAGGCTGAAGAGTTGGCGGGCGTTCCGGCGGAACTTGAGCGTGTGATCGTTTGTCCGTCGCCAGCGGGTAAGCCGGATCGGCGGATGACGGTGCGCGAGCAATTGGAAAGCCTGGTGGCGCATAACGCATACCACCTGGGACGTGTGGTGTTGTTGCGGCAGATGATGGAGGCATGGCCGCCGCCTTCGGGCGGGTTCACCTGGTAGAGCGACGGGCTACAATCGCGGGACGCCTATGAATGTCTATGCGATTGTGCTTGGTGTAATTGTCCTGACGCTGCTGACGGTTTCCCTGGCGCGGGTGAGCAAGGTGAAGACGAAGGCGGACTACCTTGTGGCGGGGCGGTCGCTGCCGGCGTTTGTGCTGGTGTTTACGCTGCTTTCCAGCTGGATTGGCTCCGGCTCCCTGCTGGGCGGCGCGATCCTGACGGA